>NZ_JBEUMH010000006.1:0-322878 GCF_041080745.1 Stenotrophomonas sp. JAG2 | reverse complement strand
CCCCACACCCCACCCATGCCCGCCCAAACCAGCGCAAACGCAGACCCCAGCCGTTGCTCCGCTCCAGCTTTGCAGGGCAAAAAAAACGGGCGCCGTAGCGCCCGTTCTTTCATCTCAGCAAAGTGCGATGAAACACCTCACCACACCTTGACCCGCTTCTCCGGCGCCAGATACAGCTTCTGGCCTTCCTTCACCTCGAAGGCCGGATACCACGCATCCAGGTTGCGCACCGTCAACGCACGGAACTGGCCCGGTGCATGCACATTGGTCAACAGCGAATTGCGCAGCGCCTGCTCACGCGCCTTGCTGCGCCACGCCTGCGCGAAGCCCAGGAAGAACCGCTGATCCGGCGTGAAGCCCTCCAGCGTCTGCCCCGGCTTGCCCTGCAGCGACAGCTGATACGCATCGTAGGCCGTCGACAGACCTGCCACATCGGCAATGTTCTCGCCCAGCGTCAGACGACCATTCACCGAGACCCCCGGGAACGGACTGTAGCTGCTGAACTGCGCCGCCAGCGCATCGCCTGCCGCGTTGAATTGCTTCAGATCCTCCGCCGTCCACCAGTTCTGCAGCTTGCCCGTCTCATCGAACAGAGCACCGGCATTGTCGAACCCGTGGCTGATCTCATGGCCGATCACCGCGCCGATCGCACCGTAGTTCACCGCATCATCGGCCGCACCATCGAAGAACGGCGGCTGCAGGATCGCGGCCGGGAACACCAGGCGGTTCTCCAGCGGCACGTTCATCGCATTGATGGTCTGCGGCAGCATCGCCCACTCGCTGTGGTCGACCGGCTTGCCGAGCTTGGCGATGTTGCGGCGGTACTCAAACAGCTCCGCCCGCTCGGCATTGCCCAGCGCGTCATCGCGCTTGATCTCCAGGCCGGTGTAGTCGCGCCACTTGTCCGGGTAGCCCATGCCGACGGTCAGGCCCTCGACCTTGGCCTTGGCGCGCGCCTTGGTCTGCGGCGACATCCACTCCAGTGCATCGATGCGCTTGGCGAACGCGGCAATGATGTTCTTGGCCATCTCATCGGCGCGGGCCTTGGTGGCCGGGTCGAAATGACGCTCGACGTACAGCTTGCCGATCGCTTCGCCGACCGCATGGTTGCTGTCATCGACGGCACGCTTCCAGCGCTCGCTCTGCTGCGGCGTCCCGTTGAGCGTGGTGCCGTGGAAGGCGAAGCGCGCATCGGCGAACGACTTGGGCAGGTACGGTGCGGCGCGGTCCAGTGCGTGGAAGGCCAGGTAGTCCTTCCAGACCTCCAGCGGCTCGGTGGCGACCAGGCGCGAAATGCCGGCCACGGCCTTGGGCTGCCACACGATGAAGTCCTGCTGGGCATCCAGGCCGGCGGAGGCCAGGAAGGCGCTCCAGTCCATGCCCGGCGCCTTCGCGCTCAGGTCGGCCTGCTTCCAGGCGTTGGCGCCCTTGGCGACGTCGTTGGTGGCTTCCTGCGTAGAGTGCGCCTGGGCGATCTTGGTCTCCAGCGCGACGATGCGCTGGGCCTTGGCCGCCGGATCGGCGACGCCGGCCAGCTGCAGCACCTGCGCGATGTAGGCCTGGTACTGCTTGCGGATCTCGGCCATGCGGCCGCCCTGCAGGTAGAAGTCGCGGTCCGGCAGGCCCAGGCCGCCCTGCACCAGGTACGGCGCGGTGCGGTCGGGCTGCAGCAGATCCACCGACACCCACACGCCGAACAGGCGGTCGGTGTAGAAGTTGGTGGCGTTGAGCAGGTCGACGTCGGCGCGCAGGGTGCCGCCCAGGGCGGTGGCGAGCGCGGCCTTGTCACCGATCCCGGCGATGGCGTCCAGCTCGGGCTTGACCGGGGCGGCGCCGCGCGACTCGATGCCGGTCTCGTCCATGAAGGCGGCGTAGTAATCGCCGATCAGCTTGGTCTCGCCTTCGGCCTTGGTATCGGCCGCGGCGCCCTCGAGGATCGCGCGGGTGTCGGCCAGCGTCTTTTCGGAAATGACGTTGAAGCTGCCGTAGCTGGAGCGGTCGGCCGGAATCTCGGTGTTCTTGACCCAGGTGCCATTGGCGAAGCCGAAGAAGTCATCGCCGGCGGCGATGCTGCGGTCCATGCCGGCGGCGTCGAAGCCGAAGCTGCCCAGCTGCGGCGTGGGCGCGGCCGGTTGCGCCGGGGCGGTCTCGGGCGCGGCGGCGGCCGGCGCAGTGGCCTCGCGGTCGCAGGCGGCCAGGCTCAGCGACAGGCTGGCGGCAATGGCGAGCATCAGGGTGGGGCGACGCAGCTTGGACATGGGGCTTCTCAGCAACGGAAACGTCCAAGTCTAATCCCGTCCGGGGCGCCCGGTTATGCCGGCTGCGGCGGCATCGGGTACCGGATGTGCCCGTCCCCCGGGTTCACCGAGGTGAACCGCCGCCGGGGTGCTTCCCGTGCCGCGTGCGCTGGTGCATGCTGGGGCGGCACGGATTCCGCGCGCGCCTTCTGGGCGCCCGCGTGGCGATCAAGGCGTCAAGAATCCCGGGCAGCGGCCGCTCAGGTTTGGGGAAACCAGGAAGCGTTTACAGATGAAGTCAGCCTGTCGTGCGGAAAAAGGGTTGCGATGCCCGCGTTGAACCGTGCCCTGGCGCGGCCGCTGCGGACCTTCGTGTGGCTCGGGGCCTGCCTGGGCGTGCTGCTGGCCGCCGGGCTGGTGGCGATGCTGGTCAATGATGCCCAGCGCCGGCAGGAAGCCGCGCAGCGCCAGAGCTCGGCGCTGGCGACCGGTGCCCAGCGCCTGCTGCGGCTGGAGCTGCGCAATCTGGAGCGGGCCATGCAGGGCATTTCCCGGGACGGGGCGCTGCTGTTCCAGCGCGTGCCCGCGCAGGCCCCGGACCTGCTCGATGCGGGCATCGCAGGCACCCTGCAGCGGCATGCCGAACTGCACAGCATCGTCGTGGTCGATCAGTACGGGCGCGCCCTGACCAGCGGCAGCGGCGACCTGCAGTTGCCGCTCTGGGCAGTGGATGACAACCGCGGCAGGGGCAGCCAGCTGTTCCTCGGTCCGCCGCAGGCGCTGGACAGCACGCACTGGATCCTGCCGCTGGCGTTGCCGATGGGCGGAGACCGCTGGCTGCTCGCACGGCTGCGCACCTCGGAACTGCAGTCGGTCATCGGCGGCATGGATACCGGCGAGGCCGGGGTGATTTCGATCACCGACCCACAGGGCTATGTGCTGGCGCGCAGCCCCGATCCGGTGGGCGTGGTGGGGCGCCGCTTCGGCCTGGCCAAGCGCGAGCTGCTGCGCCGCGATGCCCTGACCCCATTGGGGACGGAGACCAGCGCGGTCGATGGCGTCGAGCGCATCTCCAGCCTCAGCACGCTGGCCCAGTACCCGCTCGCGGTGTACGCCGGGTTGGGCCGGCGCGATGTGCTGGCGGCCTGGTGGCCGTATGTGCAGGCCTCGGTCGGGGTCTACCTGCTGTACTGGGCGCTGTTTGGCGCGGTCTATGTCAGCCTGCGCCGCGCCACGCGCGACCAGGACAGCCTGAGCGAGGAGCTGCGTACCGGCCACGCCGAACTGCGCATGGCCCATCAGGTCGGCAAGGTCTGCACCTGGTACGTGGACGAGGATGCCTGCCTGCTGCGCTGGTCACCGCTGGCCCGCGAGATTTTCGGCATCGATATCGAGAGCCTGCCGCTCGCCGATTTCTTCGCGCGCGTGCACCACGACGACACGGCGCGCATGCAGCAGGCCTTCGACGCCGCGTTCGCCGGCAGCGGCGTGCTCGATGAAATGTTCCGCCTGGTGTTGCCGGGCGGGGCGATCCGCTGGGTCTCCGCGCGCGGCCAGCGGGTGGCGGTGGTGGACCGCGAGCGACGCATGATCGGCGCGCTGACCGATGTCAGCGAGCGGGTCGATGCGCTGGCCCGTGTGCAGCAGGCCGAGCGCCAGTTCCGTCTGTTGTTCGATCGCAATCCGGCGCCGTTCTGGGTGTTCGATCCGGACACGCTGCGCTTTCTCGAGGTCAACGAAGCGGCGGTGCGCCAGTACGGCTACAGCCGCGATGAATTCCTGTCGATGAGCATCCTCGACATCCGCCCGCGCGAAGGCTGGGAGGAAATCCGCGGGGCGATCGCGCAGGCCCGCATCGGCGATGTGCAGGACGCGCAGGTGCGCCTGCACCAGCGCAAGGACGGCAGCGTCTTCGAGGTGCGTGCGCATCTGGCGCGGCTGGATTTCGATGGCCGCCAGGCCTGTCTGGTGCTGGCCGAGGACGTCAGCGAGCGGCTGGCCTATGAGCGCGACCTGGCCTACCACGCCACCCACAACCCGGCGACCGGCCTGCTCAACACGCGCGCACTGGCCGCGCAGCTGGACGAGGAGGGCGGGGCGTACACGATCGCGTACGTGCAGTTCCGCGGCCTGCAGCTGGTGTCGGACACGCTGGGTCGCGAAGTCGGCGACGTGGTGCTGCAGGCGATGGCCAAGCGCCTGGGCGGGCTCGGCGTGCGCTACGGCCTGCTGGCCTTCCAGCCTGCCGAGGATTTCATCTTCGCCATCCGCGACGACCATCAGCGCCAGACCGCGCTGGATACGCTGGTGCAGACGGTGTCCGAACCGGTGCGCGGGCAGGATTGGCTGCACCAGTTCGAGCCGCGCATCGGCGTCGCCGTGAAGTTCGACGGCGATGCCAGCACGGCCGAGCAGGTCATCGGCATGGCCGCGCAGGCCGCGCATGCGGCGCGCGACGAAGGCAATGTCATCGCGTGGTACGACACCACCGTGAGTTCCCGTTTTGCCGAGCGGCTGCGCCTGGCCGGGCGCATCCACAGTGCGATCGATACCGAGTTCGAGCTGTACTACCAGCCGATCTGCCACGCCGGCGACAGCAGCCCGGCCGCGCTGGAAGCCCTGCTGCGCTGGCCGCAGGCGGATGGCAGCTTCATTCCGCCGGGCGAGTTCATCCAGCTGTGCGAGGACACCGGGCTGATCCTCGCGCTCGGCCGCTGGGTGATCCGCGCCGCGGCACAGGCACAGCGGCAGCTGGTCGATGCCGGCTGGGACCTGCCGATCGCGGTAAACGTCTCGGCGGTGCAGTTCTTCAACAGCGATCTGGTCGCCGAATTCACCCGCGCCAGCCAGGAGTTCGGGCTGGCCCGCGGTGCGCTGCAGGTCGAGCTGACCGAGAGCAGCCTGATGCGCAAGCCGGGCCAGGCCAAGCAGACCATGCAGCGCCTGCACGAGCAGGGCATCTGCATTTCGCTGGATGATTTCGGCACCGGGTATTCCAACATGTCCTATCTGCAGCATCTGCCGCTGGACATCCTGAAGATCGACCGCAGCTTCGTGGCGGACGTGGAAACCAATCCGCGCAATGCCTCGATCTGCCGCGCGCTGCTGTCACTGGGCCACAGCATGGGCCTGACCATCATCGCCGAAGGCGTGGAGACCCCGGGCCAGCATCAATGGCTGGCCGCGCACGGCTGCGACCAGGTGCAGGGCTATCTGCTCGGCCGGCCGATGCCGCTGGCCAAAGTGATCGCACAGCTGGAATCGGTGGAGGCGTAACGCCGGGGGCTGCCCGGCCGCCGCCACGCGTGGTCAGCCCAGCGCTTCGACCAGGTAGTCGATGAAGCTGCGGACCTTGGGCGCCAGATGGCTGCGGCTGGTGTACACCGCGTGGATGCCGATGCCGGGCACCGCCCACGCGGGCAGCACGCGTTCCAACCGGCCGTCGGCGATGGCCTCGGCGACCAGGAAGTCCGGCTGCACGATGATGCCCATGCCGGCGATCGCGGCCTCGCGCAGCACATCGCCATTGTTGGCGCGGATGCTGCCGTGCACCGGCACGGAGACCTCGCCACGCGGGCCGTGCAGCTGCCAGGCATCGCCACCGGCCCAGTAGCTGTAGCTCAGGCAATCGTGTGCGGACAGGTCTTCAGGCTGCTGCGGGCGGCCGTGCGCATCCAGATACGACGGCGCCGCGCACAGGCTGATCTGCACGTCGGCGAGCTTGCGCGCGATCAGGGTCGGGCTGGGCTGGCGGGTGATGCGGATCGCCACGTCGTAGCCTTCTTCCACCATGTCCACCAGGCGGTCGGACAACGACAGGTCCAGTTCCACCTGCGGGTAGCGCGCGCGATAGCCGGCCAGCAGCGGACCGAGCCGCGCGATGCCATAGCTGACCGGCGCGTTGATCCGCAGCCGTCCGGAGGGCTCCAGCGCCTGCGCGCTGATGCCGGCCTCCAGCGCATCGAATTCGGCCAGCAGACGCACGCACTCGGCGTAATAGGCCGCGCCCGTGCTGGTCGGGCTCACGCGACGGGTCGTACGGTTGAGCAGGCGGGTCGACAGGCGCTTTTCCAGCGCGGCGATCTGCCGGGTGACCCCCGCCGTGGACAGGTCCAGGGCCTGCGCGGCGGCACTGAAGCCGTTGCGCTCGACCACGGCGACAAACACACGCATGGCGTCCAGAGTGTCCATTGTTTCTCTTTCCGGAATAAACAGCGTCGATGCATCGTATTTATTGGCGGATCCGTACGCAATAGTCTGAGATCCAGGAACCGCCCCGGTTGGCGTCCCGCTATTGGAGTCCGTGATGTCCCGCTTGCCCTCCCTTTACATCTCCCACGGTTCGCCGATGACCGCGCTGAATCCCGGTCTGATCGGCGAGCGCCTGGCCGCACTGGCGGCGCGCCTGCCGCGGCCGCGCGCGATCGTGATGGCCTCGGCGCACTGGCTGACCCACCAGCCGGTGGTGGGCGGGCATGCCCAGCCGCCCACGATCCACGATTTCGGGGGTTTTCCGCAGGCGCTGTTCGATCTGCAGTACCCGGCGCCGGGCGACCCCGCACTGGCCCAGGAGATCGCGCAGCGGCTGACTGCGGCCGGCCTGCCGACGGCGACCGATCCGCAGCGCGGCCTCGACCACGGTGCCTGGGTGCCGCTGCGCTTCCTGTACCCGCAGGCGGAGATTCCGGTCGTGCCGCTGGCGATCCAGCCATTGCTTGGGCCGGCCCATCAGTTCGCGCTTGGCCGCGCGCTGGCGCCGCTGCGCGAACAGGGCGTGCTGTTGATCGGCTCGGGCAGCATCACCCACAACCTGCACGATTGGCGCAGCTACCAAGACGGCAAGGAAGCGCCGTATGTGCGGCCCTTCATCGAGTGGGTGGAGCAGCGCCTGCAGGCCGATGACAGTGCCGCACTCCTGGACTACCGCCGTCAGGCCCCGCACGCCGTGCAGGCGCACCCCAGCGACGAGCACCTGCAGCCGCTGCACTTCGCGATGGGCGCGGCCGGTGGTGATGCGCTCGGCGCACAGCGTATCGATGCCGGCATCGATGCCGGTTTCCTGGCGATGGACATCTATCGCTTCGACGGCGCCGACGCGCAGCTGCTGTCCGCCGACTGAGCCTGGTTCGCCCCGCGCATTCGCGTGGCGGCGCACGTGTGGTACGTTTTTTCCTGTTTCCGGCGCCGGCTGCCCGCAGCCTCCCCCGCGCTGCTTACTGGAAAATGCATGCATACCATTGAAGTCGTCCTGGCGATGCTGGTGGCGGTGGTCGCCAGCGGCTACCTGGTCCGCGTCCTGCCGTTGTCCCTGCCGCTGCCGCTGGTGCAGATCGGGCTGGGCGCGGTCATTGCCGGGGTGTTCAACCGCGGCCACGCGCTGGAGCCGGAGATGTTCTTCCTGCTGTTCCTGCCGCCGCTGCTGTTCCTGGATGGCTGGCGCATCCCCAAGCAGGGCCTGTTCCGCGATAAAGGCGTGATCCTGGAGCTGGCGTTCGGGCTGGTGGTGTTCACCGTGATCGGTGCCGGCTTCCTGATTCACTGGATGATCCCGGTGATGCCGCTGGCCGTGGCCTTCGCGCTGGCGGCGATCATCTCGCCGACCGATCCGGTGGCGGTCGGTTCGATCGCCTCGCGCGCGCCGATCCCCAAGCGGCTGATGCACATCCTGGAAGGCGAGTCGCTGCTCAACGATGCCTCCGGCCTGGTCTGCTTCCGCTTCGCGGTGGCAGCCGTGATGACCGGCACCTTCTCGCTGGCGACAGCCTCGCTCACCTTCCTGTGGGTGGCGGTGGCCGGGCTGGCGATCGGTGTGGCGGTGACGCTGGGCGTGTCGACCTTCCAGCGCTGGCTGTGGCGGCGCTTCGGTGAGGAGCCCGGCGCGGCGCTGCTGGTGAATCTGCTGATCCCGTTCGCCGCCTACCTGCTGGCCGAAGAGTTCAACGCCTCGGGCATCCTCTCCGCGGTCGCCGCGGGCATCACGATGAGCTACGTGGAACTGAGCGGCCGCGTCTCGGGCAGCATGCGCGTGCAGCGTACGGCCGTGTGGAACATGCTGCAGTTCAGCTTCAACGGCATCATGTTCGTGCTGCTCGGCGAGCAGCTGCCCGGCATCGTCGAGCGCGCGATCAAGACGGTCAGCGAGAGCGGGCACCACAGTGCGTGGTGGCTGCTGGTCTACGTGGTGGTGATCAACCTGGCGCTGGTGCTGCTGCGCCTGGCCTGGGTGTGGCTGTCGCTGCGCTGGAGCCTGCTGCGCGCGCGGCACCGGGGTGAAGCACGCCCGGGCACGTCGTGGCGGATCGTGGTGGCGACCTCGCTGGCCGGCGTGCGCGGGGCGATCACCCTGGCCGGCGTGCTGACCCTGCCGCTGTTCCTGCCCGATGGCAGTGCGTTCCCGGCGCGCGATCTGGTGATCTTCCTCGCCGCGGCGGTGATCCTGATCTCGCTGGTCGGGGCCAGCATCGCGCTGCCGCGCCTGCTCAAGGGGCTGGAACTGCCGGCCGATTCGGGCGAGCGCAAGGAAGAAGACCTGGCCCGCAAGCTCGCCGCCAAGGCCGCGCTGGCCGGGGTGGAGCGTACGCGCCAGCAGCTGGTGCAGAACCAGACCACCGAGAACGTGCAGCTCTACAACGACGCCGCCTCACGGGTGAGCCTGCTGTACCAGCGCAATCTGGAGAAGGACGCCGGGCCGGATGCCGATCCGGAAAAGGTGAAGCGGATGGAGCAGGGCTATCGCCAGCTGCGCACCGCCGGGCTCACCGCCGAGCGCGAAGAGCTGTTCCGGCTGACCCGGCGCGGGAAGATTTCCGATGAGATCTCGCGCAGGCTGATCCGCAACCTGGACCTGCTGGAGACGCGGCAACGCGATTGAAGCCGCACCGTGCCACCCCATGGGTGGCTGCGCGGACCTGCTGGAACCCACGCGCCCGGGACGAAGGGCAGCCACCCATGGGGTGGCTCTACCCCGGCACACGTGGGATCAGGCGTCCGGCTTCTGATCCAGGAAGTAGGCCACCACGGTGCCCTTGATCTTGATCGTCATCGGGTTGCCGCGACGGTCGCGGGCCTTGCCGGCCTGCACGCGGATCCAGCCTTCGCTGACCGAATACTCCTCGACGTTGTCGCGCTCGACATCGTTGAAGCGGATGCCCACGCCGCGCTCCAGCGCAGCGGCATCGTGGAAGGGGCTGGCCGGGTTGATCGCCAGGTGATCGGGAGGGGTATCGCTCATGGTCACAGGATGCTGACGACCACCAAGGCCGTCTTCTGGCGTACAGGATAAACCGCAGCGGGCCCCGCGCCGAATTTCGCTTCCTGCCAACGCCCTTGCACGGCAGAATGCGCCCCTGTCTCCAGGAATACCGGTCATGCCCGACAACAGCGATTATTTCGACTTCGAAGAAGAGGAACGCGATTTCGACGAGGACGATTTCGAGGCGCGGATCTGGAACCTGTTCGTGCTGATCAACCCGGGCGATGAAGAACTGGCCCTGCAGCAGTTCAACCGCTGGCGCGAGGCACTGCTGGAAAGTGGTGAAGGCATCGATGAAGACGCCGACTGGCTGCCGCCGATGATGGCTGCGATCGCCTGGCAGTCCGGCTTCGAGGTCGAGCGCAGCGATGCCGATGCGCTGATGTCGGCCGTCAACGAGCTGTCCGCGCGCTGGAACCTGCAGATCGACTGGGGTGGCGACCTGGACGATGAGGATTTCGCCGCCGGGGTGGACGCGCCGGCGCTGATGGCTACCGCCCACGACCGCCTGCGCGAGCACAACTATGCGCTGTGGAGCGTGGATTCCGGCAATGACACCCTGGCCGGCTGGATGGCGCTCAACCGCGATGACGACGCGATGCTGGCGCTGTGCTCGCTGCTGGGCGTGGAAGTGCGGCCGGGCAGCGATCCGTTCTGACGGCGTGACCGCGGTCTGCGTATGCCGACCAACGGTCGGCACCTACCGGTATTGGCTTCTCGCATTGGCGATGACCGCTTTGACCAGCTCGCGGTCCGTATGCCGTGAGATGGCCTGTGCGCCCAGGGCGATCGCCTGCAGGCGCAGCGGGGCGGGCACGTCGTAGTGCGCGCCGCTGCGGCGGTTCTGGAACGCCCGCAGCGGAATCCCGAGCTGCGCCGCCATGGCGTGCAGCTCGGGCAGGGTGTCGGCCATCAGATGCGCCCAGCGCTCGCCGCGCCAGGGGTGTACCGCATCGTCGATATAGACCGTCACCGGATCGCCGTGGCTCAGGCCTGCGGCTTGTCGTCGCTGGCGGCCGGGGCCGGCTCGGCATCTGCCGGGGCAGCGGCGGCGTCGTCGGCCACGATCTCGGCATCGTCGGCGTCGGCGTCGGCTTCGTCGTCACCTTCCACGCCTTCGAACTCGGAAACCAGCTGCGACAGGTACTCGTCGGCGGTCTTGCCTTCATCGGCGGCCAGGTCGTCGATCAGCTGCTGTAGCTGGGTCGAGTACTCCAGGTTGACCTTGCGGCCTTCCTTCTCCTGGACGTTGGACAGGTGCTTGAGCATGGCCAGCATCGGCACCGGGTTGTCGGCGTTGCCCATGGTCTGGCCGCCGATGGCCAGCAGCCACTCGGTGCCCTGCAGGCCGATCGCGGCGACGACCTGGCCTTCTTCGTTGGTCAGCACGGCATGGTTCTGCACCGGCTGCTGGGCGTTGAGGCGGTTGATCGGACGCTTGGGCTGCTGCTTCTTGCGCTTGTCGCGCTTGGCCTTGGACTGCTTGGACATGAGGACGGTCTATCTACAAAAGGAAAGACCCATTGTAGTGCCGGCCGCTGGCCGGCTCCACGGATTCCCTGAATTCCCCCCTGCAGCTCCCGCCGCCGCGCCCCTTACGGCGCGACAGCCGGCGCCAGCGCCGCCTGGATATCCGCATCGGCCGCCGTGGGCGACAGCGCCACTTCCTGGCCGGCACCGGCCAGGGCGGCGGCCTCGGCAGCCTTGGTCATCACCACGATGCTGATCCGGCGGTTGATCGGGTTGTCCGGCTGGGTCCGGTCGAACAGCACCGACGAGGACAGGCCGACCACACGGGTCACCTTGTCTTCGGTCATCCCGCCATCCAGCAGCGCACGCCGGGCGGCGTTGGCGCGGTCGGCGCTGAGCTCCCAGTTGCTGTAGCCATGCACGGCGTTGTACGCGGTGGTGTCGGTATGCCCGGTGATGCTGATCCGGTTCGGCACGTGGTTGATGAACTGCGACAGCTCCCGCAGGATCTCGCGCGTGTAGGGCTTGAGCGTGGCGCTGCCCATGTCGAACATCGGGCGGTTCTGCTTGTCCACGATCTGGATGCGCAGGCCTTCCGGGGTGAGGTCGAGCAGCAGCTGGTCCTTGAACGGCTCCAGCGCCTGGCTCTTGCTGATCGCTTCTTCCAGCTCCTGCTTGAGCGCTTCGAGCTGCTGCTTCTCCCGCTCGCGATCGGTCTGCGGCACCGGCTTGGTGGCCTGCTGGCTCTGGAAGGGATCGTTGCTGTTGCCGCGCGAGATGTCGGTGGCGCCACCCAGTTTGATCATCGAGGTGCTGGCGCCGCCCGGACCGGCCATGCCGGGGGCCGGAGTGGAGCTGCTGCCGGCCAGCGGGCTGGGGTTGCGGAAGTACTCGGAGATCGCCGCGCGCTCGGGCTTGGTGGTGGCGGCCATCAGCCACAGCACCAGGAAGAAGGCCATCATCGCGGTCACGAAGTCGGCATAGGCCACCTTCCAGGCACCGCCATGGTGCGCGGCGTGGCCGGCCTTCTTGACCCGGCGGACGATGACGGTGGGTTTGTTCTCGGCCATGGCGCTGCCTTACTTGACCGTCTTGAGGTGCTGTTCGAACGCGCTGAAGCCCGGACGCACGTTGGACGGCAGGGTCTTGCGGGCGAATTCGAGGGCGATCTTCGGGTTGTAGCCGCGCAGGCAGGCCAGCAGGGCAGTCTTCACCGATTCGTAGATGCGCGCGTCCTGTTCGGCGCGGGCTTCCACGGCCGAGGCCAGCGGGCCGACGAAGCCATAGGCCAGCAGGATGCCCAGGAAGGTGCCGACCAGTGCGCCGGCGACGTGCGCGCCGACTTCGGTGATCTCGCCGCCGATCGAGCCCATGGTGATCACGATGCCGAGCACCGCAGCCACGATGCCGAAGCCCGGCAGGCCGTCGGCGACCTTGTTGAGCACCGCCGCCGGCTGCATCGCCTCGCCGTGATGCTTCTCCAGCTCCATCTCCAGCAGCGGCTCCAGCTCATGCGGCTCGATGTTGCTGCCGATCATCAGGCGCAGGCAGTCGGTGATGAAGTCGACCAGGTGATGGTCGGCCTGCACCTTGGGGTAGTTGGCGAAGATGCTGCTCTCGGCCGGGCGCTCGACATGGTCTTCCAGCGCCATGAAGCCTTCGCGGCGGGCCTTGTTGAGCAGTTCGTAGAGCAGGCTGAGGACGTCGATGTAGTCCTGCTGCTTGTAGCGCGGGCCCTTGAACACGCCGACGGTGGCCTGCAGGGTCTGCTTCACGGTTTTGACCGGGGTGCCGACCAGGAACGCGCCCAGCGCGGCGCCGCCGATGATCACCAGTTCATAGGGCTGCCACAGCGCGCCGAGTTTGCCGTGCGCGCCCACATAACCGCCAAGCACGCTGAGGATGACGACGAGAAGTCCAACGATGATGAGCATGGGGCCGACGCGGGAAGGGGATACCTCCATGTCGGCCCCTTCACACCTTTTCTGAAGGGGGGCGTTCGACCAATGTCACACTTTTGCGCCGTCGCGTGCGGGCCCAGCCTCAGGCAAGCCGCAAGCGTGCGGACCGACGGGCCGTGCTTACGCCGCCGCGCCGGCTTCAGCACCGCCGCGCTGCAGGGGATCCGGATAGGCCTGCCCGTTGGGCGTGAACGACAGCGAGACCGAGTTCAGGCAGTGGCGCTCGTGGGTCGGCGGCGGGCCATCGGGGAACACATGGCCGAGATGGCTGTCACATCGCGCGCAGACGATTTCGGTGCGGACCATGCCATGGCTGGCATCGCGGATCTCGCGGACATGGGCCGGGTCGAAGGGGGCGAAGAAGCTCGGCCAGCCGGTGCCGGAGTCGAACTTGGTGCTGGAGCGGAACAGCGGCAGGCCACACAAGCGGCAGCCGTAGACCCCGTCCTGCTTGTTGTCCAGGAAGACGCCGCAGAACGGCGCCTCGGTGCCATGGTGCAGCAGCACGCGCTGTTCATCGGCACTGAGCCCGGCGACCAAGGCCTGGCGCTGGGCGTCGGTGGGCGGGGAAAGGTCGAAAGCGGTCATGGGCAGTCCTCGTGGCGATGCACCCTACATTGGGCCGCCGCCCGGGAGTTCCAAGCCGCCGTTGTTCATGGCGCTGATACCCGCACGGGTGCATGGTGAAGGCCTGAACCGCCGCCGGGAGATCGCCATGTACCGCCCACGTCGCCTCGCCGCTGCCCTGCTGGTGCTGCTGCCGTTGAGCGCGGCCGCGCAGATCGGCCCGCCGCCCAAGCCCACCGCCACGCGCCCGGTGGTCGCGCCGCAGCCGACGCCCACGCCGCTGCCCATCCCCGTCCAACCGGCGCCGGTCGACAGCCTGTCCGGGCAGATGGCGCCGGTGAAGTCGTCCTCGCAGACCCAGCAGCAGCTGCGCACGCATCCGATCCAGAGCAAAGGCCCGTCGCAGCCTGCGCCGATGCAGGGGCCCGCGATACAGGGCAAGGTCTACGACCGTCATGGCCGGATCATTCCCGGGGCCCGGCAGGTGAGCCCCAACCGTGTGCTCGATACCCGCACCGGCCGTTACTACGACTCCATTCCCAGCGGCGACGGCCAGCAGATCAAACCGTAAACGACGGGGGTCGCCGGCGAACAAGATGAATGGTTTACATCGCCTTGCCCGCAGTCATCGCCGTCAACGGAATGCCTCACCGATTTTTCGCCTGTGATTAACCGGCTCGGCGAGACCCTGTCCACGCGCCGCAACACAGCGCATCCCCGAGGTTTTTCGAGAAGAGTGCAATCATGGCTAACCAGCAGAACCGCAGTCCCGGCAAGGCGCCGCAGGAACAGCAGGGCAGTCAGCAACAGAACCAGAAGCCCGGCCAGCAGAACCAGCAGCAGTGGGACCAGCAGAATCAGAAGGGCGGCAAGCAGCAGGACCAGAAGCATCAGGACCAGAAACAGCAGCGCTGATGCGCTTGACGCAATGAACGAAGGCGGTGCGCACATGCGCGCCGCCTTTCTGCTTTGAACCGGCCCGCGCTCAATCCGGGATCGGCAGGGTCAGGGTTTCCTTGACCTCTTCCATGACGATGTAGCTCTTGGATTCACGCACATGCGGCAGGGTCAGCAGCGTGCTGCCAAGCAGCTTGCGGTACGAGGCCATCTCGCTGATGCGCGCCTTGAGCAGGTAATCGAAGTCGCCCGAGACCAGATGGCATTCCAGCACGTTGGGCAGCTTCAACGCCGCACGCCGGAACTCTTCGAAGATGTCACCGGACTTGTAGGCCAGGCTGATCTCCACGAACACCAGCAGGCTGGCCTTGAGATAATGCGGATCGAGCTTGGCGTAGTAGCCGGTGATGGCGCCGTCGCGCTCGAGCCGGCGGACGCGCTCGGTGCAGGGCGTGGTCGACAGGCCGACGCGCTCGCCCAGCTCGGTGAAGGAAATCCGGCCCTCGTCCTGCAGGATGCGCAGGATCTTGCGGTCGATCTTGTCCAGTTCGCGGGCACGCGCAGCCATCGGCGTCAGCCTCTCAAGGGTGTTGGCAGGACAATACCCTGCCTCAGGCTCTAAAAACAGGCGAATTGCTTGGTTGTGGCTGACTATACTTCCTCAATTATGGTCCCTGCGTGCTCCTGCGCAGGGAATGATCGGGTTGGAGAGGTGTCATGCGCGTTCTAGTCCTTGGCAGCGGTGTGATCGGCACGACCAGTGCCTGGTACCTGCGGCAGGCCGGGTTTGAAGTCACGGTCGTCGACCGCCAGCCCGGTCCGGCGCTGGAAACCAGTTTCGCCAACGCAGGCCAGCTGTCGTTCGGCTATACCTCGCCCTGGGCGGCCCCGGGCGTGCCGCTCAAGGCGGTCAAGTGGCTGTTCTCCGAACATGCACCGCTGGCGATCCGCCCCGGCCTGGATTGGCACCAGTACCGCTGGCTGGCGCAGATGCTGCGCAACTGCACGCACGAGCGCTACGCGATCAACAAGGCGCGCATGGTGCGCATGTCCGAGTACAGCCGCGATTGCCTCAACGACCTCCGCCGCGAGACCGGCATCGAGTTCGAAGGCCGCGACCTGGGCACCACCCAGCTGTTCCGTACCCAGCAGCAGCTGGATGCCTCCGCGCAGGACATCGAGGTGCTGGCGCAGTACGGCGTGCCCTATCAGGTGCTCGACCGCGACGGCATCATCGCGCACGAACCGGCCCTGGCCGGCGTGGCCGACACGCTCGTCGGCGCGCTGCGCCTGCCGCGCGACCAGACCGGCGACTGCCAGCTGTTCACCCGCCGCCTGGCGCAGATGTGTGTCGATGCCGGGGTCGAATTCCGCTTCGACCAGGACATCGCCGGCCTGCAGAGCGACGGCGACCGCATCACCGGTGTGCGCATCGACGGCAAGCTGGAAACCGCCGATCACTACGTGGTCGCGCTGGGCAGCTATTCGCCGTCGCTGGTCGCGCCGCTGGGCATGCAGCTGCCGGTGTACCCACTCAAGGGTTACTCGCTGACGCTGCCGATCACCGACCCGGCGATGGCCCCGACCTCGACCATCCTGGACGAAAGCTACAAGGTGGCCGTGACCCGCTTCGACGACCGCATCCGCGTGGGTGGCATGGCCGAAGTGGGCGGGTTCGACCTGTCCCTCTCGCCGCGCCGCCGCGCCACGCTCGAGAAGGTCGTGCGCGATCTGTACCCGCACGGCGGCGATCTGTCGCGCGCCGAGTTCTGGACCGGCCTGCGACCGGCCACGCCGGATGGCACGCCGGTGGTCGGCGCCACGCCGTACCGCAACCTGTTCCTCAATACCGGCCACGGCACCCTGGGCTGGACCATGGCGTGCGGCTCCGGCCGCTACCTGGCCGACCTGATGGATGCCCGCCAGCCGCAGATCAGCACCGAAGGCCTGGATATCTTCCGTTACACCCACCACGCCGCGTCCGTCCGTCACCGTGAGTCGAGTTCATGCGCCCAGCCCGTGCGTTGATTGATCTGGACGCGCTGCGCGGCAACTACCGGCTGGCACGCGAACTGGGGGGCGGCAAGGCCGTTGCAGTGATCAAGGCCGATGCCTACGGGCACGGTGCGGTGCGCTGCGCCCGTGCGCTGCAGGCCGAGGCCGATGCGTTCGGCGTGGCCTGCATCGAGGAAGCGCTGGAACTGCGGGCGGCCGGCATCACCGGTCCGATCCTCTTGCTGGAAGGCTTCTTCGACGCTGACGAGCTGCCGTTGATCGTCGAACACGATCTGTGGTTCGCGGTCGGCGCGCCGTGGCAGGTCGAGGCGGTCGCCGCGTTCCAGACCACCGCCACGCTTACCGTGTGGTTGAAGCTGGACAGCGGCATGCATCGCCTGGGCCTGTGGCCGGACGAGTTCCGCGCCGCGCATGCCACGCTGAGCACGCTGGCGCATGTCGGGCCGATGGTGCTGATGACCCACATGGCGCGTGCCGACGAACTGGACAGCCCGCGCACCCGCGAGCAGGCCGACGTGTTTGCCGCCGCCATCGAGGGTCTGGCCGGGCAGACCAGCCTGTGCAATTCGCCCGCGCTGCTGGGCTGGCCGGACGTGCGCAGCGACTGGGTCCGTCCGGGCCTGATGTTGTACGGGATCAACCCGATGCCCGCGCATACCGCGCTGACCCAGCGCCTGCGCCCGGTCATGACCATGCGCTCGAAAATCTTCGCGGTGCGCGATATCGCGGTGGGCGAGCCGGTCGGCTACGGCGCGCGGTTCGTCGCGCAGCGGCCGACCCGGGTCGGCGTGGTCGCCCTCGGCTATGCCGATGGTTACCCGCAGTTCGCGCCGAACGGCACGCCCGTGCGCATCGATGAGCAGCCCGGCATCGTGATCGGTCGGGTCTCGATGGACATGCTCACCGTCGACCTCACCCACCTGCCGCAGGCCGGTATCGGCAGCACGGTGACGCTGTGGGGCGATGCCCCGCGCATCGAGGCGCTGGCACCGCTGTGCGGTGTCAGTGCCTACCAGCTGCCGTGCGGCGTGAAGCGGGTCGTGCGCGAGTACCTGGGCGGCTGAGGGATGGCTCAGGTGCTGGCGGTGGCCTGGTTGCGCAGCTCGCGCCGGATCCAGTCATCCAGCAGGCGCTTCTCGTAGCGCAGCGGATCGGTGTCGCTCTGCCGGCCGATGTTGTGCAGGTAGCCGGTGTCCTGCAGCTTGCGCTCCCCTTCGCCGATCACCTGGCCCTGCGCATCCTTGAGGGTGTAGGTCAGCGACACGCGCGGCGGATAGATGTCGCGCATCACCCGGATGTCGTTGGAGCGCGGGCCGTGCCACGGCTCGTAATCGCCGGCGCGTTTGATGTCGGTAAACGTCACTTCCAGCGTCTGGCCAGGCTGCAGCTCCTTGCCGGCGGTGGTCTGGACGTACTTGGCCAGCTGCTGCACCCAGTCGCCGCGTTCGGCTTCGAAGCGGTTGTTGCTCTGGCGGATCTCGGTGAACTGCGCCGGGTCGGTCCAGGTCACCTGGACCGGGCCATCGGCCTGGAGCGCGCGCGGGGCCTGCGGGTCGGTCACGGTACGCGGGGCGGCGGAGGCACTGCCGACGAGCAGCAGGCCAGCCAGAGCGCCGGCGATCAGGGATGTGCGGTTCATGACAACTCCTGGGTCGCGATCACAAGTGGGATCAGGTGCCCAGTGTGATCCCGATCCGGGTGGCCCACAATGCAGGCGTGTATGCTCCGCCTCTGCGGTTGGCGCCAATTCACCCAGGCCCGCCCCCCGACCCTCGGCGCTTGACGCTGCGAATACGCGCGTTGGCCGATCCTGTCCTCCTCTGTTTCGCCAGTTGCCTCATTGAAGCCCTTGCCCAGCCTGCCCACTTCGACGTTGGAACGCGCCTCTTTCCTGGCTTCATCGCCGGATCCGGCCCTGTATCGCACGGTACTTGAACGCCTGAATGCGGGGTTCTGCATCATCGAAGTGATCTTCGATGACGCGGGTGTCGGCGTTGACTACCGGTTCGTCGAGGTAAACGAGGCGTTTGCCCGTAACACCGGGCTCGACAACGCCTGTGGCCAGCGGATGAGCAGCCTGCAGCCCGGGCATGAGCAGGATTGGTACCGTGTCTATGGCGAGGTGGCACTGAGCGGCCAGGCCAGGCAGTTCGAGATGGAAGCACGCGCCTTGAACCGGTGGTACTCGGTCGAGGCGGTCAGGGTGGGCGAGCCCGGCGAGCATCTGGTGGCCGTGGTGTTCTTCGACATCACCAACCGCAAGCACATCGAAGTGGAGCTGGCCGAAAGCGAGGCGCGCTTCAGTGCGCTGGCCGATGGCCTGCCGATGCCGGTCTGGGTGCTGGATGAGCGTGGCCATTCGCGCTTCGTCAACAGCGCCTTCAGTGAGTTCTTCGGCGGCGATGAGCAGCGCGTGCCGGATGACGTCTGGCGTGGGCTGGTGCATCCCGATGATGCCTCGGTGTTCGATTACGAACTGCAGGAAGCGCTGAAGTCGCAGCGCTCCATGCACGCGCTGGTCCGCGGCCGCCGCGCCGATGGCCAGTGGCGCTGGCTGGAAATGAATGCGCGTCCGCGCTTCTCGCGGATGGGCCGTTTCATCGGCCTTGCCGGCAGCAGTCCGGACGTGACCGAGCGCCGCGAGATCGAAATGGCGCGCGAGGAACTGCTGCAGTCCGAGCGTGCCGCACGCAGCGCTGCCGAAAACATGGCGCGCTTGAAGGATGAGTTCCTGGCCACGCTGTCGCACGAGCTTCGCACCCCGCTGACCACCATCCTGGGCTGGAGCGAACTGCTGCTGCAGCGCATCGACAACACCAGCCCGATGTACAAGGGCCTGGGCGTGATCGCCAACAGTGCGATGGCGCAGAAACGCCTGATCTCGGACATGCTGGACCTGAGCAGCATGCTGCTGGGCAAGGTCCAGCTGGAAGTGGAGATGCTGGATCTGCGCGCGCAGCTGGAAGAAGCGATGCGCGCGCAGGAGCTGGTCGCCGAAGGCAAAGCGCTGTCGATGGAACTGGTGATGCCCGACGAGCCCTGCCTGGTGCTCGGCGATGCCACGCGCCTGCAGCAGGTGCTGTGGAACCTGCTCTCCAACGCGATCAAGTTCACCCCCGCCGAAGGGCGCGTGATCCTGACCCTGGCCGCCGACGGTGGGCAGTGGTCGATCACAGTGACCGATTCCGGCGACGGTATCGCACCGGAATTCCTGCGCCATCTGTTCAGCCGCTTCCGCCAGGCCGACGGCACCACTACGCGCCGCCACGGCGGGTTGGGGCTTGGGCTGGCGATCGTGCAGCAGCTGGTCGAACTGCATGGCGGCGTGGTCGCGGCCAGCAGCGAGGGCCACGGGCAGGGGGCGAGCTTCAACGTGCGCCTGCCGCGCTATCAGCCACAGGCTGACGGTCGTCCGCTGCGCGAAGTGTTCAGTGGCCCGATCACCGAGCAGATCATCGAACCGTACCCGCTCAAGGGCCTGCACCTGCTGGCCGTGGAAGACCAGCCCGAAGTGCTGGAGTACCTGCGGCGGCTGCTGGAGGAACAGGGGGCCTCGGTCACCACGGCCTCCTCGGCCGGGGAAGCGCTGGCCCTGCTCAACGAGAACGGGCATGAGGGCATCGACGCGCTGCTGACCGATATCGGCATGCCGGGCATGGATGGCTACGGGCTGGTCCGCACGCTGCGCGACAACATGGGGGTGGAACCCGACGCGCTGCCGGCCGTGGCGGTGACGGCGCTGGCGCGTGCCGACGATCGCAAGCGCGCGCTCGCCTCGGGCTTCCAGGAACATGTGGCCAAGCCGTATTCGGTGGCCCAGCTGGTCGCCGCTGTGCGCGGCGTGCTTGGCGGGCGCTGAGCGTCCGCCGTTGGCGGTGTGTTGACGCCGCCACGGGCACACTGAGGCGTACGCCACAGGAGTTGCCATGTCCCGTTACGCCCCCCGCATCCACACCGATCCGGCCGCCATCGCGGCTCTGGAAGCGCTGCTGCCGCAGCTGCATGGCCAGATCCAGGTCGAACTCACGCTTGACGATGGTAGCCGCCTGCTGGGCACCGTTGCCGTGCAGCCGACGCTGCAGCAGTACCGCGACGCCGAGGAGAACGAAGGCAGCAATGGCCAGCTGCGGCTGGACGATCTGGACACCCCGGTGCAGCAGCACGTGGTGTGGCTGGACCAGATCAAGGCCATCCGGCAGCTGCCCTACCGCGAGTGATCGCGGTGGGCAGGCGCGCCGCCAGAGACGGGATCAGTGGATGAATTCGCTGGGTTCGGCCTCGAAACGGCGCGCGTAGGCCCGCTCATCGGCGATCCGGGCCACTTCTTCATCGGCCAGGTCCGGGGCGCCATACACCGCATAGGCCACGCTGCCGTCGGCCGTTTTGCCGACCTGGTGGAGCCGGTAGCGCGAATGGCCGCCGCCGGTGTCTTCGGGGTAATGCACCGGTGGTTGGCTGCCCTCCATGTCCATCTCGCTGTTGTCGACTACGCCACCGACGAACAATGCACGCATGAGCCATCTCCACGGGAAGTGAGGCTCCACCCTGCCGGTTTGGATGTTGTCAGGGCATCAACAGGACGTTGAATAAACGCAAATCCGGGTGGGGCGGGGCGAACCGGTAGAATGGCGGCCTCTTTCAAGATGTGCCCCCCGCATGGCTGCCCAGCACGACGCTCCCCTGGAAACCCTGTTCCTGCCGTTCGCCAGTGGCGTGCTGTCCTGGCCCGCCGGCCCCGTGCTGTTCCTGCGCGCCCGCGATGGCGCCCCGCTGCGCGAGCACGCCCAGCCGGCCCAGCTGGTCTGCGAGCAGAGCTTCCGCCCGTTCGCCGATGCGCTGGAAGCCAGTGGCTGGACGGTGCGCGACGAACAGCAGCTGGCCACCGATGCCACCCGCTACGCGGTGGTGCTGGTGCTGCCGCCGCGCCAGCGTGAGGAAGCCAAGGCCCTGTTCGCCCGCGCGCTGGCCCTGGCCGCCCCGGGCGGCATCGTGGTGGCCTGCCAGCACAACAACGAAGGGGCGCGCTCCGGCGAAGGCGACCTGCAGCAGCTGGCCGGCCTGGGCGGCAAGCTGACCAAGAACCACTGCCGCGCCTACTGGACCGCCCCGCTCAACGGCCAGCACGACGCCGCGCTGGCGCAGCGCTGGGCGTCGCTGGACGCGCCGCGCGCGATCCTGGGCGGCCTCTTCCAGAGCCGCCCGGGCATCTTCGCCTGGGACCGCATCGACCCGGCCTCGGCCCTGCTGGTCGAGCAGCTGCCGGCCGATCTGGCCGGCCGTGGCGCCGACCTGGGCGCCGGCTTCGGCTATCTGTCCGCCGAAGTGCTGGCGCGCTGCCCGAACGTGACTGCGCTGGACCTGTACGAGGCCGAAGGCCGCGCGCTGGCGCTGGCCCGCGAGAACCTCGGCGCGCTCGGCAAGCCGGCGGCGCTGGCCTACCACTGGCAGGACGTCACCGCCGGGATCGACGGCGAGTACGACTTCATCGTGACCAACCCGCCGTTCCACACCCCGTCCCGCGCCGACCGTCCCGACATCGGCCAGCGCTTCATCGCCGTGGCCGCGCAGGCGCTGCGCCCGGGCGGCCGGATGTGGCTGGTGGCCAACCGCCACCTGCCGTACGAGCAGATCCTCAACGAGAGCTTCGGCCAGGTCCGCGTGGCCGCCGAGCGCGATGGCTTCAAGCTGATCGAAGCGACCAAGGCCAGCAAGAACGCCACGCCGGTCCGGACGCCGCGCAGCACCGAGCCGAAGTGGGGCCGCGGAGGCCGCGCATGAAGCTGGTCAAGCTGTTGGCCAACCTCGGCTATGGCAGCCGCAAGCAGGTGCAGGGGATGTTCCGCGCCGGCCTGATCACCGATGCCGAGGGCGAGGTGCTGTACGCCGACGACGCGGTCGCGCATGAGGCGATCCGGGTCGAGGGCGAGCCGCTGGACCCGCCGCAGGGCCTGACCCTGCTGCTGCACAAGCCGCGCGGCTATACCTGCTCGACCAAGGACAAGGGCCGGCTGATCTACGACCTGCTGCCGCCGCGCTATCGCGACCGTGCGCCGGTGCTGTCCTCGGTGGGGCGCCTGGACCGCGATACCAGCGGGATGCTGCTGATGACCGACGACGGCGCGCTGCTGCACCGGATCGTGTCGCCGAAGTCGCGCCTGGACAAGGCCTACGAGGTCACCTTGGCCGAAGACCTGCGCGGCGATGAAACCGCGCGCTTCGCCAGCGGCACGCTGCTGCTGGAATCGGATGACAAGCCGCTGCTGCCGGCCGAGCTGCACGTCAACGGGCCGCGCCAGGCGCAGTTGGTGCTGCATGAAGGCCGCTACCACCAGGCCCGCCGCATGTTCGCGGCGGTCGGCAACCACGTCGAGGCACTGCATCGCAGCCGCATCGGCGGGCTGTCGCTCGGCGGGCTGCCGGAAGGCGAGTGGCGCATGCTGGATGCGGCCGATCTCGAGACACTGTTCAACGTCCCATGACCGCCTTCGCCGCGCTGCCGTTCCTGCCCGACGCCGTCATCTTCGACATGGACGGCCTCATGATCGACAGCGAGCGGGTCTCGGTCGCGTGCTGGTCGCAGGCGGCGCAGGAACTGGCGCTGCCGTTCCCGGAGGGGTTCTGGCTGCGCATGGTGGGCCTGGGTGATCGCGATTGCGAACGCCTGCTGCTGCAGACGGTGAATGCCGCGCAGGTCGCTGCGCTGTTCGCGCGCTGTCATGACCTGTACGAGGCGCGTACGCAGCAGGGGCTGCCGCTGCGTCCGGGCATCCTGGAGATCCTGCAGCTGCTGCACGAACACGGCATTCCGCGTGCGGTGGCGACCTCGACGCGGCAGCCGCGTGCCTCGCGCAAGCTGGCGGCGGCCGGGCTGCTGCCGTTCTTCGAGGTGGTGGTGACCAGCAGCGACGTGTCGCATCCCAAGCCGGCCCCGGACATCTATCTGCTGGCGGCGCAGAAGCTGGGCAAGGACCCGGCGCGCTGCCTGGCGCTGGAGGATTCCCCCGCCGGCATCCGCGCGGCGGTGGGGGCGGGCATGACCGCGATCCAGGTGCCGGACCTGGTGCATCCGGACGAGGAACTGCGTGCGCTGGGGCATCGCATCGTCGATTCGTTGCTGGATGCGCGGCAGTTGCTGGTGCCGTTGTTGCGGATGACCGGCCCGCGGTAACGAATGGCGTTGCCCGTCTGGACCACGAAAAAGCCCGGCACAAGGCCGGGCTTTTTCATGTCGATCCAGGCGGTACTCAGAGGCGACTGAACACCAGCGCCGCATTCGTGCCGCCAAAGCCGAAGCTGTTGGACATCACGGTGTTCAGCTGTGCCGGCTGGGTCTGCTGCACGATCGGGAAGCCTTCCACCAGCGGATCCAGCTCGCCGATGTTGGCCGAGCCGGCGATGAAGCCATCGCGCATCATCAGCAGGCAGTAGATCGCTTCGTGCACGCTTGCCGCGCCCAGCGAGTGGCCGGACAGCGCCTTGGTCGAGGACAGCGGCGGAATGCTCTCGCCGAACACTTCACGGACGGCCTTCAGCTCGGTGACGTCGCCCAGCGGGGTCGAGGTGCCGTGCGTGTTGAGGTAGTCGATCGGGGCGGTGATGTGCTCCATCGCCATGTTCATGCAGCGCACCGCGCCTTCACCGGACGGAGCGACCATGTCGGCACCATCGGAGGTGACACCGTAGCCGACCAGCTCGGCATAGATGCGCGCACCACGGGCCACGGCGTGGTCGTAGTCTTCCAGCACCAGCATGCCGCCGCCACCGGCGATGACGAAGCCGTCGCGGTCCTTGTCGTACGGGCGCGAGGCCGACGCCGGCGTCTCGTTGAAACGGGTCGACAGCGCGCCCATCGCATCGAACATCACGCTCATCGACCAGTGCAGGTCTTCACCGCCACCGGCGAACATCACGTCCTGCGCGCCATGACGGATCAGGTCCGCGGCGGCGCCGATGCAATGCGCCGAGGTGGCGCAGGCGGCCGACAGCGAATAGCTCAGGCCTTTGATCTGGAACGCGGTGGCCAGGCAGGCCGACACGGTGGAGCACATCGTGCGCGGCACCATGTACGGGCCGACCTTGCGCACGCCACGCGCACGCAGGATGTCGGCCGATTCCACCTGCCACTGGCTGGAGCCACCGCCGGAGCCGGCGATCAGGCCGGTACGCGGATTGGCGACCTGTGCTTCATCCAGGCCGGCATCGGCGATGGCGTCGCGCATGGCGATGTAGGCGTAGGCCGAGGCATCGCTCATGAAGCGCTTCACCTTGCGGTCGATCTGCGCGTCCAGGTCCAACTCGATGTTGCCGCCCACGTGGCTGCGCAGGCCGGCTTCGGCGTGATCGGGCAGGTGGCGGATGCCGGCGCGGCCTTCACGCAGTGCCGAGGACACGGTGTCCAGATCGTTGCCCAGGCACGAAGTGATGCCCATTCCGGTAATGACGACGCGACGCATCAGAAGTTCTCAGTGGAAGTGAACAGACCTACACGCAGGTCCTTGGCAGAATAGATTTCGCGACCGTCCACCAGCATGCGGGCATCGGACTGTGCCATCACCAGCTTGCGGTTGATGACGCGCGAGATGTCGATTTCGTAGGTAACGCGCTTGGCGCTCGGCAGCACCTGGCCGGTGAATTTGACTTCGCCGCAGCCCAGGGCGCGGCCACGGCCGGGCGCACCGATCCAGGTCAGGAAGAAGCCGGTCAGCTGCCACATGGCATCCAGGCCGAGGCAACCGGGCATGACCGGGTCGCCGAGGAAGTGACAGTCGAAGAACCACAGGTCAGGGCGGATATCCAGTTCCGCGCGTACCATGCCTTTGCCATGGGGACCGCCGTCCTCGCGGATGTCGGTGATGCGATCGAACATCAGCATCGGATCATTGGGCAGGCGGCCGCTGCCCGGGCCGAACAGTTCACCGCGGGCGCTGGCCAGCAGCTGGTCGCGCGAGAACGCGTTGAGACGAGTCATGGAAAACGCAATCCTGAAGAAGTTGTCATCGGGGTGAGCCGACCACAGGTCGACTGCTCTTGCATGAAGCAAGTGCTCAAGAGTGCATGAGAAAAAGTGATTCAATCAAACGTTTTAACCGTACGCCGCCGTAGTGTTTTCAGGTTCAAAAACGCATGTCGTTGTTATCCAACAACCATACTGCGGCGTGTGGCTGTAATCTTGTTCATCTGAATCCGAGTGCCGACGCCCGTGTCCCGCCCCCGCAAGATCATTCACGTCGACATGGACGCCTTCTACGCGTCCGTGGAGCAGCGTGACGACCCTTCCTTGCGGGGCAAGCCGGTGGTCGTGGCGTGGCGGGGGATGCGCTCGGTGGTGTGTGCGGCGTCCTACGAGGCACGGGTGTTCGGGGTGCGTTCGGCGATGCCGGCGGTGCGTGCGGAGCGGCTGTGTCCGGATGCGGTGTTCGTGCCGCCGGATTTCGTGCGCTACAAGGCGGTCTCACGCCAGGTGCGCGAGATTTTCCTGCGGCATACGGACCTGGTGGAGCCGCTGTCGCTGGATGAGGCGTATCTGGATGTGACCGAGCACAAGGGCGGGATGACGGTGGCGACGGAGATCGCGCAGATCATCCGTGCGCAGATCCGCGAGGAGACGCAGTTGACGGCCTCGGCGGGGATCGCGCCGAACAAGTTCCTGGCGAAGATCGCGTCGGATTGGCGCAAGCCGGATGGTCAGTTCGTGGTGCCGCCGCATCGCATCGAGCAGTTCCTGACGCCATTGCCGGTGAACCGTGTGCCGGGCGTGGGCAAGGTGATGGCGGCGAAGTTGGCGGAGCTGGGCGTGGCGACGGTGGGCGATCTGCGCACGCTGCCGCTGGAGGAACTGGAGGCGCGGTTCGGGACGTTCGGGGGACGGTTGTTCAATCGTGCGCGGGGCGTGGATGAGCGGCCGGTGGAGCCGGACCAGCCGGTGCAGTCGATTTCGTCGGAGGATACGTTCGCGGAGGATCTGTTGCTGGAGGATCTGGCGCCGGCGATCGTGCAGTTGGCGGAGAAGACCTGGCAGGCGACGCGGAAGACGGACCGGGTGGGGCACACGGTGGTGTTGAAGTTGAAGACGTCGCAGTTCCGGATCATTACGCGCAGTTTTACGCCGGAGTCGCCGCCGGATTCGTTGGAGGAGTTGCGGGAGATTGCGTTGGGGTTGCGGGCGCGGGTGGAGTTGCCGTTGGAGACGCGGTATCGGTTGGTGGGGGTGGGGTTGGGGGGATTCCGGGAGCGGGAGGTGGTGCGCCAGCCGGGGTTGTTTGATCACCTTGGTGATGTGTAGCTGGGCGGTATTCGTCCGTGTTTTTTGCCGTGTTTCTTGAGCTGTCTAAGTGTTGACGGCAACGGCGACAGCAACATCAACATCAACATCAAGATCAAGATCAAGATCAAAATCAAAATCAAAATCAAAATCAAGATCAACTGCTAAGGCGCTGGTATCTGCGTGGTGAGGGCTTGGGACGACGCGGGTGGGGTATCGGGACCCGCCGCAAGTACGTCCATGTAGGCTCGTGTGTTGCCATCCATGGCAACACACGGTCCCGATACCCCACCCGCGCCGTCCCTCCGACACAGGTCGGTGCGCAGAGAGGAAACGCGTCGCGCTTTTCAATGTGCGCAATGACGTTGGGCTTCTACGAATGCGCCTTTACGGCCACTGCATTTCGCCCTTGGCTACTTTCGCGCTCAGTTCCAATGAGCTCTCGCCGGCCAGGTTTGGATAGCGCTTTTTCATTGCGGCGATCAGTGCGTTGGCGTCTTTGCTGCGTGCGGTTTCTTCCTCGAAGGCGCGGATGTAGTCGGCGGTGAAATCCACTGTGCTGATGTCGAGGGGGGCACCTGCTGCGTAATGGCCGGGGATGACGCGGGTGGGCTTCAGCGCCTTGATGGTTGCCAGTGTCTGCAGCCAGTGCGCGTGCGATTGGGCGCTCTGGGTGTCGGCCATCCAGACGTGTTCGCCGGCGACGACCGGGATGCCGCCTAGGACGGTGTGGAGGGTGGGGATCCACAGGACGGTGCGGTCCGGGGTGGGGCCGGTGAGGCCGATGATCTTGATCGGTTGGCCTTCGAGGGTGAGGGTGTCGCCGGCGATGGATTTGGGGATAACGATGCGGGTCGGTTTGCCTGCGCCCATCTGTGGGCCCCAGTACGCGAGTTTGGCGGCCTGGGTGGCGTTGATATGGGCGACGGTCGCGGGGGTGGCGAGGATGCGGGCGCCCGGGAAGGCGTCCTGCAGGGTGGCCAGGCCGAAGTAGTAGTCGGGGTCGCCGTGGCTGATGTAGATCGTGGTCAGCCGTTTGCCGGAATCACGGATGCGCTGGACGAGTTGCGCGGCATCGGTGGCGGCGAACTGTGCGTCGACGAGGATGGCGTCGTGGCGGCCGGTGATCAGGGTCGACGAGACGGCGAACAGGGCGTCGTCGCCGGGGTGGTAGGGCTGCACCGCGAGGGGAGCGGCCTGGGCCGGGGCGGTCGCGGCCGGGCCGGCGTGGCTGCTGGTCGGCGCGAGGGCGGTGAGGCCGGTGATCAGGGCCAGGCTGAGGGCGAGAGGGGCGCGGGAGAGCATGGACATGCGGTGGGTTCCATCCAGGGCCCCGGCGGGGATCGCCGGGGCGGGCAGGGCTCAGTACGCGACGGTGGCGATCTGGCGGAGGTACTGCGGGGTCTCGATCTCGCTGACGAAGGCGTCGGCGTAGTCGGCGTAGCTGATCCGGCTGTGGCCGTCATCGCCGACCAGGAAATTCCTGGCCTGGGTGCGGAAACCGCCGCGCTGCGGGCCGGGGCCGATTTCGGCGGCGGGGGAGTAGAACGTCCAGTCGAGGTCGTCGACGGCGCGCAGCTGCGTCAGCGTCTCGCGGGCGGCCAGGGCGACCGGCTTGTAGGCGTCCGGGAAGCCCTCGGTGTCCACCAGCTGCACGCCGGGGGCAACTTCCAGGCTGCCGGCGCCACCGACCATGATGAAGCGGGGCACGCCGGCCTGGCGCGCAGCGGCGACCAGCGCGGCACTGGTGGTGGTCACCGTGGCGGGGGCATCGCCCGGGCGCGGGCCGAAGGCGCTGGCCAGGACGTCATGGCCGGCGATCACGGCGGCCAGCGCGTCGGTGTCATCCAGCGCGGCCACGGCCAGCTGGGCGCCGTCCAGTTCAGCCGGGAGGTCGGTCTCGCGGCGCACGATGGCGGTGACCTGATGGCCGCGGGCGAGGGCCTGGCGGGCGATTTCACGGCCGATGTTGCCGGTCGCACCAACGAGAGCGATTTTCATGGGGGAGGTCCGTTTGAGGAAGGAAGGCCAGCGTATGCCTCTGGAATCGAACGAAAAACCGCGTATAACGGCCTAATTTGTTGCACGGATCGATCAAATGGACCGGATGACCGCCATGAACGTGTTCGTCGAGGTCGCCGAGCGCGGCAGCCTGACGGCGGCGGCCGAGGCGCTGGAGATGTCGCGGGCGATGGTGACGCGCTATCTGGCCGAGGTGGAGCGCTGGCTGGGCGCGCGGTTACTGCACCGGACCACGCGCCGGATCAGCCTGACCGGGCCGGGCGAGGCGGCGCTGCTGCGCTTCCGCCAGATGCTGGCGATCGGCGATGAACTGCGCGGTGAGCTGGCCACCGACAACCCCGAGCCGCACGGGCTGCTGCGGGTCACCGCGAGTGTCTCGTTCGGGCAGATCCACCTGGCTGCGGCGGTGGCCGAGTTCGTCAAACGGCATCCGCTGACGCGGGTGGAACTGCTCCTCGTCGATCGGGTGGTGAACCTGGTCGAAGAGCGCGTGGATATCGCCGTGCGCATCTCGCGCGCGATCGATCCGAGCCTGATCGCGCGGCCGTTGGCGCCGTGCCGTTCGGTGCTGTGCGCGGCGCCGGCGTACCTGGCCGAGCGCGGTACGCCGGCCACGGCCGACGCACTGGCCGCGCACAACTGCCTGACCCATCACTACGTCGGCAAGAGCGTGTGGCACCTGCAGCGCGAGGGACGGAAGATCGCGGTGGCCGTGGGGGGCAACATCAGTGCCAATGAAGCGTCGCTGCTGCTGGAAGCGGTGCGCGCCGGTGCCGGCATCGCGATGCTGCCCACGTACCAGATCGCCCCGTTGCTGCGCAGTGGCGAACTGATCGAAGTGCTGCCCGATTACGAGGTTGAAGGGCTGGGCATCCACGCGGTATATGCGTCTCGCCGGCAGTTGCCGACGATCATGCGCAGCTTCCTGGATTTCCTGGTGGAGCGGTTCAGCAGCCCACGGTTCCTGGCGTCGCTCTGAGCGCCGGGCGTCAACGGCGCATGAGCTGGAACGCGCAGGGGCGACCTTACAATGGCCTCCCCACGTCGTTGAAGTGAGTGTCGTCTTGTCCTATCCGTATCCGTTGGTGGTGTTCGATCTGGATGGCACGCTGGTGGACAGCGCTGCCGATATCGCCGAAGCGCTCAACCGCACGCTGCAGGACTGGCAGTTGCCGCGCGTGCCGGAGGCGACGGTGTTGACGTGGATCGGGGATGGCGTGCGACGGCTGGTCGAGCAGGCGTTTACCGCAGCCGGCAGTGATATCGATCTGGACAAGGTGATGCCGGGTTTCATGCGGCACTACGAAGCGTGCCTGTTGCGCAGCCCGCGCCTGTTCGATGGTGTCGCCGAAACTGTGGCTGACTTGCGCGCACGTTCGGTGACGCTGGCGATCTGCACCAACAAGCCGTCCGCGCTGGTGGCGCCCTTGCTGCAGCACTTCGGTCTGCAGGACGCATTCGCGCTGGTGCTGGGCGGGGATTCCTTGCCGGAGCGCAAGCCGAGTGGTGCGCCGTTGCGGCACATCGCGGCGCAGTTCGGCGTGGCCGTCGAGGCAGCGTTGATGGTGGGCGATTCGATCACGGATTACCGGGCGGCCGTGGATGCGGGCATGCCGGTGGCGCTGGTGCGTTATGGGTATCCGCGCGGGCTGGATCTGGACACCGTCGAGGCGATTGCCGTGGTGGATGATCTGCGGGAACTGCTGGTGCTGTGACGCATCAAGGCGTGTGCCGACCAACGGTCGGCACCTGCCAGGATCAATGAGTGCCGACCAACGGTCGGCACCTACCAGGTTCAATGAGTGCCGACCAACGGTCGGCACCTACCGAGGCCGGGACGGCGGCGGTGCCGCCGTCCGGATGCCTTATTTCGGCTGGTAACGCACGCTGAGGCGGTATTCGCGGCCGGGCTGGTTGTACCAGGCAACGGTTTCGTAGTCGCGGTCGAACACGTTGCTGACCCGACCCAGCACCGACCAGTCACGGGTCAGGGCGTATTCCAGGCGCAGGTCGAGGGTGCCGTAGCCGCCCAGGCGCACGGTGTTGGCCGCGTCGTCGTAGCGCTTGCCGGCGCCGTTGGCGGTGAGGCCGGCGCGGACGTCACCGAAGCGGCGATCCACGTCCAGACGCGCGGTGTTCTGTGCGCGGCGGGCCAGCCAGTTGTCGAACTGCGCGCTGCCGTTGGTGCGGTTGCGTGGGTCGGTGTGGCTGAGCTGTGCGTTGAGGTCGAACCCGGCGACGGTGATCGCGCCGGTCAGTTCGGCACCGCGGATGCGGGCCTTTTCGACCTGCGACATCATGAAGGTGGTCGCGTCGTAGGTGATCAGGTCATCGATGCGGGTTTCGTACACGTCCAGGCCCCAGCGCCAGCCGTCGCCCTGCTGGGCGATGCCGACGTTCGCACTCTTGGACTTCTCCGGATCCAGGGTCGGCACGCCGCTCCACGGGTCGTAGAGGTCGCTGAAGGTCGGCGCCTTGAACGCGGTGCCGTAGCTGGCGTTGAGGCGGAACCCGCTGCCCAGCTCCAGGCCCCAGCCGAGGCTGCCGGTGGTGTGGTTGCCGAACTGCTCGTTGTCGTCGTTGCGCACGCTGGCCTGCAGGTGGTGTGCGCCGAAGCGACCCTGGTACTGCGCGAACACGCCGGTGTTGTCGCGGCTGTCGACCAGGTAACCGGCACTGCTGCCGTCCAGGTTGTCCTGGCTCCAGTCCACGCCGGCGCTCAGCAGCTGGCCCTCGGCGATGCCGATATCGGCCTGCACCGAGGCGCTGTCGCGGTGGGTCTGCGCGTTGCCCAGCCAGGTGTCGCCGTTGAAGTTGTCCGATTCGTTGTCGGCGCGGCCGACATTCACGGTCAGGTTGAAGCGCTCGCTGGGCGTGTAGCGCAGCTTGCCGCCGAGCACCTGCTGCAGGGTCTCGGAGTAGTTGTAGTAACCGTCGTAATGGTTCTCGCCTTCGGCACGCAGCGCGGTGCCTTCCAGGCTCAGCGTATCGGTCAGCGCATAGCCGCCGCGCAGGCTCATCGACAGGTTGCGGTAGCCGTCGCGGTCGGGCTCATCGGCGCCGCACCCGGCGAACGGCGACACCGAGCCGCGGCAGGCGTTGATGCCATCGGTGTGCTGGTAGGCGATGTCGGTGCCGAACCAGCCACGCGCGCCACTGCCGCCGAAACCGCCGCTGGCCTCACGCAGGCCGTTGCTGCCCCCACCGAGCTGCAGGTGCGGCGCGAACTGGCCGGCGTTGCGACGGGTGAAGATCTGGATCACGCCACCAATCGCATCGGCGCCGTACAGACTGGACTGCGGACCCCGCACGATTTCGATGCGCTCGATCTGCGCCAGCGGCAGGTCCTGGATCATGGCCAGGCCGAGGTCGCCGGTGTTGATGCGCACGCCATCGACCAGCACCAGGGTGTGGGCCGAATTGGTGCCGCGCAGGAACAGCGAGCTCTGCTTGCCCAGGCCACCGCTGTTGTTGAGGTTGATGCCGACACGGCCGCGCAGCAGATCCTGCAGCGACGGCGCTTGGCTGCGCTCGATCTCGGCGCGGTCGATGACCTGTGCCGGCGAGATGCTGTCCTGCAGGGCGATCGGGGTGCGGGTCGCGGTGACCAGCACCTGGTCCAGTGCGGTGGCATCGTCCTGTGCGGACGCCAGCAGGGGCAGGGCCGACAGCACGGCCAGGGAAAGAACGCGGGTTTGCAGCTTCATCGATGACTCCATGCACCGCGCACGCCCGCGCGGCAAGGGGTGGGGATGATCGCGCTGCAGGGGCCATCGACGGTGGGCGGGCGCGCAGGCGCCGGCTTGCCGCCGCCATGCCCGCCGCATCGCAACCAGTCGTCTTCCAGGCCGGTCTCCGGGCTCGCGGGTCGATGGCGGTGCCATCGTGCCAGGCGCCTTCCCATGCCGGAGCACAGTGGCGTAGTGCCTGGTGTTTCCACGCTTACCGTTGCGGGGGCAGCGCCGGAGTGGCGGCGTGGCACAGGGCCTGACGCGTCACCGGCTTCCCGTTTCAACCTGGCGGCCTTGCAGCCCCGGGTCACCTGAAAGTGGGCGCAGTCTAAGCCATCGGCCGGGTCGGTGGAGCGCACCGGTTAGAATGCGCCTCGCTTTTTCGATGTGATCTCCATGACCCCAACGTGGTTGCAGCACCCCGGCACCGACGCCCGTGACCCGCACTGGCCGGCCGCAGTGGGTAGCAGACGGGGCCTGGCATGATCCTCGACCTGATCCGCCACGCCAGCACCGGCCGCGACGATCACCTGGATGGCCGCACCGATCCGCCGCTGCACGAGGGCGCGACCGAGGCTATGTGCGCGCGCTATGCAGGGCTGTCCTGGCAGCGTGTGCTGTCCTCGCCACGGCAGCGTGCACGCTCGAGCGCCGAGGCGCTGGCCGCTCTCCACGCGGTGGACGTGGAGGCCGACGAAGAATGGGAGGAACTCGACTTCGGCGACTGGGATGGCCTTGCACTGGAGGCACTGCCGATGGACGCACTGTCGGCTTTCCATCTGGACCCGCATGCCAATCCACCGCCGCACGGGGAAAGCTGGGGCCATTTCGAGCGTCGCATCGTGCGCGGCCTGCATCGGTTGCTGGATGACCCGGACCCGGTGCCGACCCTGATCGTCAGTCATGGCGGGCCGCTGCGGATGGTGCTGTCACAGGTGTGTGGTCTGCCGATGGCCATGTGCTGGGCGCTGCGCATCGATCACGGCACACGCGTGCGTCTGCGCGTGGAGCGCGAGGATGACCGGCTGTGGGGCGAACTGCTGGAGCTGCAGCAGGTGTGAAGCGCACGGGTACCGACGGTGTATCGGTGCCCGCGGATCAGCGGTGGTCGTCGTCGCTCTCGAACGGCGGTGCTTCGTCGCCGTCATCGTCGCGATGCTCCACCGTGCGGTCATAGACCGGACCGGAAGCCGGGGGGGCCTTCTTCAGCGGCTGGTCGGCGATGATCGCTTCGTACTCGGCCACCAGCACAGTGCGGCGTGCTTCCGGCAGTTCCTGCCAGTGGCAGTCCTGCAGCGCACCTTCCAGCGAGTAGAGCAGGTTCAAGCTGGGCTTGAAGCCGGCGCGGCGCACCTTGACGAAGGCACCGACCGCACCGACCGCCACCAGGTCTTCCGGCGTACGCAGACCGACCTGACGCAGCCAGGCTGCGCTCTTCGGGCCGATGTTGCGCAGCTTGACGCCACTCATCCCAGGGCCTCGACGAACACGGCGGCGATCGCTTCCAGACCGGCCTGGTCCTCGGCATCGAAGCGTGCCAGCGAGGGGCTGTCCAGATCGAACACGCCGACCAGGTCACCGTTGTGGACCAGCGGCACGACCAGTTCCGAGCGCGAGGCCGAGTCGCAGGCAATGTGGCCCGGGAACGCGTCGACGTCTTCGATGCGCTGGGTCACGCGCTGCGAGGCCGCGGCGCCACACACGCCCTTGTCGAGCGGAATGCGGACGCAGGCCGGCAGGCCCTGGAACGGGCCGACGACCAGTTCCTTGCCGTCGAAGAAGTAGAAGCCCACCCAGTTCAGGTGCGGCAGGGCGTGGTAGACCAGCGCCGACAGGTTGGCCGCATTGGCGATGCGGTCGCGCTCGCCGTGCACCAGGGCGCGGGCCTGGGCCAGCAGCTGGCCGTACTGTTCCGGCTTGCTGCCGGTGAGCGTGGAAGTATCGAACATGGCCGCAGTCTACCAAGCTGCACGCCCGTCTGCGCCGGGCCCGACGGAACGCAGCGGACCGCGTGGCGGCGCTGCCGGGACGGCGGATAATGGCGCGTTTCCGCTTCCGGTCGTCCCCCATGTCCCTGCCTGCGCCGCGCCCTGCCGCCCTGTTCGTCACCGGTACCGATACCGGCATCGGCAAGACCTTCAGCAGCTGCGTACTGCTGCATGCCCTGCGCCGCCACGGCGGCACCGCCGTGGGCATGAAGCCGGTCGCCAGTGGCTGCGAGCGCACGCCCGAGGGCCTGCGCAACGAGGATGCCACCGCCCTGCTGGCGGCCAGCATGCCGGCGCCGGCATACGACGACCTCAATCCGTTCGCGCTGGAGCAGCCGCTGGCCCCGGAGATCGCCGCCGCGGAGGCGAGCGTGCAGCTGTCGCTGGCCCCGATCGAAGCGGCGTTCGCACGCCTGCGCGCCAGCGCCGATACGGTGGTGGTCGAGGGTGTGGGCGGCTGGCTGGCGCCGCTGTCGGCCACGCTGGACCAGGGCGACCTGGTGCAGGCACTGGAGTTACCGGTGGTGATGGTGGTCGGCCTGCGCCTGGGCTGCCTCAACCACGCGCGGCTCACCGCCGACGCGATCGCGGCCCAGGGCGCGCGCTGCATCGGCTGGATCGCCAACGAGGTGGATCCGACCATGGCACGACGGGATGAGAACGTCGCGCTGCTCACCGCGCGGCTGTCGATGCCGTGCTGGGGGCGGCTGCCGTATGCGCCGGGCGCGGATCCGGCCAGCCTGGCGGGCCGCCTGGTGTTCTGAGCGTCAGCCGTCCGCGCGGGTCAGCAGCGCCGTGGCCAACCGACCGACCGTGGCGATGGCGCCGGTGAAACGTTCGTCCAGCTCCTGGCAGCAGGACAGGCGCAGGCAATGCCGGTAGCGCGCACCGCGCGAGTAGACCTGGCCCGGCATGAACACCACGCCCTCGGCCAGCGCCTGCTCGAACAGCTCCCCGGCATCGATCGCCGCGGGCAGCTCCACCCACAGCAGGAAGCCGCCGGTCGGCTGGGTGGCCGACGTGCCCGGCGGGAAATGCTGCGCGATCAGGCCGCGCACGTGGCTGACCTGATCGCTGTAGAGCCGGCGCAGCCCGCGCAGGTGATGCTCGTAGTTGCCGGCTTCCAGGAACGCGGCCACCGCATCCCCGAGCAGGCGCGATTCCGCGCCCGAGGAGTGGAACTTGAGCAGTTGGATATCGGCGGCGAAGCGTCCGCCGTCGAGCCAGCCGATGCGGTAGTCCGGCGCGAGCGTTTTCGAGAATCCGCTGCAGACCATGATCCAGCCCTCGCGGTCGAAACTCTTGGCGAGCGGTTCCAGCGGCTCCTTGAACTGCAGTTCGGCGTACACCGCGTCTTCGATCAACGGCACCTGGTAGTAGTTCACCAGCGCGGCCAGGCGCTGCTTGTTCGGCACCGGCATGCTGCCGCCGAGCGGATTGTGCACGGTCGGCATGGCCATGATCGCGGCGATGCCGCCGGCGTCCAGCAGCGCTTCCAGCGCGTCCAAATCGAGCCCATCGCGCGGATGGGTCGGCAGTTCGATCGCGCGCAGGCCCAGGCTGCGCAGCAGCGGGTAGATGTTGAAGTACGAGGGTGCTTCGATCGCGACCGCATCGCCGGGCTTCGTTACCACACGCAGCGCGAGCTGCAGCGCTTCCATGGCGCCATGGGTGAGCACCAGCCGGTCGGTGGTGGTGTGCAGCCCCAGCCTCGGCCCACGCTGCACGATCTGCGCCAGCAGGCGTGCCGCGCCATTCGGGCGGGCATAGGTTTCCACGGTGGTGGCCGCGCGGCGCAGCACCTGCGCGGTGCTGCGGGCCAGCTGCGCACCGGGATAGAAGCGCTTGCCGCGCGGCCCGGCGAAGGCCAGGTCGACGATGCCCGGCTGCTGCTGCGCGGCCAGCACGCGCGCCATCATCGCCTGCTGTGCGGGGGCGGTCGGCGGCGAGGGCGCCTGCCGCAGTGACTGCGTCGGTTCCGGCAGGCGCGGGCTGACAACGAAGCCGGCCTTGGGCCGTGGCAACACCAGCCCGGCATCCTCGAGCTGCCGATACGCGGCGATCACCGTGTTGAGGCTGAGGCTGCGCTGCGTCGCCAGGCCGCGCAGCGATGGCAGGCGGGTGCCGACCGGCAGCCGTCCGCTGCGGATCGCATCGGCCATTTCATCGGCCAGGGACTGGTAGAGGTTGGTCGCCATCGGCAGCTGCATCCATGGAAATCTGTAACCGTGCGGATGCCAGTCATCTGCATCTGTATCCGCGTCCGGCGCCAGCCTACCATGCGCTTCCAGACTTCCCCCACGCACGGCAGGATCTTGTGTGCCGTGCGTCTTTTCTTGTGTTTCCCGCGCGGTCAGCGCGCTGAAATGGTGGTGCTCACCAGGCGCGGCTGCTCACGGTACAGCGCCGGGAACTGCTGTTTCAGCGCGACGACCTTGGGCAGGTCGTTGATCCGGATGTACAGCGATTCCGGATGCAGCGTGAGGTAGTTCTGGTGGTAGCCCTCGGCGGCGAAGAACGGTTTGCCGCCTTCGACCTGGGTCACCACCGGCGCGGCGTAGGCCTTGGCCTGCTGCAGTTGGGCGATGTAGGCGCGGGTCGCACCCCGCTGGGCCGCGTCGTCGGCATACACCGCCGAGCGGTACTGGGTGCCGCGGTCCGGGCCCTGCCGGTTGAGCTGGGTCGGGTCGTGGGCCACCGAGAAGAACACCTGCATCAACTGGCCGTAGCTCACCTGTGCGGGATCGTAGGTAACCTGCACCGCCTCGGCATGACCGGTGCCGCCGCTGCCGACGCGCGGATAGGTCGCGTTCGCCGCGCTGCCGCCGATGTAGCCGGAGAGCGCGTTGTCCACGCCCTTGATGTGCTGGAACACGCCCTGCACGCCCCAGAAGCAGCCGCCGGCAAAGACCACCTGGGCGCGCTTCACCCCGGGCTGGCGCAGGTCCGCGGTGCCGGTAGGCGCCGGGACGGCCACCGTCGTGGTGGCCGCGGCAGCATGTGCCGGCCGATCAAGACCCACCACGACGCTGACGGTGAGTGCGGCGATGGCGACAGCGATGCCGCCGGCCACGAGTTTGTCGACTGCGATTTTCATGCGATGGCTCCTCACCCAAACGTAAAGGCGTAGGCGTGCACGCCCGGATCGAGGAACTCGATCTCGAAGGTGCGCTCCTGCACGGCGCCGGACTGGCGGATCAGCTGATACAGACGGTTCTCATCGACCCGGCCCTCACCGTCGGCCGAGACGTCCCCGCCGGCCGCGGCGCCCGGCGGCAGGCCGTCGATGCGCACGCGGAAGCGCACCGGTCTGCCGTCTTCGCCCGGGGCCAGCACCAGGTGCAGGTCGCGGGCATGAAAGCGGAAGGCGATGCGGCCACCGGGCGCTTCCAGCCGGGCATCTTCGTTGCCTACGGTCCAGCGTCCGGCCAGTGCCCACTGGTTGTGCTGCAGCGTGGGGGGCACGGTGTAGTCGGCGGGTTGATCGTGGCGCTGCCCACCGGGCGAAGCGAAGTTCTCGGCGCGCGCATGGCCGAGGTAGGTCTCGGGCGACTTGAGGTTGTCCATGTCGGCCTGGCGCGCCACGCCGTCCAGCGTCATCGCCACCGGTGCATCGTCACCGGGCAGTGTGTTGCCGGCCTCGCGCAGCAGCTGGCGGATGATCTGCTCGGACTGCGCGTAGTTGCCTTCGCCGAAGTGATGCGCACGGATATTGCCCTGCGCATCGATGAAGTAGTGCGCCGGCCAGTACTTGTTGTTGAAGCCGCGCCAGATCGCGAAGTCGTTGTCGATCGCCACTGGGTAGGTGACCTTCAGATCCTTCACCGCGCGCTGCACGTTGGCCAGGTTGCGCTCGAAGGCGAACTCCGGCGCATGCACGCCGATCACCACCAGCCCGTGGTCACGGTAGCGCTCGGCCCACTCGCGCACGTAAGGCATGGCACGCAGGCAGTTGATGCAGGAGTACGTCCAGAAATCGACCAGCACCACCTTGCCGCGCAGCGCCTGAGCATCCAGCGGCGGGCTGTTGAGCCAGCCGGTGGCACCGGCCAGCGAGGGCAGGGTGCCTTCCACCGGCAGCGGTGCTCCGGGCGTGATGGCGGCGGCGCGCATCATCGCTCCGCCGGCCGGTGGCTCCTGCGCCGGCAGCACGTCGAGCAGGCCCTGTTCCAGCTTGGCGGTGCTGACCGTGGACAGCCGGGTCAGCAGGCCGGTATCCCAGCCCATCGCAATGGCGACCACCGCCAGCAACGCCGCGATGCCCAGCCCACGACGCACCCACTCGCCCACGCCAAGGCGGCGTTTGAGCGCGGCGAACACGCGCCCGCCGATCCAGATCGCCAGCGCCAGCGAGGTCGCCGCACCCAGCGCATAGGCCAGCAGCAGTCCGCTGGTGCCGACACTGGCGCCCTGCAGCGCCGCACCGGTCAGGATCAGGCCGAGGATCGGACCCGCGCACGGCGCCCACAGCAGGCCGGTAGCGATGCCGATCAACAGCGAGGTGCCGACGCCCCCGCGCCCCGCGTCACTGGCCGCATCGGCCGAGGCGCTCAGCCGCGCGCCCAGCCGCTGGAACGGCGACAGCAGCCGATCGGCCAGCGCCGGCCACAGCAGCGCCAGCGCGAACATCGCCATCACCACCAGCGCGATCCAGCGCCCGATCTGGTTGGCCTGCGCCACCCACTGGCTGCTCACCGCTGCCAGGCTGGCGACTACGGCGAACATCAAGGCCATGCCGATCAGCAGCGGCAGGCCGCTGCGCAGGAAGGGGCGGTCCGAGCGGGCGAACACGAACGGCAGCACCGGCAGGATGCAGGGGCTGAGGATGGTGAGCACGCCACCGAGGTAGGCCAGCACGAGCAGAAGCATGGAGAGGTCCTTCTATGACGCGGGAAAGTGCGGCGCTCAGGCCGCGACGAAATTCATGGCCACGCCGTTCATGCAGTAGCGCAGGCCGGTCGGGCGCGGGCCGTCATCGAAGACGTGGCCGAGGTGGCCACCGCAACGCCGGCAGTGCGCCTCGACACGCACCATGCCCAGCGTGGTGTCGCGGTCTTCGCCGACGGCATCGTGCAGCGGTGCCCAGAAGCTGGGCCAGCCGGTACCGCTGTCGAACTTGGTGGAGGAAGAGAACAGCGGCAAAGCGCACCCGGCACAGGTGAAGGTGCCGCGCCGGTGCTCCTTGTTGAGGGGGCTGCTGAACGGCCGTTCGGTGCTCTGCCGGCGCAGCACGCTGTACTGGGCAGGCGTGAGCTGTTCGCGCCACTGCGCATCGCTGCGCATGACCTCGAACTGGCGCGCAGGCGCGGCGGGGGCAGCCGGGGCGGGTCCGCTGCAGGCGGTCAGTCCGAACAGGCCGGCCGCGGCGGCCATGCCGCCCATTCCAAGCACATTGCGACGTGTGTAGCGCATGGCCGATCTCCGGGCACGGGAACGATGCGGCCATGCTGCGCCCGGCCCGGTCAACGAATCCTCACGCAGGGTTAAATTTTCCGTGACACATTCAGGTCGCGATCCGTCGACAATGGCGCCATGCCCTCCTGCCGCCCCCCGAGCCGATGAGCAGTGCCAAGCGCGTCCTGATCGTCGAAGACGATGTCCACATCGCCAACCTGCTGCGCATGCACCTGCGCGATGAAGGCTATGAGGTCACCCATGCCGCCACCGGCGACGAAGGCCTGGCCCTGCTCGAAGCGCAGCCCTGGAGCGCCCTCGTGCTCGACCTGATGCTGCCCGGCGTGGACGGGCTGGAGATCTGCAAGCGCGCCCGTGCGATGACGCGCTACACGCCGATCATCATCACCAGTGCGCGTGCCAGCGAAGTGCACCGCATTCTCGGCCTGGAGCTGGGCGCGGACGATTACCTGGCCAAGCCCTTCTCGATGCTGGAACTGGTGGCACGCGTGAAAGCGCTGCTGCGCCGGGTCGAGGCGATGGCGCAGAACGCGCGCATCGATGCCGGTGAGATCGACGTCGCCGGGCTGCGTATCGATCCGGTCGCGCGCACGGCACTGGTCGACGGCCGCGCGCTGGAACTGACCCCGCGCGAATTCGACCTGCTGTACTTCTTCGCCCGCCATCCCGGCCAGGTGTACTCGCGCATGGACCTGCTCAACCAGGTCTGGGGCTACCAGCACGACGGCTACGAGCACACCGTCAACACCCACATCAACCGGCTGCGCAACAAGATCGAGCGCGACGCGGCGAACCCGCAACGCATCCAGACGGTGTGGGGGCGCGGTTACAAACTGGTCGATGCCAACGAGGGCGCAGGCGCATGATCCGGCTCACGCTTTCGCAACGCCTGTCCGCCGTGTTCTTCACGCTGCTGTTGCTCTGCGGGGGCGCGCTGCTGTGGATCCAGATGCGCAGCACCGCCGTGCATGAGCAGGAAACCGTGCAGCGCCTGTCGCGCGGGCTGGCCGAGCACATCGCGCGCAGTGGCGAGCTGATGGATGGCCGCGGCATGCGCAATGGCGAAGTGCGCGCACTGTTCGGCAAGCTGATGGCGGTCAACCCGAGCGTGGAGGTGTACCTGCTCGACGACCAGGGGCGCATCCTGGGCCACGACGCGCCGGAGGGGCATCTGAAACGGGCCCGGGTCGATCTGGGTCCGGTGCAGGCGCTGCTGCGCGATGAGCCGCTGCCGATCCTCGGCGACGACCCACGCAGTGCGACCGGCCGCAAAGTATTCAATGCGGCGCCGCTGTGGGTGCAGGGACGGCAGGCGGGGTACATCTACGTGGTATTGGTCGGTGAGCAGCGCGAAGCACTCGCCGCCAACATCGCTGCCAACAGCACGCTGCGCACCACGTTGTGGTCGCTGGCGATCGTCGCGGTCGTTGGCCTGCTCGCCGGCCTGGTCGCGTTCCGCTGGGTGACCCGCCCACTGCGCCAGCTGACCCGGCGCATCCAGTCCTTCGATGTCGATACCGCCACGCCGGATGCCGCGCCGCCGCCGGCCCCGTTGCGTGCCGGTGAGCGCGACGAGCTGGCGATCCTGCAGCACAGCTTCGGCCACATGACCCAGCGACTGGGCGAGCAGTGGCAGCAGCTGCGCCAGCAGGACCTGCAGCGGCGCGAGCTGGTCGCCAACATTTCCCATGACCTGCGCACGCCGCTGTCGTCGCTGCACGGCTACCTGGAAACACTGGCACTCAAGGACGCCACGCTCAGCGCCGACGAGCGCCAGCGGTATCTCTCGATCGCCCTGTCGCAGAGCCACAAGGTGGGGCGGCTGGCCCAGGCCCTGTTCGAGCTGGCCCGGCTGGAGCACGGCGGGGTGGTGCTCGACCGCCAGGCCTTCTCGCTGCCGGATCTGATCCAGGATGTATTCCAGAAGTTCGAGCTGGCGGCCGAGTCACGCCGGCAGACGCTGGGCGCCGACATCCCGCCCGGCGTGCCGCCGGTGGTCGCGGATCTGGCGTTGATCGAGCGGGTGCTGACCAACCTGTTGGACAACGCCATCCGGCATACGCCGGAAGGTGGCCGTGTCACCGTGACGCTGCGCGCGGCCGAGGGCGAGGTGCAGGTCAGCGTGGCCGACACGGGCCCCGGCATCGCCCCCGAACAGCGCGACACCCTGTTCACCGCGATGCCGGCACTGGGCAGCCAGCGGCCGGACAGCGGCGGGCTGGGCCTGTTGATCGTGCATCGCATCCTGCAGCTGCACGGGCGCGACATCCGCCTGCTGGACCACCGTGACGGGGCGCTGTTCGTGTTCTCGCTGCCAACGACGCGGCAGTAGCGCCGGACAAAAAAAGACCCGACAGAGGGAGGGTTCTGTCGGGTCTGGGATTGCGTGGGGGGAGGGACCCACGCAAATTCGATGTTGTCCGGCTCAGCCGCGCGTCTTGCCTGCGCTGGGCGTGGCGGCCGCGAACGGCTGCCGGGCGAGTTCGCCGAAGGCTTCGGAGGCCTTCAGCCCCAGGCCGGCCACTTCCTGGCTGGCGCTGGTCCAACGGGCGAGGTTGTCACGTGCCAGTTGCGCGCCCTTGGGCAGCAGCGACTGCAGCGTGCCGGCATCCTGTGACTGCACGATTTCACCGAAGAACCCGCTGGTGGCGGTGATGTTCTTCTCCAGCGTCTTCAACTGCACCCCGAACATGCTCTCGGCATTTTCCAGTGCGAGCCGGTTGGCACGCGTGGCCGTGGCGGCCAGCTGGCGGGTGTAGTCGCTGAAGGAATCGGTGAACGCGGACGCCATGGTCAGGACGGCTCGAGAACGTTGATGCAATGCAGCATACGCCGAAAATATTGCGATGCAACATGTTTTGCCCGAACCGGTCCGGATTTACCCGGCTGCGGTCAGAAAACCTTCAGGATCAAAGGGATGGCAAGGCATCCCGAGGGCGATCAACCGCGATAGCGGCAGCCCGAGGTGCAGGTTTCGTGCACCGTGACTTCGCTCAGCTCGGGCAGGGCCGGCTTGAGTTCGTTCCAGATCCAGATCGCCAGCCGTTCGCTGGTCGGGTTCTCCAGGCCGGGGATGTCGTTGAGGTAGTGGTGGTCCAGGCGGTCGTAGATCGGTTGGAAGGCGGCCTTGACGTCGCCGAAATCCATGATCCAGCCGGTCTGCTCGCCAGGCTCCCCCTCCACCTTGAGTTCCACCCGGAACGAGTGCCCGTGCAGGCGCGCGCACTTGTGGCCCGGCGGCACGTTGGGGAGGTGGTGAGCGGCCTCGAGGGTAAAGACTTTGAAGATTTCCATGGCCGCATTGTAGCGGTGGGCCGGGGGTCCAGCAGGCCCGGCGCGTTAATTGTTGCTCACGAAAACATTTCCATCCGGATGAAGAGATGTTAGTTTCTCTTATATCCGTATGAAGAGATGTTATTGGCCGTGGTTCAGCCAGGCATGGACTACTGCGGAACTTGTCGTCCACCACCCCACTGAAGTTCATGCCCAAGCACACTCTTCTCGTAGCGGCGTTGTCCGTCGCTCTGGCAACGCCTTTGACCGCGTTCGCCGACGCCGCCCCCGATGCCGCCGCCACCGGCGACAGCAAGACCCTCGCCGCCGTGCGGGTTACCGGGTCCAACATCAAGCGCACCGATACCGAGTCGGCCAACCCGGTACAGGTGATCGAGCGCCAGCAGCTGGAGGAGACCGGCAAGGCCACCGTCGCCGACCTGCTGCGCTCGATCTCGGCCAACACCGGCAACGCCGCCAACGAAACCACCAACAACGGGTGGGCCTCCGGTTCGGCCGGCATCGGCCTGCGCGGCCTGTCGCAGAAGAACACCCTGGTGCTGCTCAATGGCCGCCGCCTGGCCAACTACGGCTTCCCGGCCGGCGGCCTGTCGGACACCTTCGTCAACCTCAACGCGCTGCCGCTGGTCGCCGTGGAGCGCATCGAAGTGCTCAAGGACGGTGCCTCCGCCGTGTACGGCTCCGATGCCGTGGCCGGTGTGGTCAACATCATCACCCGGCAGAATTTCGAAGGTGCCGAACTCGGTGGCAGCCTGGGCACCGCCGATCAGGGCGGGCTGGACGAGCAGAACCTGAAGTTCATCGGCGGCATCGGTGATCTGGACACGGACGGCTACAACATCCTGGTCAGCCTGGAAGGCTACAACCGCGAGCGCCTGGACCAGGACCAGCGTGACCTGACCAAGTCCGGCATCTACACCGACAAGCCCGGCGGCCGCTGGAACGGCTGGTCGGCCAAGGGCGCACGCTATCTGGTCAACGGCACCTCGGTGCCGATGCTGGATGCCAGCGGCAACTGCCCAGAAGGCACCACGCTGGTCGCCAGCGCGCCGATCGACGGCCTGGCCGGCAACACCTGCGGTTTCAACCAGGCCCCGTACACCACGCTGATCCCCTCGACCAAGCGCTACCAGGCCTACGTCAACGGCACCTTCCGCGTGAACGACAACGTCGAAGCGTTCGGCGAAGTGCTCTACAGCGACATCAAGGGCGTTTCCTGGTTCGGCAGCAGCCCGTTCTTCACCCTCGAGAGTGGCCGCTTCGCGCTCAACGCCGACACCGGGCTGGCGGAGCCGGTCTCCTCCAATCTGCCGGCGAGCAGCCCGTACAACCCGTACGGCCGCGCCGTGCCGATCGAGTACACCTTCTTCAACCTCGGCGCGACCATCAAGACCAACCGCTCGCAGGCCTACCGCGGCCTGGTCGGGCTGCGCGGCAGCCTGCAGAACTGGGATTGGGAAGTCGGTGCGTTCGGCGCCCGCAGCAGCGAGCGCGAAACCGTCTCCGGCGGCTTCGCCAACCGCTACGCGCTGGCCGATGCGCTGGCCAGCGGCAGCTACAACCTGCTCAATCCGTCGGCGACCCCGCAGGACGTGCTCAACGCGATCAACATCAGCACGCTGCGCCCGGCCGAGTCGGTGCTGCAGGGCGTGGACGCCAAGATCTCCGGTGCGATCGGCCATACCTGGGCCGGTGAAATCGGCTTCGCCGCCGGTGCCGAGTGGCGCCGCGAGAAGCTCGATTCCAACAACCCCTGGCAGATCGATGCCGGCCTGCAGATCCGTCCGGCGATCGCCGAAGTGCATGGCGAGCGCAAGGTCACCGCCGCCTATGCCGAAGTGAACGTGCCGCTGGCCGAGCGCCTTGAACTGCAGGCCGCGGCGCGTGCCGATCACTACAGCGATTTCGGTGATGCGTTCTCGCCCAAGCTGAGCCTGCGCTGGCAGCCGTGGGACATCCTGCTGGTGCGTGCGGCCGCCTCCAAGGGCTTCCGCGCGCCGTCGCTCTCGGAGAACTCCAACAGCACCAGCATCGCCTACGGCAGCGTGATCGATCCGCGCGACCCGGATGTGCCGGGTTCGCGGCAGAACCCGACCTTCTTCACCGTCGGCAACAACGACCTCAAGCCGGAGCGCACCAAGAGCTTCAACGCCGGCATCGTGCTCTCGCCGTGGTCCAACACCAGCCTGAGCGTGGACTACTACCGGATCGAGCTGGAGAACCTGGTCGGCACCAACAACACCCAGACCCTGGTCACCGATGACGTGCCCGGTGCGGTCCAGCGCGATGAGCGCGGCAAGCTGCTGGCGGTCTACAACCGCTACCAGAACCTGAGCGAGCTGAAGACCTCCGGCTTCGACGTCGAGCTGCGCCAGCGCTTCCCGACCGCGCGTGCCGGCGACTTCGGCCTGAGCACCGCCTTCACCCACGTACGCGACTACAGCCGCCCCACCGTGGTCGGCGGTCCGCTGGTGGATTACGCCGGCAGCAACCTCGGCGCCACCCTGCCGAAGAACAAAGCCACCACCACCTTCGACTGGAGCTACGGCGATTTCCGCACCGCGCTGACCTGGTACTACACCAGCGGCTACGACCAGAAAGCCAGCGCCGCAGCCACCGCCGTGCAGGATCGCGTCGATGCGTACAACCAGTTCGATCTGTACCTGGGTTACACCGGCATCGACAAGCTGACCCTGTACGCGAAGATCCAGAACCTGGCCGACGAAGAGCCGCCGTACGACGCCTCGTTCCCGGGTATCCGCGCGCCGTACGACTTCAGTCAGTACGACCTGCGCGGTCGCTACTTCACGGTCGGCTTCGACTACCGCTTCTGACCTCATCCACTGCACCGGAGCGTGCGTATCCACAGGGCCGGAAGGAACCGGCCCGTCTTTCGGGGAATCGCTGTGTCTCTGCAACGTCGTCTGCTGTCTCCCATCGCCTGGTTGGCGCTGGTGCTGTGCCTGTTCGCTGCGCCTGCCTCCGCGCAGAGTGCGTACTTCTTCCCGGCCGGCGGTGATTTCGATCCGGCCGTGCCCACGCCCCAGCAGTTCCTCGGCCATGAGATCGGCAGCCGCTACACGCGGCACGATCAGCTGGTGGCCTATTTCAACGAACTGGCCAGGCACTCGGACAAGATCAGGGTCGAGGAGATCGGCCGCAGCTACGAGGGCCGCCCGCTGCTGATCGCCACGGTGACCTCGGCGCAGAACCTGCAGAACCTGGAGACGCTGCGCCGCCAGCACGTCACCCTGGCCGATCCGGCGCAGCCGCTCTCGGCCGCCGGCAACAGCCCGGTCGTGGTGTGGCTGGGCTACAGCGTGCACGGCAACGAGACCTCCAGCGGTGAAGCGGCGATGCTGACCGCCTACTACCTGGTCGCCAACCGCAGCGCGGAAACCGCGCAGTGGCTGCAGCGGGCGGTGGTGCTGTTCGATCCGGCGCAGAACCCGGACGGGCGCGACCGCGCGGCGAGCTGGCACAACGCCTACGCATCGTCGCCGGCCTCGGCCGACCCGGCCGACAAGGAACACGTCGAGCCGTTCCCGCAGGGCCGCACCAACCACTACTTCACCGACCTCAACCGCGACTGGCTGGCGCTGACCCAGCAGGACACGCGACCGAAGATCGCCTATTTCCATCAGTGGTATCCCAACGTCCAGATCGATTTCCACGAGATGGGCAAGGACAGCACCTACTACTTCGAACCGTCGCCGGCGAGCATGCACAGCCCGCTCATTCCGGCATCGTCGTATGAGTTCAACAAGACCCTGGCCAAGTACCACGCGCAGTCGCTGGATGCGCTGGGCTCGCTGTATTACACCGGGGAAAACTTCGACAACTTCTCGCCGGTGTACGGCTCGACCTACCCGGACTTCCACGGCGCGGTCGGCGTGACGGTCGAGCAGGCGAGTTCGCGTGGCCGGGTGCAGGAATCGGTCAACGGCCTGCTGACCTTCGGCTTCACCATCCGCAACCAGGTGGCGACCGGCCTGGGCACGGTCCGTGGCGCGGTGACCGAGCGCGACGGGTTGCTGAAGCTGCAGAAGGACTTCTTCCAGTCCGCGTTGAAGCAGGCCAACCAGCAGCCGGTGAAGTCGTTCGTGTTCGGCGACGCGGCCGATCCGGGCCTGACCCAGCGGCTGCTGGACCTGCTGCTGCAGCACCAGATCACCGTGCAGGCACTGAGCGCGCCGGTGACGGTGGACGGCCAGCGTTTCGAGCCGGGCAGCGCCTACGTGGTCCAGGCCGCGCAACCGCAGTTCCGGCTGGTGCATTCGATCTTTGCCGATACACCGCCGATAAAGGGTGATGTGTTCTACGGCAGCACCTCCTACGCGATCGCGCCGGCCTACGGCATCGCTTTCGCCGCCAGCCGCAGCCGGATCGCCGGTGGCGAGCGCGTGGCCAGCGTGCCGGCCGCGAACGGTGGCGTGGCGGGTGGCCAGGCGGGCTACGCCTATGTGTTCGATTGGCGCGACTACAACGCCAGCCGCGCGCTGTACGCACTGCAGGCCAAGGGTCTGCTGACCCGCGCCGCGTTCCAGCCGTTCACGGCGGCCACCGCACAGGGGGAGCAGTCGTTCGGTTACGGCAGCATCGTGGTGCCGGTTGCCGGCCAGCCGCTGGCAGGCGCCGAGCTGCTCGCCGCGGTCGACGCGGCCGCGCGCAGCAGTGGCGTGCACATCCAGGCAGTGTCGAGTGGGCAGAGCCGGGGTGGCATCGATCTGGGCAGCGACAGCGTCAAGGCGCTGCGCAAGCCGGCAGTGGCCCTGGTGATGGGCGAGGGCGTCAGCGCCACCGAAATCGGCTCGGCGTGGTTCCTGCTCGACCAGCACCTGCAGCTGCCGGCGAGCAAGATCGATCCGGCCCAGCTGGGCAAGACCACGCTGGACCGCTACACCACGATCGTCCTGGCCGGCGGCACCTACACCGGCGTGGATGCCACCGCAGTCGCGGCGCTCAAGCGCTGGATCAACGCCGGTGGCTCGTTGATCACCTACGGCACCGCCGCGCGCTGGGCGATCGAGCAGAAGCTCAGCGATGAAGTGCTGGGGCCGGAGGAGAAAGAGCCGGAAGCAGCGCGGCGTGCGTTCGGTGACCAGCGTGACATCGCGGCGATCGAGCGCGTCAGCGGCAACATCCTCAGCGCGGACGTGGACAATACCCATCCGCTGGGCTTCGGCGTGCCGCGCCGGCAGCTGGCGGTGAACAAGGAGAACGGCCTGAGCTTCCAGCCCAGCCGCAACCCGTTCTCCACCGTGGTGCGCATCGATGAGGCGCCCAAGGTCAACGGCTACCTGTCCGAGCGCAACCGCAGCCGCGTCGCCGGTGCCGCGTGGCTGGTGGTGTCGCCGCAGGGGCAGGGCAACGTGGTCCTGTTCGCCGATGACCCGGCCCACCGCAAGTACTGGCACGGCACCGAGCGCCTGCTGTTGAACGCGATCTTCTTCGGCAACCAGCTCAACCCGGCCAAGCCGCGCGGCTGACGTCTCCACTTCAGGTAGTGCCGGCCGCTGGCCGGCCCCCCAAACACCCCCACCCACGCAGCCGACGCACCGTCGGCTGCATTCGTTTTGCCCCATCACATCCCCCGTGAAAATTCCGTATTGCGAATCATTCGCAATAAGAATAGGATGGCGCCCGCTCACGCTGGACGCGAGCGTCACCGGTACGTCGCGCCGATCCACGCCAAACCCGCCCGGTTGCGCGTCCGCGTCCTCGAACCGTCACCGTCCTTTTCTCCAGGGGAACCACCATGAAGATCGACCCGCTCACCGCTGCCGTGCTGGCACTGGTGTTGGCCCCGGCCGCCCTCGCGCAGCCGGCCACCACGACCGCCACGGCGTCGCCGACCGCGGCGGCCTTCCTGGCGCAGTTCGCCACCGAGGGCACCGACAGCGTCAGCTGGGCCCAGTTCGAGGCCTTCCGCAAACAGCGCTACGCCGAGACCGACCGCAACCACGACGGCCATGTCGAGGAACAGGAATACGTCGACGAATACCTGCAGCGCTTCGATGTCCGCCTGGCCGACGCACGCGCCGGCCACCTGCGCCAGACCGACACCCGCTTCAAGGCGTTGGACCGCGACAGGAACGGGGCGATCAGCCGCGCCGAATACGATGCCGCCGGGGAACGCACCTGGGCCGGTTACGAGGCATCGCAGGACGCCACGCAGGAAACCGCTGCCGCGTCCTCGCGCGATCCGTTGAAGATGCCGACCTCGCATACCGCCAACGGCATGCTGGAGTTGTACGACCGCAACAAGGACGGCGTGGTCGATCGCGCGGAGTTCGACGCGGCGCGTGCGGCGGGCTTCGCCGCCACCGATACCGACGGCAACGACGCGTTGTCGCTGACCGAGTACACCACCGAGTTCGAGGGCCGCCTGGAGCAGCAGCGCCAGCGTGTCCGCGCCGATGCCGGGCGCCAGGCCCGCGTGCGCTTCGCCTCGCTGGACAAGGACAAAGATGGTCGCATGACCTTCGCCGAGTATCAGCTGTCGGGCAAGCGCATGTTCGACCGTGCCGACAGCAACGGTGATGGCGTCGTCGATGCGCGCGATCCCGAGCCGGTCGCCGGCGCGCACTCGGCCAACGGCAACCGCTAGCGGCCCGTAGGCGGCCCTGCCGCCCCCTGCACACGTACCTGCGCCTCCCAGCCCCGCTCGATCAGCCGATCGCCGCAGCCAGGAACGGCCCGCCGCCACCGCGGCGTTTCCGCCATTCCCCATCCCTCCTGCGGAGTCCGATCATGAAGTCGTCCCTCACCCTGCTGGCCCTGGCGGTTGCCGCCAGCCTGTCCGCCACCGTGCACGCCGAAACCCTCAACGACGCCAGCACGCTCGATACCGTGCGCGTGCAGGCCGAGCGTGCCAAGAAGACGCGCTCGACCAACCAGAACGTCACTGTGCTCACCGTGGCCGATCTCGAGAACGAGATGGCCAATACGATGGAAGAAGCGATCCGCTACATCCCCGGTGTGAGCATCGTGGACATGGGCCGCTTCGGCGACAACGGCTTCAACATCCGCGGCCTGGAAAGCGACCGCGTGGCGATCACCGTCGATGGCTTGAGCCTGGGCGAATCGGTGGAAACCGCGCGTTCCTATGAGTTCTTCCGGGGGGGCCGCGGCGACGTGGACATCGATACGCTCAAGAGCCTGGCCGTGATCAAGGGCGCCGACGCGATCAGCGCCGGCAGCGGCGCGCTGGGCGGCGCAGTGGTGTTCACCACCAAGGATCCGGCGGACTATCTCACGCCCACCGGCAACGACACCCACCTGGGCTTCAAGGCGGGCTACTCGGGCGCCAATGACGAAACCATGGGCACGCTGACCTTTGCCAACCGCACCGGCATCGTCGAATCAATGCTGGTCTATACCCGGCGCGAAGGCCACGAATCCGAATCGTGGTACGACACCACGAATGATCGCATCGGTGTCGGTCGCCGCACGCCCGATCCGGTCGACAGCACCCGCGACAACCTGCTTGGCAAGCTTGACCTGCAGCTCGACGACGCCAATACGCTGGGCTTTCTGTACGAGCGTGGCCGCGCCACCAACGACGTGGACAACCTGTCGCGTGTCTATGCACCGGGCTACCTGTCGCGCAAAGGCCATGACACCAACGACCGCGACCGCTACGGGGTGAACTACCAGTGGCGGGCCGACAACGCGCTGTTCGATACCCTGGATGCGCAGGTGGATCGCCAGGTCACCGACAGCCGTGGCATCACCACCATCGTGGCCGGCAGCGGCTGCCCGGGCGGCGCCACGCCGTGCCTGCGCAGCGAGAACCGCTCCACCAAGCAGACCCTGGACCGTGCCGCGGCCGACTTCAGCAAGGTCTTCGCCACCGCGGGCGCGCGCCATGACGTGGTGTACGGGCTGGCCTGGCAGCAGCGCGACATCGATTTCACTGCGGTCGACACGCGCTGGAACGCGGCCGGGGCCGTGGCCTCGGTGGAGATCGATCCGCGCCAGGTGCCCAAGACCGACGTCACCGCCTGGAACCTGTACCTGCGCGACAGCGTGCAGCTGCTCGACGAACGCCTGACCCTCAGCGCGGGTGCGCGCTACGACCGTTACGACTACTCGCCGCAGGTGGACGCCACCTTCGTGGACCGCACCGGCACCGTACGTGACGTGAGCTTCGCTTCGCCGACCTGGCAGCTGGGCGCCGAATACCGCTTCCTGCCCGACCACGCGCTGTGGGCCCAGGTGGGTCGTGGCTTCCGTGCGCCCACCGTGGCGGACATGTACTCGCCGACCAGCGCCACCCAGGTGATCAACGCGCAGAACGGCCAGCCGCTGCTGCTCAACGACACCGTGTCCAATCCGGATCTGGAGGCGGAAAAGAGCCTGAACCTCGAGTTCGGCTACCGCTGGAGCACGGACCGCGCGCAGCTGGGCCTGTCGGTGTTCCGCGACCGCTACGAGAACTTCATCGAGTACACCAACCTGGTCCAGTCGGTACCGGGTGGCTTCCGCACCACCGCGACCGGCCCGGTGCTGTATTCGCGCAACTACACGATGCCGACCAACGCGGGCGAAGTGACGGTCAAGGGCGTGGAGCTGGAGGGCCGCTGGCAGATCAGCGATGCGTGGTCCTCGCGCCTGGCCGCCTCCTACAGCGAAGGCGAGAAGCGCAATGGCGATCCGCTCGACAGCATCGTGCCGGCCAGCGCCGTACTCGGCGTGCGCTATGCCCCCTCGCCGGTGTGGAATCTCACCGCCAGCGTGACCCACGCCGTGGCCAAGAAGGCCAAGGACGCCTACACCACCGACGCCACCGGCAAGGTCACCACGCCTGCCTTCGTCGACAAGGCCGATGGCTACACCGTGCTGGATCTGTACGGCACCTGGAACGTCACCCCGCAGTGGAAGCTCAGCGCTGGCATCTACAACCTGACCAACGAGGAGTACTACCTCTGGCAGCGCGTGCGCAACATCAACAAGGGCACCAACACGCTGTACGGCTACGTCAACGATGAGGGCATCGGCCGTTACAGCGAGCCAGGCCGCAATGCGCGGATCACGGTGGCCTACAGCTTCTGAAGCAGGCGCACAGACCGGGGGGCCGGGCAGGTAGTGCCGGCCGCTGGCCGGCTCCCGACAAACAAAAAAAGGGCGACGCAGATGCGTCGCCCTTTTTGCGTCTCAGCGATGCCCGAAGGAATCAGCTGGCGCGACCGCCACCGCCACCCTGGCTGCGGCCGCCACCGGCGTTGCCGCCGCCACGTCGCTGGCCCTGCGGCTGACCGCCGCGCGGCGCACCGCGGCCGGCGCCATCACGCTGGCCGCCACCGGCCTTCTTCGGGCCGGCATGGGCGTGGCGGGGAGCCTCGGCGTGCGGACGACGCGCGTGCTTGCGCGGGGTACGATCGCCACCCGGCAGCTCGGCCTTGCCCGGCGCGCTGTTGCCCCAGCGGATCGGGGTCTGCGGCTCGAAGCCCGGCACGTCGCGGATGTCCATGTCCTTGTCGAGCAGGCGCACGATCTGGCGCAGCAGCTTGGCTTCGTCCTGCGCGACCAGCGAGATCGCCTGGCCGGTCGAACCGTTACGGCCGGTACGGCCGATGCGGTGCACGTAGTCCTCGGCCACCATCGGCAGGTCATAGTTGATGACCTTCGGCAGCTCGTTGATATCGATGCCGCGCGCGGCGATGTCGGTGGCGACCAGCACGGTCACGCGGCCGGCCTTGAAGTCGCCCAGCGCACGCAGGCGCTGGCCCTGGCTCTTGTTGCCGTGGATCGCCGCGGTCTTGATGCCGGACTTGTCCAGGAACATGGCCAGCTTGTCGCAGCCGTGCTTGGTACGGCCGAACACCAGGGTCTGCTCACGGCTGTCCTGGGCCAGGAGGTGCAGCAGCAGCTCGCGCTTGCGCGGGCCATCGACCGGGTGCACGCGGTGGCTGATGTTCTCGGCAACGGTGTTCTTCGGCGTGACCTGGATCTGCTCCGGGTTGCGCATGAACTCCAGCGCCAGCTGCTTGATGCTCTCTTCGAAGGTCGCCGAGAACAGCAGGGTCTGGCGGTTCTGGCGCGGCAGCTTGGCGAGGATCTTCTTGATCGACGGCAGGAAGCCCATGTCGAGCATGCGGTCGGCTTCGTCCAGCACCAGGATTTCGATGCCGGAGAGGTCGACGCTGCGGCGCTCGATGTGATCGATCAGGCGGCCCGGGCAGGCGACCAGCAGGTCCACGCCACGGCGCAGCACGTCGAACTGGTTGCCCATGCCGACGCCGCCGTAGATGCAGGCGCTCGGAATGCGCAGGTACTTGCTGTAGCCACGCAGGCTGTCATGCACCTGGGTGGCCAGCTCGCGGGTCGGGGTCAGCACCAGTGCACGCGGACGGCGCGGGCCATCGACGGCCTGCGGGTTGGTGCCCAGGTGCTGCAGCAGCGGCAGGCCGAACGCGGCGGTCTTGCCGGTACCGGTCTGTGCGCCGGCCAGCAGGTCGCGGCCTTCCAGGGCGAGCGGGATCGCCTGCTCCTGGATCGGGGTGGGGGTTTCGTAGCCCTGCTCGGCCAACGCGCGCAGCAGGAACGGGGCAAGGCCCAAGGATTCAAAAGACATCGGGTGGAAGCTCCAAAGACAAAGTAACGCCAGGCCGAATGGCCGGACGCGAGGCAGATCAATGTGATCGGCTGACTCGGAGCGTTCCCGTAAACCGCGCTGCGAGAATTGGGTGCAGTCGACGCGGTGCGCAGACTGGAATGCATGACGAATGGCGTCGGAGTGGGGGCGGGCGACGGATCGTTTGATCCATATCGCCGGCGATCCCGAAGGGAAACGGACGGCCGCTGCAGACCCGGATAGTCTAACGGATGTTTGAGACCCATACCAAATCCCCCTGTTCAGCTTGGGAGCAGGGGCCAGAGCGGTAGAGCCACGCCACGCGTGGCTGCTCCTGCGCGTCGGCAATGCATTACGGTAAAGCGATGCGGCGGTGCAGCTGGTCGGCCCGCCAACCATTTGATTACACTTGAAACCTATTTTCGCGATCCCGGATACCCACCCATGAAGCTTGGTTCTTTGAAGGAAGGCGGCCGCGACGGCACCCTGATCGTGGTCTCGCGCGATCTGCGCCAGGGCGTGCGCGCCACCGGCATCGCCGCGACCCTGCAGCAGGCCCTGGAAGACTGGAGCCACCTGGCGCCGCGCCTGAACGCCCTGTACGAGTCGCTGAACGACGGCGATGCCGACGGGGTGTTCGACATCGACCTGCAGGCGCTGGCCGCACCGCTGCCGCGCGCCTACGAGTTCGTCGACGGCAGCGCCTACCTGCCGCACGTGGCCAGGGTGCGCCGCGCCCGTGGCGCCGAGGTGCCGGAGAGCTTCTACACCGATCCGCTGATGTACCAGGCCACCAGCGCCGGCTTCTACGGCCCGCGCGATGCGGTGAAGGTGGTCAGCGAGGAGTACGGTATCGATCTGGAAGCCGAGCTGGTGGTGATCACCGACGACGTGCCGATGGCGGTGACGCCCGAGCAGGCCGCCGGCCATATCCAGCTGATCGGCCTGGTCAACGATGTCTCGCTGCGCAACCTGATCCCGGGCGAACTGGCCAAGGGCTTCGGCTTCCTGCAGTCCAAGCCGCGCTCGGCGCTGTCGCCGGTGTTCGTTACCCCGGATGAGCTGGGCGAGGCCTGGCAGGACAGCAAGGTCCACCTGCCGCTGGTCACGCATGTCAACGGCACCTGGTTCGGCGCGCCGGAAGCGGGCGTGGACATGCAGTTCAATTTCGCCCAGCTGGTCGCGCATGCGGCCAAGACCCGCCCGCTGGGCGCCGGTGCGATCGTCGGCTCGGGCACCATCGCCAACGAAGACACCAGCAAGGGCGCCTCCTGCTTCGCCGAACAGCGCACGGTGGAAACCCTGCGCGACGGCAAGCCGAGCACGCCCTTCATGTCCTTCGGCGACGTGGTGCGGATCGAAATGTTCGATGCAGAAGGGGAGAGCATCTTCGGTGCGATCGAGCAGCGCATCGAGCAGGCGTCCAAGCCCTGAGCGCGGAGGCGGCGATGCAGATCCCGGTCGACGACGGCATCGTGCTGTACACCTACTGGCGCTCCAGCGCCGCCTACCGCGTGCGCATCGGCCTGGAACTGAAAGGCCTGGGCTGGGAGGCACGGCCGGTGCATCTGGTGCGTGAGGGCGGTGAGCAGCACCAGGCGGACTATCGTGCACGCAACCCGCAGCAGCTGGTGCCCACGCTGCTGCATGACGGGCACACGTTGACCCAGTCGCTGGCGATCCTGGAGTACCTGGACGAACGGTTCCCGCAGGATCCGCTGCTGCCGGATGACGCAGCCGGCCGTGCGCGGGTGCGCGCGCTTGCCCAGCTGGTGGCCTGCGACATCCATCCGATCAACAACCTGCGGGTCATGCAGTACCTGGAGCGCACGCTGCACGCGGGCGCGGAGGAACGTGCCCAATGGACCCTGCACTGGATGGCCGACGGCTTCGCTGCGATGGAAACCCTGCTGGCCGGAACTCCGGACACGGGCACGTTCTGCCATGGAGACCGCCCCGGCCTGGCCGATGCCTGCCTGGTGCCGCAGCTCTACAACGCCCACCGCTTCGGCCTGGACCTTGCGCCGTACCCGACGCTGCGCCGCATCGAAGCGGCCTGCCTGGGCCTGGGGGCGTTCGACCGCGCACGACCGGAACGGCAGGCCGACGCTGCCTGATGGGGTGTGGCACGCGCCCCGTCCGGGCCTGCTGCTGAAGCCGTCTGCACGGTAAGCTGGCGCGTTGGTCCGCACGGGACAGTGCGGGCGCACCGTCGACACCTGCTAACAGGCAAGGAAAGTAACGATGAAGGTTCCAGAGAGCTTGCCGGCACCGGTGAAGAGCTGGGGAGTGGTGATCCTGATGTTGGGCGCCGCCGCCGCCTTCAGTGCGGGCACCCGGGGAAGCGGCAGCATCGTTCTTCTGAGCTATCTGCTGGTGTCCGCCGCGGCGATGCTGGCCTTCAAGGTGGAAAAGCGGTTCATGGAGTTCCGCTTCGGCGCGCTGGTGCTGCTGGGCGTCTGCATTGCCGTGGCCGCGTGGGGGCTGATGTTCAATTCCGGGCAGCCCAGCGACTTCGGCGTCTACTACCGCTGCGGCATTGCTGCCGGATCCAGCATGTCCGAGTGGCTGGGAAAGTGCCAGTCCGCGTACCTCGACGAGAACAGCACTTATTGGCTCAGGTCGTACTTCTATTCCGCGCTGATCGGACGTTTCTTCGGTGACAACTACGTCGCCTTCAAGTTGGGCAATGTCCTGTTGCATTGCCTGGCGCTGATCGCGTGGTTTCTCGGGGTCAGGAAGTTTTATGGCGCGGGCGCGGCGGCGGCCTCGGTGGTGCTTCTTGCCGCCTTTCCCGAGTACTGGTTCGCGACCAGCCTGGTGACGACGGACAATGCGGCCATCCTCATGGTGGTCCTGTTCCTGCTGCTGCTTCCGAAGCTGGAAGCGCGGCTGTCGGTTTCCATTGCGTCTGCGTTGGCCGTGGGGGCCGTTGCCTTCCTGGGCAACCAGTTGAGGTCGATCGGCGGGATCTTCATGGTTGCCCTGCTGCTGTGGGCAGTCTGTCGAACCCTCGAAGGGCGCCAATGGCGCGTGGCAGGCGCTTCGCTGTTGGCCTTCTGCTCATTCCTGACGGTCAGCTACGCCTTCAATGCGGCGAACCCGACGGGGCTGCCGGACCTGGTGAGCCCGATGCGGGTGCTGTCGTCCGTTGACTTCCACACGGGCCAGGATTTTGGTGTCAATTACTACTGGGCCGAGCATTTCTGGGTGGCGACACCCGAGGCGAGCCGGCTCGCGAACGCAGCGTACAAGGTATCCACCGAGTTCAATTCGGGCTTCGCGGCGTGGCCGCTGTATCTCTTCAGGAAGTCCGAAATCATTTTCACCGGCGCTGGCTACTATGGGCTTTCGGCTTTTTCGTATCCTCCTGGCAATCCGGATTCGCTCATCACCGATGTCGTGAACGACATTCCCTTCTTCGCGGGTCTCTCCCCCTGGTTAGGCCTGTACGTCTTCGCACTCCTTGCCCTGTCGCTGGTCTGTGTGTTCAAGGTCCGTCTTACAGGGCTGTCCCTTTCCTGCCTGGTGTTCGTGGCGGCCTTTGGGCTGGTGGTCATCGGCGCCGGTGAGTCCCAGGCCCGATACAGCGCGCTCATCGCCCCGGCCCTTTCCCTGCTTGCCGCGCTGGCGATCTTCGGCGGCCGGGAGCAGGGCGTGATCAGCGCCAATGGCAGAAGCCATCTGATCGGCGGGGGGGTGCTGGTGCTGGTCTACCTGGCGGTGACCGCGATCTCGACGGCGCTTCCGTCATCGGAAACGATCATGGGCCGCACCGCACTTTCGGCGTCGACGACCGGAAGCACCGGCGACTGCGGCAATGAGGGCGTCTCGTTGAGCCGGGACTACAAGAAGCTTCGCATCGCGTTCGCCGAAGGACGATCCTGCGCCCGGGTCGCCATTCCGCTCGGTCCGGATGCGGCTTCGATAGGGTTCTACCTGAGCGGGTCGAAACTTCCGTTCAAGTTCGAGGATCGCGTCGACTCGCCCATGGCGTACGTGCTTTCCGCCGGCGGGAAAGACATCGCCGCGGGTCGCCTGGGGAAAGAGACCGTCCAGTGGGTGGAGGCGCCGCTCGAAGCCCGGCAGGGCGACTCGGCGATGCTCACGGTCAACCGCGGTGAGGGGCGGGCCGCGGACTATCTGGATGTGACGCTGATCAGAGTGTCGCGCCGGCGGCAGTAAGGGACTGCCGCCAGCGGGCCCGGGTCAGAACCCGTGGGTGATGCTCGTCTGCGCGGCCGAAAAATCCGCGTACGGATCATGCTCGCCGCTGCCGCCTTCGGACAGCCGGAACTTCAACGCCAGGCCATCGCGCGAATCGGCCGCACGCAGCGCTTCCTCCTGCTCGATGATGCCGTTCTTGGCCATCCGGAACAGGCACTGGTCGAAGCTCTCCATGCCTTCTTCCAGCGACGCTTCCATCGCCGCCTTGATCTCGTGCACCTGGCCGCGGCGCAGCAGGTCGCGGATCATCGGCGTGTTGATCAGCACCTCGGTGGCCGGCAGGCGACGCCCGTCCTTGCCCTTGACCAGGCGCTGGGACACCACCGCGCGCAGGTTCAGCGAGAGGTTCATCAGCACGTTGCGGTGCGCGCTCTCGGGGAAGAAGTTGAGGATGCGCTCGATGGTCTGGTCGGCGTTGTTGGAGTGCAGGGTGGCCAGGCACAGGTGCCCGGTTTCGGCGAACGCGATCGCCGCCTCCATGGTCTCCGCATCCAGGATCTCGCCGATCAGGATCACGTCGGGTGCTTCACGCATCGCGTTCTTCAGCGCGTCGTGGAAGGTATGCGTGTCCAGCCCGACCTCGCGCTGGTTCACGATCGACATCTTGTGCTTGTGCAGGTACTCGATCGGATCCTCGATGGTGAGGATGTGCCCGGTCGTGGTGGTGTTGCGGTGGTCGATCATCGAGGCCAGCGAGGTCGACTTGCCCGAGCCGGTCGAGCCGACCACCAGCACCAGCCCGCGCGGGGTCATGATCACGTCCTTGAGGACCTGGGGCAGGTTGAGCTCTTCGATGCTGGGGATCTTGCTGCGGATCGCACGGATCACCATGCCGACCTCGCCGCGCTGCTTGAACACGTTGACGCGGAAGCGCCCCGCATCGGGCAGGGCAATGGCCATGTTGAGCTCGAGCTCGCGCTCGAACTGCGGGGCCTGGCCTTCATCCATCAACGAGTAGGCGATCTTCTTGACCATCCCGGGCGGCAGCCCGGTATTGCCCAGCGGATAGAGTTTCCCCTCGATCTTGATGTATACCGGTGCTCCGGTCGTCAAGAACATGTCCGACGCGTTCTTTTCGGTCATCAGCTTCAGGAAATAGCCGATATCCATGCGAAATGTTTCCCCAACAATCAGCGGCTTGCCATTGCAAGCGCACCGCAGGCTTCCGACAATGGCCGCGCACACAACTCTGGCGACGGCACCCCCAATGAAACCTAGCTTCGCACAAATACGACGGGCCCTGTATGTGACGGTGTGCGCATTCGCGCTCTCTGGTGCTGCACAGGCGCAGGATGGCGCCCTGGAACTGATGCAGGCCCGGCAGGCGGTCGACAAGGCCACCCAGGCCGATGCCGACCAGTACGCCCCGGACCTGATCGCCGTGGCCCGCCAGGGCCTGGAGCAGGCCCAGCGCGCGGCCGGCGACCGCCGCGAGCGCAAGAACGCGCCGATGCTGGCCGTTCGCGCCACGGTCGATGCCGACCTGGCCCGCGCCCGCAGCGAGGAAGCCACCGCCACCGCCCAGCTGCAGCTGCGTCGCAATGAAGTCAGCCAGCTGCAGCGCCAGCTCGCCACCGGGGAAGACCGCTGATGATGTCCACCAAGATGCGCATGCCCTGCCTGCTGCTGGCCGTCAGCCTCAGCCTGCCGCTGCTGGTCCAGGCCGCCGATGACCCCGCCGTGGCCCAGCTGACCCAGCGCCTGATGGCGATCCAGGCGAACCCGGATGCGGCCCAGCTGGCCGCCTTCGAGCGCCTGCAGGCCCAGCAGGCCGTGGCCGATCTGGCCAAGGCCAAGCGCCGGGATCTGGACCAGGCCCGCTACCTGGCCGAGCGCCGGGTCGAGATCGCCGAGACCAGTGTCCGCGCTGCCCTGGCCCAGCGTGAGGTTGACCAGCTCGAACGCACCCGCAGCGAGCTGCTGATCGAAGCCAGCCGCCGCGATGCGCAGCGGGCCCGCCAGGAAGCCGAGCGCCTGCGCGTCCAGGCCCAGATCCAGGCCGAGGAAAGCGAACGCCTGCGCCAGGCGGCCGAACAGGAAGCCCTGGCTCGCCAGGACGCCGAAACCGCGCTCACCAGCGTGGCCGGCAAGCAGACCGCCCGCCTGAGCGCGGCCCAGCAGAACGCGGCCAAGCTGGCCCGTGAAGAAGCCGAGCTGGTGGCAGGCAGCAAGTTGCCGGGCTCCAGATTCGACAGCCGGGGCGAAGTGTTCACCTTCAATGGCGACGCCTTCGCGGCCGGCAAGGGCAGCCTGTCCGGCGGGGCCAAGGGCCAGGCCAAGGCGCTGGCCGAGTACCTGAACATCGGCAAGAAGGGCCGGGTCCGGATCGAGGCCTACGACGCCGCGGCCGGTGTCGGCCAGCAGCGCGCCGAGGCCCTGCGCGACGCGCTCGTGGCCGCCGGCGTGAGCGCCAGCCGGCTGCAGGTCGGCGGCAAGAAGGCAGCGGCGACCAAGGCGCGTTCGGCCGAGGTCATCATCGCGCCGTGATGCCTGACCGGAAGGGCGTCATGCCCGCGGGGCATGACGCAACTGGTTGTTTTTGTTTAATTTCCGTTGTTCTGCGTGTTCAGCCTGAACCCCGCCTAGGCGGGCTCGACGATATCGTCTGAAAGGGTTGAACCGGCTCCGAAGCAAGCGTAGGGTCAGTTGTCCGGGTCGCCTTCCGCGGCCTGGACGATTGGAGGGCCGGCAATGCACCAGCGCCACGAATCAGAGCAGTCCGAGGTCCAGGTTGAACTGGACGCCGCTGTGGGTTCGCAGGTCAGGGTTGCCGTGCACTCCGCCCCAAGCAGCGCCCCGTGCCGTCAGGCCGGGGCGTTCTTGTTTCTGCAGAAGCGATAGGAGGTTCATCATGTTTGAAGGTCAGCCCCAGAGCGACATCGACGCACGGCGCAAGCAGGATCCGGAATTCAAGGCGCTCTACGAACGGCATCAGAAGTTGAACAAGAAGTGCATGGATGCCGAGCTGGGCGTACTTCCGATAGACCGCCTCACCCTGGGACAGATGAAGCGTGAGAAGCTGCTGGCCAAGCAGAAGCTGGAACGGATGTACGCCTCCCCCGTGCACTGACGCCTTTACCTCCACGTCTATTAGCCCCTACGTCGCGGGCGGTTCCGGTCACCTCGTCGACCGGTGCCGTCCGCGCCGCTTGATGAACGCGGCAACCTGACTTTCGCCGCCAACCGTCGGATAATCACCGGTCCGGCCGCATTGCGGCGCGAATCGATGTGAACCGATGGCAATCCACTCCTCCGTACTCGAACTCATTGGCCAGACCCCGATCGTCAAGGCCCAGCGCCTGGATACCGGCGTCTGCGAGCTTTACCTGAAGCTCGAGAGTGCCAATCCCGGAGGATCGATCAAGGACCGCATCGGCCTGTCGATGATCGAAGCCGCCGAGCAGCGGGGCGACCTCAAGCCGGGCGCGACCCTGGTCGAGGGCACCGCCGGCAACACCGGCCTGGGCCTGGCGCTGGTCGCCCAGCAGAAGGGCTACAAGCTGATCCTGGTCGTGCCGGACAAGATGAGCCGCGAGAAGATCTTCAATCTCAAGGCGATGGGTGCCGAAGTGCGCCTGACCCGGTCGGACGTGGCCAAGGGCCATCCCGAGTACTACCAGGACATGGCCAAGCGCGTGGCCGAGGAAACCCCCGGCGCATACTTCATCAACCAGTTCGGCAACCCGGACAACCCGGCCGCGCATGAGTTCGGCACCGGCCCGGAAATCCTGGCGCAGATGGACGGCGACCTGGACGCGATCGTGTTCGGTTGCGGCAGCTCGGGCACCATGACCGGCCTCTCGCGCGCCTTCGCCACCCTCTCGCCGAAGACCGAGCTGGTGCTGGCCGATCCGGTCGGCTCGATCCTGGCCGAATACATCAATGACGGCGTGCTCAACGACAAGTCGGGCAGCTGGCTGGTGGAAGGCATCGGCGAGGACTTCCTGCCCTCGATCGCCGATTTCAGCCGCGTCACCAAGGCGTACGCGATCAGCGATGCCGAGAGCTTCCACACCGCGCGCGAGCTGCTGGGCAAGGAAGGCATCCTTGGCGGCTCCTCGACCGGCACCCTGCTGGCCGCGGCGCTGAAGTACTGCAAAGAGCAGACCACCCCGAAGAAGGTGCTGGTGCTGGTCTGCGATACCGGCAACAAGTACCTCTCCAAGATGTACAACGACTACTGGATGCTGGACAACGGCTTCCTGGAGCGTCCGCAGTCCGGCGACCTGCGCGATCTGATCCTGCGCCCGTACGGCCAGCGCGACACCGTGGTGATCGGCCCGAACGACCTGCTGACCACCGCCTACCAGCGCATGAAGCTGTATGACGTCTCGCAGCTGCCGGTGATGGACGGCGACCAGTTGGTCGGCATCGTGGATGAAAGCGACGTCCTGCTGCACGTCTACGGCGACGAAGCCCGCTTCCGCGACCCGGTCGCCACCGCGATGGTCAGCAAGCTGGACCGCCTGGACGTGAAATCCCCGATCGAGGCCCTGCTGCCGGTGTTCGACCGTGGCCAGGTCGCCATCGTCATGGACGGCGCCAACTTCCTCGGCCTGATCACCCGCATCGACCTGCTGAACTACCTGCGCCGGCGCGTACAGTAAGCGTCTGTGTCGCAATGAACCCATGTTTATCCGCGTCAACGGCCGATTAAGCCGCCGCTGATAGACTTCCGCTCCTTTTGCGGGGGCCCCTGTCGGGGCTCCCCTTGCCGGGAAACAACATGTCCGATCACGCTTCCTCCGGGCACGGCGAACGCCCGCTCGCGCTGGCCACGCTGGCCATCCACGGCGGCCAATCGCCGGATCCGAGCACCGGCGCGGTGATGCCGCCGATCTATGCGACCTCCACCTACGCCCAGTCCAGCCCCGGCGAGCACCAGGGCTTCGAGTACTCGCGTACCCACAATCCCACCCGTTTCGCCTACGAGCGTTGCGTGGCCTCCCTGGAAGGCGGCAGCCGCGGTTACGCGTTCGCCTCGGGCATGGCCGCCAGCTCCACGGTGATGGAGCTGCTGGATGCCGGCAGCCACGTGGTGGCGATGGACGACATCTACGGCGGCACCTTCCGCCTGTTCGAGCGCGTGCGTAAGCGCACCGCCGGCCTGCAGTTCAGCTTCGTCGATCTGACCGACCTGGCCGCGTTCGAAGCCTCGATCACCCCGCAGACCAAGATGGTCTGGATCGAGACCCCGACCAACCCGATGCTGAAGATCGTGGACATCGCCGCGGTGGCCGCCATCGCCAAGCGCCACGGGCTGCTGGTGGTGGTCGACAACACCTTCGCCTCGCCGATGCTGCAGCGTCCGCTGGAGCAGGGCGCGGACCTGGTCCTGCACTCGGCCACCAAGTACCTCAACGGGCACTCGGACATGGTCGGTGGCATGGTCGTGGTCGGCGACAACGCCGAGCTGGCCGAGCAGATGGCCTTCCTGCAGAACTCGATCGGCGCCGTCCAGGGCCCGTTCGACAGCTTCCTGGCCCTGCGCGGCCTGAAGACCCTGCCGCTGCGCATGAAGGCGCATTGCGCCAACGCGCTTGCCCTGGCCCAGTGGCTGGAAAAGCATCCGGCTGTCGAGAAAGTCATTTACCCCGGCCTGACCTCGCACCCGCAGCATGAGCTGGCGACGCGCCAGATGAACGGCTACGGCGGCATCGTCTCGATCGTCCTCAAGGGCGGTTTCGAGGCGGCCAAGCGTTTCTGCGAGAAGACCGAACTGTTCACCCTGGCCGAATCGCTCGGTGGCGTGGAAAGTCTGGTCAACCATCCCGCGGTGATGACGCATGCCTCGATCCCGGTGGAGCGCCGCGAAAAGCTGGGCATCAGCGATGCGCTGGTGCGGCTGAGCGTCGGGGTGGAGGAACTGGGCGATCTGCAGGTCGATCTGGAGCGGGCACTTCAGTGAAGGGGCGCGACATGAATGATCGCCGGTCACTGGCGACGCGGCTGAGCTTGGCCTGGGAGATGGCCAAGCGGGACGTGTTCGCCCGCTACAAGGGATCGGTGGTCGGACTTGCCTGGTCGTTCTTCTACCCGGTGCTGATGCTCGGCGTGTACACGTTCGTGTTCGGGGTGATCTTCCGGTCGCGCTGGACGGCGGCACCGGGTGAGACGCCGCTGACGTCCGAGTTCGCGCTGATCCTGTTTTCCGGCCTGGTCGTCTATGGCTTCTTCTCCGAATGCTTGAACAAGGCACCGGGGCTGATCACGGCCAACGCCCAGTTCGTCAAGAAGGTGGTATTTCCCCTGGAAGTGCTGCCGGTCTCCACGGCCCTGTCGGCGCTGTTCCACATGCTGGTCAGCCTGCTGGTGCTGCTGATCGCCATGCTCCTGCTGAAGGGAAGCGTGCCGGCAACGGCCGTGGCGTTCCCCGTGGTGGTGATGCCGCTGCTGCTGGCGACGCTGGGCTGCACCTGGCTGTTCTCCGCACTGGGCGTGTACCTGCGCGATCTCGGGCAGGTGATGCCGCTGGTGACCACGATGCTGCTGTTCCTGTCGCCGGTGTTCTATCCGATCACCGCCGTTCCAGCGTCCTTCCGGCGCATCGTGGAACTCAATCCGATCACAGGCGTGATGGATGGCGTGCGCGATACCCTGATCTTCGGGCATTGGCCCGATCCGCGGCTGCTGCTGTGGCAGTTCGCCGTAGGCCTGGCGATCATGCTGGTCGGGTTCGTGGTATTCCAATACGTGCGCCGAGGTTTTGCCGATGTCATCTGATCCGCTCATCAAGGTGCGCGGCCTCGGCAAGCGCTATGACATGTTCGCCAAGCCTGTCGATCGACTGGTGCAGTTGATCGCGGACCCGGTGCGGCGCGGGCTGCGCATGGCGCCCATGCAGCACAGCAAGGAAGTGTGGGCGCTGCGCAACGTCAGCTTCGAGGTGCCGCGCGGTGAAGCCCTGGGCGTGATGGGGCGCAACGGGTCCGGCAAGAGCACCATGCTGCAGATGCTCTGCGGGACGCTGACGCCTACGGAAGGCGAAGTGGAGGTGCGCGGCCGCATCGCGGCGCTGCTCGAGCTTGGCGCGGGATTCAATCCGGAATTCACCGGCCGCGAGAATGTCTTCCTCAATGGCCGTCTGCTTGGCCTGGAGCAGTCCCAGATCGAAGCGCGCTTCGATGACATCTGTGCATTCGCCGATATCGGCCAGTACGTGGACGAGCCTACCAAGACCTACTCCAGCGGCATGTTCGTCCGTCTGGCATTTGCCGTGGCCACGTCCGTCGATGCAGACGTGCTGGTGGTGGATGAGGCGCTGGCGGTCGGCGACGCGCGTTTCCAGGCGCGCTGCATGAAACGCATCCGCGCGATCCAGGATGATGGTGCGTCGGTGCTGTTCGTCAGTCACGACGTTGCCGCGGTGCGCACCTTGTGCCAGCGCGCGCTGTGGCTGGATCGGGGGGTGATGAAGGAGCTGGGACCGGTCCTCCAGGTCAGCTCACGGTACATGGAAGCGATCTTTGCCGACGATCCCGATGCGCTGCACGTGCCCGTGGGTGCTGCCGCGGACGGCGAGGTCGGCGTCGCGCCATTGGTCGACGGCGACGCGGGCACGCTCGACATGCCGGTCGAGGCGGCCGTCATTCCCGCGCTGGCCGCGGCCAGCCGGGAGAAGCCGCTCGCGCATTGGGGTCAGCAGATCGGGTTGATCCACGCGGTCACGCTGAAGAACGCCGCCGGTCGGGAAACCGAGTTGATGGAGTGGGGTCAGCAGTGCCGCATCGGGCTGGTGGTGACACTGCCCGAGGATTACTCGCCCGATACCTTCTGCGTTGCATTCTCGATCAAAGACCTGCGCGGGCACGACATCGTGGTGTCCAGCACGGCCGATACCGATGTCGCCCTGCCTGCCCATTGGCACCCGGGCAAGGTGGTGGAGATCGAATTCTCGTTCGAGAACGGGCTGGTGGAAGGCAAGTATTTCCTGGTGGCGGCGGCGGAGAAACGCGTCGGCCCCGTCGTGGAGTACTACGAGTACATCGAAGGCGTCCGCTACTTCTCTGTAGCCAGTTCCATCCGCCATTTCGGCATCTATCAGCCGAAGATCGAACACCAGTTCAAGGAGTCCTAGCGTGTCTGAGACTGTCATCAATTCCAAGGGCTACTGGAACGAGCGCTTCGGCGACGACTGGGAGGACCTTGGTGGGCGCGAACAATCGCGCTTCTTCGGCGCTGTGGCCCTGCAGATGTTGCCGGCGTGGCTGGTCCAGGCCAGCAACCGGCAGCAGTTGAGCTGGTGCGACTGGGGCTGCGCGCTTGGCGATGGCACCAATGAAATCGCCCAAGGCATGCCCGGGACGACGTTCACCGGCGTGGACTTCTCTGCGGTCGCCATTGCCGATGCCGCGGAGCGCTTCCCGGGTCAGCAGTTCATCAGCGAAGACTGGCTGGCCCCCGGCGCCACCCCGGCGGTCAACCGCTTCGATGTCCTGTTCAGCTCCAATACGCTGGAACATTTCCACACCCCCTGGGACGTGCTTGCGACCATCGCGCCGCAGGCGCGGCACTGCATCGTGCTGATGCTGCCGTACCGCGAGCGACATCGCATCGAGGAGCACCATGCCTCCTTCATGCCCGACAACATCCCGCAGCAGATCGGTGGCAAGGTGCTGGTGCATGCGCAGGTGCGCGATACCCGCCATGACCATCCCTGCTTCTGGCCGGGCGAGCAGATCATGCTCGTCTGGGCCGATCCCGCCTGGCTGGCGGCCGAAGGTCTGCACCTGAGCGACCTGATGCTCGACCAGGAGCCGGGAAGCCCGCTGGAGTCGCTGTCCACGTCGGCCGTGGCGCTCGCCCATGCGCTGAGCAACGGGTTGGCGACCGTGCGCAGCCACGTGCCGGCCGACCCCTCGCAGGTCGCCATGCTCGACCAGATCCGCACTGACCTGGACCGTTGGCAGATGATCCGCGATGCCACCGCCGGTTCGACCGGCCCGGCATGGAGCGAAGACCAGCAAGCGCGCGATCGGCGCGACGCGGAACTGCTCGGTCAGGCCCTGGCCGCGTTGGCCCCGCTGTTGACCGGCAGCGCACTGCTCGATCGCCTGCACGTCGCGGTAGAGGATCTGTCCAGCCGGCAGGACGCACTGCACCAGGCAACGCTGAGCGAAAGCGAGCGCCGCGAACGCGATCAGGATCGCCAGCAGAAGAGCCTGGCCGAGATCGACATCGTGCGACGCCAGGCCGAACAGGCACTGGCCGAAGCGGACGCGATCCGACAGCAGGCGGCCGAGTCCCGCGCGCAGGCGGACCACAGCCTGGGGACCACGCTGCGCCTGGGTGAAGAGATCGTGGCATTGCTGGGCCCGTCGGTCGGCTCCCATCTCGACGCCATCTCGGGCAAGGCCGATGCGTCCCAGGACGTGCAGCTGCAGCGGTTGCGCATGAGGCTGCTGGCGATGGACCAGGAACTCGACAAGGTCTATTCGAGCACTTCGTGGCGGGTGACCACCCCGATCCGCGTGGTGCGCCGTCTCCTGTCCAGCCCGAAGCAGGAGCTTCGCAATCTGCTCGGGCGTGCGCCCCGGTCGGTGCAGGGCGCTGCGCGCTTCGGGCTGCGCACGCTGCGCACCGGGCGGGTGGATCCGTCCGACAAGGCGAGGCTGATCGAGTTGATGTGGCCATCGCCGCAGGTCAACGTCACCGACCCGCTGGCGGCGGTGGACTATTCGCATCTGCCGCCGCTGGCTGCGCTGGATGAGCAGGGCACGGATGTGTTCATCTGGTCCGTCATCGACTGGACGTTCCGCACCCAGCGGCCGCAACACCTCGCCATGGCGCTGGCGGCCAAGGGGCATCGCGTCTTCTATGTGTCCAACAATTTCGTGGACGCAGGCCAGCCCGGTTTCAAGGTCGATGCGCTCGACGATAGTGGTCGCCTGTTCCAGATCCACCTGAACCTGTCCGGCGCGCCGCAGATCTATCACGCCATGCCGGACCAGGACCAGGTGGCGGCCATCACCGCCAGCCTGGCCTCGTTGCTGGGTTGGACGCGTTCGATCCGCTGCATGTCGTTCGTACAGCATCCCTATTGGCTCGAACCGGCGCAGTCGCTGCCCAATGCCAAGCTGGTGTATGACTGCATGGATCACCACGGAGGCTTCGAAGACAACGCCGAAGGCATCCTGGGAGGCGAACGTTCGTTGATCCAGCAGGCGGACCTGCTGGTGGTGACGTCGCAATGGCTGCACGATGAGCTCAGCCCGCAGGCGAAGAACATTGCGATGGTGCGCAACGCCACCGAGTACGAGCATTTCTGCACGCGCCCGCAGAAGGTGTTCAGCGACGCGAAGGGACGGCGGATCATCGGTTACTACGGTGCCATCGCCGAATGGTTCGACGTCGAGCTGCTGCGCCGCATTGCGCTGGATAATCCCGAGGCGCTGGTGCTGATGATCGGGCGGGACACCGCGAACGTGTCGTCCCAGGTCGGGGATATCGCCAACATCCGTTTCATCGGTGAGGTCCCTTACGCCGAGCTGCCTTACTGGCTGCATGCATTCGACGTATGCCTGCTGCCGTTCAAGGTGATTCCGCTGACGCTGGCGACCAACCCGGTGAAGGTCTACGAGTACCTCAGCGCGGGCAAAGCGGTGGTGTCGGTCGACCTGCCGGAGCTGTCCCAGTTCGAAGGCCTGGTGCGACTGGCCGACGACCACGACGGTTTCCTTGCCGAGGTGAAACAGGCGTTGGCAGAGGACCGCGATGACGCGGCCCTGCGCCAGCCGCGCCAGGCGTTTGCCAGCAGGCAGACCTGGCAGCACCGTGCGGAAGCGCTGGACCAGGCGCTGTCGTCCATCGACGAGCCGCTGATCAGCATCGTCGTGTTGACCTACAACAATCTTGACTACACCCGGCAATGCCTGCACAGCCTGGAGACCTATACGGACTACGACAACGTCGAAGTGATCGTGGTCGACAACGCTTCCTCAGACGAAAGCCCTGCATTCCTTGCGGCATGGGCAGAGGCGGGCCCGCGTCGGCGTTTCATCGCCAACGAGGCCAACCTTGGTTTCTCGGCGGGCAACAATGTCGGGCTCCGGGTTGCCAAGGGCGAGTACCTGGTCATGCTCAACAACGATACGTATGTCACCCCGGGTTGGCTGCGGACGCTGCGCAACCAGATCCGTCGGCATCCGCAGGCCGGCCTGGTGGGCCCGGTCACCAACAACATCGGCAACGAAGCCAAGATCGACATCGCCTACGACACGATGGAAGAGATGGTCGAACGCGCGGGTGTGTATACGCGCGCGCATGCGGGCCAGAGCTTCCCGGTCCAGACCAGCGCCTTCTTCTGCGTGATGATCTCGCGTCAGGCCTACGAGCTCGTGGGCGGACTGGATGAGCAGTTCGGTGTGGGCTTCTTCGAGGACGACGATTACTGCCGCCGGCTGGAGCAGAACGGTCTGCAGCGACTCTGTGTCGAGGATGCCTTCGTCCATCATCAGCTGTCCGCAAGCTTCAACAAGCTCAAGGCGGAAGTGAAGCAGAAACTGTTTGAACAGAACAAGGCGCTGTACGAAGCCAAATGGGGGCCGTGGACGCCCCATGGCTATCGCGCGCGCCGGTAACACTGCATCCGCGACACCTGTCCTGCCGAAGCAGGGCAGGTGTCCTCATCCGGAGAGCTGGATCAGCCGGCAGCAACCCGTTTTGCGATCTGCATGGCCGCCGTGCCATTGCCATACGGATTGTGGATGCGGGAGAACCGCGCATAGGCGGTCGGGTCGTCCAGCAACCGGGTCGCTTCGCCGACGATGCGGGCGGCATCGGTACCGACCAGTATCACCGTTCCGGCTTCAACGGCCTCCGGGCGCTCGGTCACGTCCCGCATCACCAGCACGGGCTTGCCCAACGAGGGCGCTTCTTCCTGCACGCCGCCGGAATCGGTGATGAGCAGATGCGCACGCGACATCAGGTACACGAACGGCAGGTAGTCCTGCGGTGGGATCAGGCTGATGGCCGGATGGTCGGCCAGCAGTCGTTTCACCGGCTCCTGCACGTTGGGATTGAGGTGCACCGGGTAGACGACCTGTGTGTCGCCGCGTTCGGCCAGCTCGCGCAGTGCCGTGCAGATCTGCTCGAAACCATCGCCGAAGTTCTCGCGGCGATGCCCGGTGACCAGCACCAGCTTCTTGCTCTCATCCAGGAACGGGAACCGCGCGGCCAGTTCGGCGCTGAGGGCGGCGTCGGCTTCGATGCGCGCGGTGACCTGCAGCAGCGCGTCGATGACGGTGTTGCCGGTGACTTCGATGCGCGCCTCGTCGATGTTCTCGCGCCGCAGGTTTTCCCGCGCGCGCTCGGTGGGCGCGAAGTGCAGCGACGTCAGCGGCGCGGTGAGGCAGCGGTTGCCTTCCTCGGGCCAGGGCGCATAGATGTCGCCGGTCCGCAGGCCCGCTTCAACGTGCCCAACGGGTACCCGGTTGTAGAACGCCGCCAAGGCCGAGGCCAGCGTGGTGCTGGTATCGCCATGGACGAGAACGAGGTCGGGCGCATGGCGGGCAATCACATCGCACATGCCCATCAGGATCTTGCTGAACAGCCCCTGCAGCGTCTGCCCCGGCTCCATCACATCCAGGTCTTCGTCGGGCGTGATGCCGAAAAGATCCAGGACCTGGTCGAGCATCTGCCGATGCTGGGCGGTCACCACGACGATGGGCTCCACGCCCGGGGTCAGGCGCAATGCTTCGACGACGGGGGCCATCTTGATGGCTTCAGGGCGGGTACCGAACACCACCAGCACTTTCTTCGGCGTTTGCTTCATCGATGTTCCTCGATCATGGAGCAGAGCGGCGCAGCGCAGCCGCGGGCATGGACGTGGAATTATCCCAGAACACCGCGATGATGTTCGTCCCGGGCTGCACCTTCGTTCAGCGCAGGCGCTGCGCTGTCGCCCCTGCCTTGACCCCCGGCTAGAATGGCCATCTTTGGCCGGAGACGCTCATGATTCACGGTAGGCGCGTACTGCTGTTCGGGGTGCTGTTGTTGAGCGCCTGCCAGCGCCCGCCGGCGGACGCTTCGGCGGTGGGATACCGGGTGGTGGACGAGGGCCGGGCCCACGGCAACTGCGTGGTCTGCGTCCAGCCAACGGCGACACCGGCTTGCATCGACGGTGGGCAGGCGGCCCAGATCCAATGGCACGTGCCGTCGGCGGACGACGCCCAGGCCGTGCGGATCGAGGTCCGGCGCGCCGACCAGTCCATCCTGGAGGTGGCCACCGGGCCGTCCGCGGGGCAGGCGGCGCTTCCCGTACCGGTGCTGCCGACGGATCGGATCAGCGTCGTCAGTGCCGGCACGGGCGCGGAGCTTGCCTTCACTCGTGTTGCCGAGCCGACAGGCTGCGCGCTGCCGCCTGCGGATCACTGAGCGGACCCTCAGGGGGCGGGCGCATCCACCAGTTCGACCGGGCCCGCGTCCGCGTCGAGTGACTCCATGGAATAGCGCTCCAGCATCCGCGTGGAGAACGCATTGAGCTGGTGGTCGCGGAGCAGCGAGATCGAGCGGACCTGCTCGTCCCGGTCGGCCTGGCAGATCACCAGCGTGGGAGCGCAGGAGGCCAGCCGCACGGTGGGATCCTTGCCGAGCAGGATCATCTCGCGCCCCATGTTGTTGCCGTAGTTCTGTACGTACACCGCGTCTGCCCAGGTCACCTTGGACAAGGGCCACTGGATCGCGACCAACGCAAGCAGGCCCAGGCCCACCAGCGTCCGCTGGGGCCAGCGCCACGCCGACCAGTCGGCGCCTGCGGCCATCAACGTGACCGCGACGGTGCCCAACTGGTACAGCATCAGGTAGCGCTGCTGGAACACGTAGTCCGGCCCGAACATCGACACCCGGCCGATGACGATGCCGGCGACGGCCCCGTAGCAGAACAGCATCAGGGTCACGGCGATGAACTGGGTGCGGTTCCATGCATCGCGCCATGCCCGCCACCAGAACCAGGCGTGCGCCGCGACGACCGCCAGTCCGGCGGCCCGATGCAGCAGCTCGGCCTTGGCGGGCACGTAGAACTGCAGGGCAGGGCGATCGGAAATGGACAGCGCGGCAATGGACAGGACCATCTGCTGCAGCCGCTCGGCGCCGAAGCCACGCAACGCCGAGAGCGCCGACGGCCCTGCCGCCGCGTCGGCGAGATGGGGATGCAGGTAGAAGCGGCTCGCCAACCCGTACGCGACCACGGACACCGCCACGACGGCGACCACGGCCGCGGTGCGCCGCCAACCGGCGCCCCGCTGTTTGGCTTCAAGGATCAGCAGCGCAAGGGCGATGCTGATCGCGCAGATCAACGCGGCGCTGTCGAGCGTGAAGGCCACCGCTGCCGCCACAAGCCACAGCGCCAGCCAGCGTCCGTGCCGGACCGCGTGCCAGCTGGCCATGGCAAGCCCGATCAACGCCAGGGGACCCAGGTAGCCCAGGGTCACCAGCGACCAGTTGAAGACCATGCCGCCACTGAGCGAGACGAAGCTCGCGGCCGAGGCGGTCATCGGCAGGATCCACCACGCACCCCGGTCCCGATCGCGGTTGTCGCAGCGGGCGGCATGCAGCATCAGCAACCAGGCGGCCGCGGCAATGGCGAGCCCCATGTAGGACTCGATCACGAAGTCCAGATCGAACGACTCCGCATTCCACAGCAGCAACAGCTTCTGGATCGGCTGGGCGTGGTCATCCGCGCTGCGCTTGATGTACAGATCCTGCAGCGTTACACCGCCGTGGTAGTGCTTCTGCAGGAAGGCATCGATGAAATACCAGCCATCGGAGGTGACAAACGGAATGCTCGCGTAGGAGATGTACATCGCGGCGTTGATGAAGGCCGCGCTGGCCATGACGATGACGACCATGGTGGGCCAGTCGAACGCCGGCTTCCGGGAAAACGCCTGAATGTGCATCTCTCAGCCGACCAATGCCCTGTCGGCCGCAGCGAGGATCTCAGGGAGGTGGTCTTCCACGCCGATCCATAGCGGCATTCTCACCAGGCGCTGGCTGATGTCATCGGTGACCGACATGTCCGAACCGGTCCGGCCGTGCGCCAGTCCCGCCGGCGAGGAATGCAGCGGAATGTAATGGAACACCGCCTGCACGCCGTGCTCCCTCAGGTCCTGGATGAACCGGGTACGGATCTCCAGCGACGGCAGCAGCATGTAATACATGTGTGCGTTGTGGGTGCAATGCGCCGGAATCGTGGGGCGGGTGAGCAGCCCTGCGGCCTCATGGGCTTCGGCCCAAGCGTGGTAGCGGTCCCAGATGGCCAGGCGGCGCTCGGTGATGTCCTCTGCCGCATCCATCTGCGCGGAGAGGAAGGCGGCCGTGATCTCGCCCGGAAGGAACGAGGAACCCACGTCCACCCACGTGTACTTGTCGACCTGGCCGCGGAAGAACCTGCTGCGGTTGGTGCCCTTCTCACGGATGATCTCCGCGCGCTCGGCATGCGTGCTGTCGCGGCAGAGCAGCGCCCCGCCTTCGCCGGAAATGATGTTCTTGGTCTCGTGGAAGCTCAGGGCGCCCAGGTCGCCGAGCGTACCCAGCGGGCGTCCCTTGTAGCTGGACATGATGCCCTGTGCGGCATCTTCCACCACGGCCAGGCCATGGCGTGCCGCGATCGCCAGGATCGTATCCATCTCGCACGAGACGCCTGCGTAATGCACCACGCAGATGGCCTTGGTACGGGGCGTGATGGCGGCTTCGATCAGCGCCTCGTCGATGTTCAGGGTGTCGGCGCGGATATCCACGAAGACCGGCACCGCGCCGCGCAGCACGAAGGCGTTGGAGGTCGACACGAAGGTGTAGGACGGCATGATCACTTCATCGCCCGGCACCAGGTCCAGCAGCAGGGCCGCCATCTCGAGGGCCGCGGTGCAGGAGTGGGTCAGCAGGGAACTGCTGGCACCGGTCCGCTCGGTCAGCCAGGCGTTGCACTGCTTGGTGAACGGACCATCTCCGCTGAGGTGGCCATTGGCATGGGCGTGGGTGATGTTCACCAGCTCTTGGCCGGTCATGTAGGGCTTGTTGAACGGAATCACTGGTGCTCCTGATCGCGGCTGGGCGGGGCCTAGCGCACGCATTCCATGATGTAGTGTGTATACGGTACGTAAAGCATATCGTCTCTGACCTGGCCCTTCACCGCGCCGAATTCAGCCTCGGCCAGGGCCTGGTAGGCCGCCGGCGTGCGGATGCTCTGGCCCCGGTCACGGGCGATCAGGGCCCGCGCGATGGGCGACTGGCCATCGATATAGGTACCGTCCAGCGAGATGAAGCGGCCGCCCGGTTTCAAGGCGGCGTGCGCGGTGCGCATCAGGGCGCGCGCGCGATCATCATCCAGGTGGTGCAGGATGCCGATCGCCAGCACCAGATCGGCGCCCTGTTCCTCGGTGCCGGCAACGCGGTACTCCGCGACGTCCATGCACTCGAAGCGCGCGTGGGCGCCGTGCCGTTGCCGGGCCGCGGCGATGTAGTCCTCGGACAGATCGAATCCCACGTAACGCAGTCCCGCCGGCATCTGGCTGAACAACTCACCGGTGCCGCAGCCGATGTCGAGGATGCGGTCGCCGGTGCGTGGGCGGATGTGATCCCGGATCAATCTGGCGCGGGATCGCTTGGCGCCGAGTAGATTCTGCAGCAGATCGTAGACTTTCGGATGCGACAGTACAGCGTGCAAACCATCGGTCTTCTGCGACATGATTCAGGCCCCTGAGCGTGATAGCACGATGACCCCGAGGATGATCAGGGCAGTGCCCGCGATCTTATGTGAGTCGAAGGACTCCCGGAAGAGCAGGACCGTCAGCACCGCGACCAGCGGGAAGCTCAGTGCCGTGAAGGGATAGGCCTTGCTCAGCGGCATCCGGCTGATCGCGGCCATCCAGCACAACGAGGCCCCGAACGCGGCCGCGAAGGCGCTGATCACCCACGGATTCAGCAGCAGGGTGATGATGGCACGCGGGTTGAGGCCGTCGATGGTCGCCCCGGGGTTGAGCCCGACCTGCCATTTCAGGGTGATCTGACCGTAAACGGTCAGCAGGATGGTCATTGCGATAAAGACGTAGCTCATCGGATTCAGGTCGCCGGCAGGGTGATTTTGCGGGTGAGAACGTCAAGCAGGTCGTTGCCGTCCCATACGGGGTGGAAATCCAATGCCCGTCCGAACGGCACGACCCGGTCCACGGCTCGGTTGCCGAGACCGGACAGGAAGGTGCCCAGGTCCTGCGCAGTGAATCCATGCTGCACCAGGGTCTGGTCCCGGTCATCCAGCTGCGCGGCAAGCTCGTGCAGCGCCTGCAGCTCGACTTCGACGACCAGGCCGTGGCCCGACTGGATCTCCCGGATGTGACCGTCGGCGTGACCGGTCTCCAGGCGGAGCGGATACAGGCCCATCGAGTCCGGACTATGGACGCGATGGCCCAGCGCGGCCAGCAGATTGGCGTCGGTCACGCGCGCCATCAGCGCGGCGGGCTCGTCCTCGATCTGTCCGGCCTGGGCGCGAACGGCAGGCCAGAAGCGTGCCTTGGCCGCCGCGACATCCGCGGCAGTGCCGATCCAGTAGACGCACCGGGGCGACGAGCAGGCCTGCTGGCCGAACCACAGCACGTCATTGCAGAAGCGGCGGGCCAGTTCCTCGATCTCGATGTCGGTGCTGGCGGTCAGTGCGGCCGCACGGACCACCGCAACGCCAAAGCGGTCCGGGAATGCCAGTTCCACCGCGAGGGGCGCGATCGGCAGCGAACGGATCTTGGCGACGGTGGCATCGCCGCCCCAGATGATGCGGGAATGGCAGTGGCGCGAAATCTGGCTGGTGATCGCGTCGTCATGCGGGTACGTCAGCAGCACCGCACGTTCCAGTACCTGGGGATGCAGGCCTTCGCGGTGCATCGCATGCAGGATCGACACCAACGCGTCACGCTGGGTGCTGGGCTTCTGCGACAGGCGCGCCACGTTGGTGTTGCCCGCCAGTACCGACATCAGCCAGGCGTAGGCGAACAGCACATCGACGTTGGCCGGCGCGAGGTGGAAGACGAGCCCGCGTGCCAGGTTCAGTTCCGACGGTCGGCCCGCCAGGCGCTGTGACAGCTGGTTGACCGCGGCACCGCGGAACCAGTGGCCGAGGGTGGCCAGCTCGGGATGCTCGCGCAGCTGCGGGAGGGCGAAGATGCGCTTGGAGAATTCGGCGACGAACTCGCGCAGCGGTGCCGAGAACGGCACCACGGGCGGAAGTGCGGAGAGCCGCGCCAACTCGCTGTCCAGCGTGGCGTGCGGGTGGATCGAAAAGAGCAGAGTCGTCATGCGCCGGGTACCGTCCGAGTGTCGCTGCAGCCGCGGATTTCCACGTTCTTGATACGTCCCAGTACACCGAAGTACTTGCCGGGCCGTCCGCAGGCGCAGTCGTCCTCGCCGTGGATCACACCCAGGTCTTCGGTCAGCAGGCTATGGCCGGGATAGCTTTCCGGCAGCAGGCTCAGCACCTGGATCGCGCCGACGGTGCCATGCGGCACGGGCGCAAGGTCCTGCAGGTCACGCACGATCACGTCGGCATAGGCCGGCGCATGCAGGTGGCCATGTTCGCATTCGAAGAAGATCGACCCCACCTGCTCGACCATGCCGTAGTAGTTGTGCACCCGTTCGATCGCGAACGTGCTCGACAGCGCTGCCTTGTACGCGGCGTTGTCGACCTTCTGCTCGTCCATCTTCTTCCAGCCGCCGCCATGCACGAGCATGCTGCCGGCGGGGAAGCGGATCTGCTTGCCGTCGCGCTGCGCGGCCTGCACGAAGGACTGCCAGACGATGAAGGTGAAGCCGAACAGCAGCACCGGCTCGTCCGGGTGTGCCTGCAGCCAGGCCTCCAGCGCGGCCCAGTCCGGTTGCAGCGATTCATCGAGCAGGTACAGGTGGTCCCGGCCGAAGTTGGAAAAGCCCAGGATGCCGGCCGCGCGCGCATTGAAGCGGCTGCGGTCGCGCAGGAAGCTGTCGTCGTCCACCACCAGCATGCGCATGCGCTTGGCACCGGCGAAGTGCGAGAAGATCCGGGTCAGTGCCCGGGCCTGCGCACGCGCGGTTTCGGCATCCAGGAAGATGCGCGAGACAGCCGCCCCGGTCGTGCCGCTGGAGACCAGGGTGCGCGACACCTGGGCGTCATCGATGCTCTTCAGGTCGAGCAGCTTGAACATGCGTACCGGCAACCACGGCACGGTTTCCAGTGTCTGGGCCGGTGAAGCCGGCCACAGCCCGTCCAGGATGCGCGCGTAGGGCGCGCAATGCGACTGGTGGTGCGCGGTCAGGCGGTTGAGTCCTTCCAGCAGCCAGGCCCGCTTGCGGTCGCGGTCCAGGCCGAATACATCCACGTCCAGCGCGCTGGAAGGGCTGGCCACGGGGGTGGCAGGCAGGGTCACGTTGCTGCTCCTTGTCCGGTCATCTGCCGGAGGCTCTGATAGTCCACCTTGCCGCTGGCCATCAACGGCAAAGCGTCCAGGTGGATCGCGCGGACATGGCCGCCGAAAAGCTTGTAGCGGGCCTGCACCAGCTGGCGGACCTGGGCCTGCTCCGCGATGGCATCGCCATGGCTGAAGGCGACCAGGTCATCGTCACCGCCGGAGCAGACGATCTGCTGCCCGAGCGCAGCCGACAGCATCGCCTCCACCTCGTCCAGGTTCACGCGGTTGCCCGAAATCTTCAGGAAGCGCTTGGCGCGCCCGATGATGTAGTGGAACCCTTCGTCGTCCACCCGAACCAGGTCACCGGTCCGCAGCACACCGTGCATGTCATCGCCGTTGCCCAGGTCCGCGCGTTCGACCGCATACCCCATCATGACGTTCGGCCCGGAATAGACCAGTTCGCCGCTGGCCGCATCGACCTGCATGCGCCCACCGGGGACGGGAATGCCGATGCTGCCGATCTTGTCCAGCAGGCGGTCGGCCGGCACGTAGCTGATGCGGGGCGATGCCTCGGTCTGGCCATACATCACATAGAACGCAACACCATGCTCCTGGCTGGCGGTGGCGAAATACTGGACCAGCTCGTCGCGCAGGCGCCCACCGGCCTGGGTCAGCATCCGCAGGCTCGGCAGCTGCATGCGGGCCAGGCCCATGCGCCGGAGGATCTCGAAGGTGGCAGGCACGCCGGACAGCGAGGTGATCGCATGCGTCCGCGCGGCGTCCCAGAATTCGCGGGTCATCAGGCTGTCGTTGCTCAGCACCACCGATCCGCCACAGGCAAGGTGGCTGTTGAGGATCGACATGCCGAACGAATACGCCAACGGCAGCGTGGTGATCGCACGATCCGACGGCTGCAGCCCGAGGTAGGCGACGATCGCCTCGGCATTGGCGTCCAGGCCACTCCCCGACAGCCGTACGAGCTTGGAAGAGCCGGTGCTGCCGGAGGTGCTCAACAACAACGCGAGATCGGGATGCGGTGCGATCGCGGGCGCAGCGGCCTGGCGCACGTGCAGTGCGAGCACGGTGTCGCGCTGCACGGTCTGGTAGCCATCGGCGGCTTCACCGGTACTGGCGACCCAGTCCGGCTGGTAGTGCTCGACGAGATCGGCGAGCAGGTCCGGATCGATGTCCGGCTGCAGCAGCAACGGCACATGGCCGGTGCGCAGCGCGCCAAGGTAGAGGGCGATCGCTTCGACGCTGGTGGGCATGCACAGCAGACCCATGCCGCGCCCCGCAGGCAGTGCAGCCGCCTGCTGGTCGGACAACCGGGCCAGCGTCGTGAAATCCAGCTGCTGGTCGCCGTCGACGAGGGCGATGCGGGACCCGTGTTGTTCCAGATTCCAGAACGGCATTCAGACCACCATCTGTCCGTCGATGCCGATCACCTGGCCGGTGACATAGCTCGACGCGTCGCCCAGCAGGAAGGACACCAGCGCGGCGACTTCCTGTGGCGTACCGGCACGCCCCATCCCGATCGAGGCCACGCGCTTGGCGTGCGCGGCCTCGGGCATGCCGCGGGTCATGTCGGTGTCGATGAAGCCGGGCGAGACGGCATTGACGCGGATTCCGCGCGGCGCCAGCTCTTTGGATGCCGAGCGCGTCGCGCCGACCAAGGCGGCCTTGCTGGCGGCGTACAGGCTCAGGCCGGCCGCGCCGTTGACGCCCATGATCGAGACCAGATTGACGATGCTGCCCTTGCCGGTGCGTGCCATCAGGCGCGACGCATACTGCATCGCCATCAGCGGCGCCTTGACGTTGACGGCCAGCACCTGGTCGATGTCTTCTGCGCGGATCATGCCAAGCAGGCCCTCATGCAGCACCCCTGCATTGTTGACCAGTCCGTCCAGGCGACCGAAACGGGAAAACACCTGCTTGAACAGCGCGGCAATCGCGTCCGCATCGGTCAGGTCCAGCGCCGTACACAACGGCGCGGGGGCACCAAGCGATTCGACCTCCGCGGCGAGGCTGGCCAACGCCTGCTCGTCGCGCGCCACCAGGACAAGCTGAGCCGGCTGTGCGGCCAGGTGCAGCGCGATCGCCCGTCCGATCCCGCGCGAGGCACCGGTAACCAGGATGACAGGCACGGCGGTGGACATGCTCAGACAGCCGCGCCGTGCTTGCGCAGGATCTCGCGCGCCTTGCCGACCGAGCTCATGTCGATCACTTCGTCCATGTCGATCATCACGCCAAAGGCTTCTTCGAGCGCGGCAACCACGGACATGTGCGCGATGGAATCCCACTGCGGGATGGTCGCGTAGCGCAGATCATCGTTGATGGTGTCCGGGGCGATGCCCAGCACACGGGCGAACACGGCGACAACTTTATCTTCGGTAACGGCATCGTTCATAGAAATTTCCTGAACCCAAACAGGGTGCTGTTGAAATGGAATCCGAGACGGGCATACAGATTGAGGATGCCCGTGTTGGCGGCAGAGACGAGCGTGGTGCACTGCTGGATATCCCGGGCGGCAAGGGATTCCAGTGCGGTGACCCACAGCGGCAGCGCCAGCATCGCGTAGGGCGCGGTGGCGCCGGTCAGCAGCAGTTCGGCACTGCGTTGTTCGGGATTGACGCGCTCGGCGTGGAAGCCAATCGTCCTGCCGCGCGATTCGGCGACCTGGGCAAGCCCGCCGGTGACGAGGTCCTCGACCCAGTTGGCGGTGCGGTTGGCCGCGCGCGCCGGGTCGATGGCCGGATCTTCAAGGAACCTGCCATGGGCGAAATCCGTGGCCGCGATACGGCGAAGCTCCGGGATATCCGCCGCGGTGGCCGGGCGCAGCGTCGGCAACATGCCGCGCGGGACGGTGGGCAGGTGGGCGAAACCACTGCGCGAGACGGTCAGCGAGGTTTCAACGAACTGGTAGCCGTGCTGCAGCAGCGCGGCCTTGGCCACCGGAGACGCCGCATCGATGCGGCCGAACAGGTAATGCACCGATTGGCCGGCGCACCAGTGCTCGAGTTCCGCCAGCAACGGACCGGCCTGGTCGACCGTCGCGATATCCAGCGCAGTGACTTCGGCGGTGACGAAACCCAGCGCCCGCTCATCCCACGGTGTAAGGCGCGCGGCAATGCGGCCCTGGCCGTGATCGAAGACGACGCTCATCGCGCTTCCCGCGCATCGTTCACCGCATCGGCAACGATGTAGTAGGGGCGGCGCTGCACGTTCCGGAAGACCTGGCCCACATACAGCCCGACCACGCCCAGGCAGAACATCACCAGGCCACCGATCAGCCACACCGATCCGATGATCGAGGTGTAGCCGGCGACTTCGATATCCCCGTCCCACCAGCGCAGCAGGCTCATGCCGACCAGTACGAAGGCGACCAGCGAACAGACGATGCCGGTCCCGGCGACCATGCGCAGCGGTTTTTCCGAATAGCCCAGCGCGATGTTCATCGACAGCTTGAGCAGTTTGCGGAGGGTGTAGGACGTTTCGCCGACGGCGCGTGCCTGGTGCTGGACCGGGAGCTTGCCGGTACGGAAGCCGGCCCACTTGACCATCAGGGGGAACGAACGGTCGCGTTCGGGCATCTGGCAGACGGCATCGATCACCTTGCGGTGGAAGATGCCGAAGTTGGCGGTTGTCGGGTCCTGCGGGACGCCGGTAAGCCAGCCCAGCAGGGTGAAGAAACCCCAGGAGGAGAGCCGTTTGAGCGGTTTGTCCTGGCGTTCGATGCGCTGTGCGAAGACCACATCCAGCTGCTCGTCGATCGCCTTGCGGTACAGCGCCGGGATTTCACTGGGCGCATCCTGCAGGTCGCAGTCCATCACCACCGTCCAACGGCCCGTCGCATGCTCGATGCCGGCGGAGATCGCTGAATGCTGGCCGAAATTCCGCGACAGGCGCAGTCCGCGCAACCACGGCCGGGTGCGTGACAGCTCTTCGATGCGGGCCCATGCCCCGTCGGGGCTGGCGTCGTCGACGAGGATCATCTCGAACGACACGGCCATGGACGTCGCCGCAGCCTGTACCTGGTCCACGAGATCTTCCAGGCACCCCTGGCACCCGTAGACCGGTGCCACGACGGAAAGCGCCACGCCGTGAGCCGGGTCGGAGCTGTGGGAGGGAAGGGAAGTGGCGGTCATCTGATCAAGAATCCTTCGGCGCCCAGGCTCGTTGGGGGGTCGGTCGACACAGTCGAACGGCGCTGCGGGCGGCACGGTGCCGCGCTTGATCCTGGCAGTCCGCAGCCCGCACGACGTTCAGCGTCAGCGGTCGGCGATTATAGCTTTACCCGGCGGTCCGGGCTGGAGACGCGCCCGATCCGCGTCTCACACCAGCCAGCGACCGCATGTGCGGTCGCTGGCTGGACCTTACAGAGCCGCTTCCAGCTCGGGCAGCAGGGTGAACAGATCCCCCACCAGCCCGATATCGGCGATCTCGAAGATCGGGGAGTCCGGATCCTTGTTGATCGCGACGATGGTGCCGGCGTCCTTGATGCCGGTCAGGTGCTGGATCGCGCCGCTGATGCCCACGGCCACGTACAGCTCCGGCGAGATGATCTTGCCGGTCTGGCCGACCTGCAGGTCACTCGGCACATAGCCGGCGTCCACGGCGGCGCGCGAGGCACCGACCGCGGCACCGAGCTTGTCGGCGAGCTGGAAGATCACCTTGAAGTTCTCTTCCGAGCCCACGCCACGGCCGCCGGAGACGACACGCTTGGCGCTCTGCAGGTCCGGGCGGTCGGTGGCACCGGCCGCCAGGCCGATGAAGCGGGTGTGGGTCGGCAGGGCCGCATCGACACTGGCCGCTTCCACGCTGGCGCTGCCGCCCTTGGCCGCTTCCGGCCAGGACGCCGCACGCACGGTGGCGACCACGATCTGGTCGGCCGGCACCTCGACGGTGATGATGGCGTTGCCCGCGTAGATCGGGCGCTTGAAGCTGTGGCTGCCTTCCACGGTCATCAGGTCGGAGACCTGGTTGACCCCCAGCAGCGCGGCCACGCACGGCATCAGGTCCTTGCCGAACGTGGTCGAGGGGCCGAACACATGGGTGTAGCCGGCGGCCAGCTGCGCGATCTGCGGGGCCAGCACCTGGGCCAGCGCCTGCGCGTTGGCGGCGTTGGTCACGGTCAGCACCTTGGCCACGCCGGCCAGCTGCGCGGCGTCGGCAGCCACGGCGGCCGGATCGGCGGCCAGCACCAGCACGTCGATGCTGGCGCCGCTGATCGCGGCGGCCGCGCTGACGGTCTTGGCGGTGGCGGCGTTGAGCTTGCCGTCGTGGTGTTCAGCGACAACGAGGATCTTGGTCATTACAGCAACCCCTTCTGCTTGAGTGCGGCGACCAGTTCGGCCGCGTCCTTGACCATCACGCCCTTGCTGCGCTTGACCGGCGCGGCGTACTGGGTGGTCTTGAAGGTATCCGCGGCGTCCACGCCGAGGTCGGCCAGCTGCAGCGTCTCCAGCGGCTTGGCCTTGGCCTTCATGATGTCCGGCAGCTTGATGAAGCGCGGCTCGTTCAGGCGCAGGTCGGTGGTGACCACGGCCGGCAGATCCACTTCCAGCGTCTCCAGGCCGGCATCGACTTCACGGGTGACCGTGGCCTTGCCGTCGGCAATGTCCAGCTTGCTGGCGAAGGTCGCCTGCGGGCGGCCCCACAGCGTGGCCAGCATCTGGCCGGTCTGGTTGGCGTCGTCGTCGATGGCCTGCTTGCCGAGGATGACCAGGTCCGGCTGTTCCTTCTCGATCAGCTTGAGCAGGGTGCGCGCAGCGGTCAGCGGCTGGATGGCCTGGTCGGTCACCACATGGATGGCGCGGTTGGCGCCCATGGCCAGGCCGTTGCGCAGGTGCGCCTGGGCATCGGCCGGTGCGATCGTGGCGACCACGACCTCGGTGGCGATGCCCTTGTCACGCAGGCGCAGCGCTTCTTCGAGGGCGATTTCATCGAACGGGTTGGGAGACAGCTTGACGCCGTCGGTGACCACGCCGGAACCGTCCGGCTTGACCTGAATGCGGACGTTGTAGTCCACCACGCGCTTGTACGCGACGAGGATTTTCATCTGGTGCGGGATCCTTCAATAACGGGGGAACGTCCGGTTCTGTACACAGCAACCGGTTCGGGGGTGGGACCGCGATTCTAACTGGCACAGGGGCACCATGCGAATGCGTATGGTTGTGTTGCAGTGCGGCATGAAATCCACGAAAACCCCCTGTCGTTCACGCTGGGCGGGCAGTCGTGAAGACGGCCGCCATGTATCCTGTTGCGCTGAGCCGGGGCGCCAGCAGGCCCCCTGCACGCACATCGAACAGGAGAACGGGTAGTGCCCACATGGCTTGTCACCGGCGGAGCCGGATTCATTGGCGGTAACTTTGTCCTCGAAGCGGTCGCCAAAGGCGTGCGTGTCATCAACCTGGATGCGCTGACCTACGCGGGCAACCTGAAAACGCTGGCCTCGCTGGACGGCAATCCGGACCATGTGTTCGTCGAAGGTGACATCGGCGACCAGGCGCTCGTCGCCCGCCTGCTGGCCGAACACCGCCCGGACGCCGTGCTGAACTTCGCCGCGGAAAGCCACGTGGACCGCTCCATCGACGGCCCTGGCGCGTTCATCCAGACCAACGTGGTCGGCACCCTGGCGCTGCTCGAAGCGGTGCGCGACTACTGGAAGGCACTGCCGGCCGACAAGGGCCAGGCGTTCCGCTTCCTGCACGTGTCCACCGATGAGGTGTACGGCACCCTCGGCGAGACCGGCAAGTTCAGCGAGACCACCCCGTACGCGCCCAACTCGCCGTACTCGGCGTCCAAGGCGGCCTCGGACCATCTGGTGCGCGCGTTCCACCACACCTACGGGTTGCCGGTGCTGACCACCAACTGCTCCAACAACTACGGCCCGTATCACTTCCCCGAGAAGCTGATCCCGCTGGTGATCGCCAAGGCCCTGGCCGGCGAACCGCTGCCGGTCTATGGCGACGGCAAGCAGGTCCGCGACTGGCTGTTCGTGAGCGATCACTGCGAAGCGATCCGCACCGTGCTGGCCAAGGGCCAGGTCGGCGAGACCTACAACGTCGGCGGCAATTCGGAGAAGCAGAACATCGAGGTGGTACAGGCGATCTGCGCCCTGCTCGATGCGCGTCGCCCGCGTGAGGATGGCCAGCCGCGCGCCAGCCAGATCACCTACGTGACCGATCGCCCCGGCCATGACCGCCGCTATGCGATCGATGCCTCCAAGCTCAAGGACCAGCTGGGCTGGGAGCCGAAGTACACCTTCGAACAGGGCATCGGCTTCACCGTGGACTGGTACCTGGACAACCAGGACTGGGTCAACGGCGTTCTCGACGGCAGCTACCGCCTGCAGCGCATCGGCACCACCGCCTGAGCGCGGTGATCACCAGACAGAGGACAACCGCATGACTCAACGCAAGGGCATCATCCTCGCAGGTGGCTCGGGCACCCGCCTGTATCCGATCACCAAGGGCGTCAGCAAGCAGCTGCTGCCTGTGTACGACAAGCCGATGATCTATTACCCGCTCAGCGTGCTGATGCTGGCCGGGATCCGCGACGTGCTGATCATCAACACGCCGCACGAGCAGGCGCTGTTCCAGAGCCTGCTGGGCGATGGCTCGCAGTGGGGCATGAACATCGCGTACGCCGTGCAGCCCAGCCCGGACGGGCTGGCGCAGGCCTACCTGATCGGCAAGGAGTTCATCGGCGGCAAGCCGAGCTGCCTGGTGCTGGGCGACAACATCTTCCATGGCCACGGCCTGCGCGAAGTGCTGCGCAACGCCGACCAGCGCGACACCGGCGCGACCGTCTTCGGTTACTGGGTCAATGATCCGGAGCGCTATGGCGTGGCGGAGTTCGACACGGCCGGCAAGGTCATCGACCTGGTCGAGAAGCCCGAGAAGCCGCGGTCCAACTATGCCGTCACCGGCCTGTACTTCTACGACGGCAACGCCAGCGATTACGCCGCGGAGCTGAAGCCGTCGCCGCGCGGGGAGCTGGAGATCACCGATCTCAACCAGCGTTACCTGCGCGAGGGCAATCTGCATCTGGAAGCGCTGGGCCGTGGCTATGCGTGGCTGGACACCGGCACGCACCAGTCGCTGCTGGAAGCCTCCAACTTCATCGAGACCATCCAGACCCGCCAGGGCCTGCAGGTCTGCTGTCCGGAAGAAATCGCCTTCGGCCAGGGCTGGATCACCGCCGAACAGCTGGAAGCGCTGGCGGCGCCGTTGATCAAGAACGGCTACGGCCAGTATCTGCACACGCTGGCGCAGCGGGGCATCGTGCCGTGAAAGTGATCGAGACGTCCCTGCAGGGCTGCAAGGTGATTGAACCGGCCGTGTTCGGTGACGAGCGCGGGTTCTTCTACGAAACCTGGAACGCCGAGCGGTTCGCCGAACACGGTCTGCCGACCCGGTTCGTGCAGAGCAACGTGTCGTCGTCGGCCAAGGGCGTCCTGCGCGGGCTGCATTACCAGTGGCCGCGATCGCAGGGCAAGCTGGTCAGCGTGCTGGAGGGCGAGGTCTATGACGTCGCCGTCGACATCCGCCGTGGCTCGCCGACGTTCGGCCGCTGGGAAGCAGTGGTGTTGAGCGCGGACAACAAACGGCAGTTCTGGATTCCGGAGGGCTTCGCCCACGGCTTTGCCGTGCTGTCCGAGCGCGCGCTGTTCAGCTATCTGTGCACGGATACGTACGTCAAGGAAGCCGACGCCGGCATCCGCTGGAATGACGCCGACATCGCCATCGACTGGCCGATCAGCGCGCCGACGCTCTCGGGCAAGGATGACGCTGCGCCGTTCCTGAAGGACATCGCCGAGGATCGCCTGCCGGTGTACCAGCCGTGAGCATTCTGCTGCTGGGGGCCAACGGCCAGCTCGGTCGTGAACTGCAACGCGCGCTGGCTCCGCTGGGCACGATCGTGGCGACCACGCGCAGCGGCGTGCTGCCCGACGGCAGCACGAGCGAGGTGGCCGACTTCGACCAGCCCGGCTCGCTGACCGCACTGCTGGACCGCGTCCGGCCGACGCTGGTGGTCAATGCCGCCGCCTACACCGCAGTGGACCGGGCCGAGGACGACCGCGAGGCGGCTTTCCGTGCGAACGCCGAAGCACCCGGTGTACTGGCGCGCTGGTGCGCACAGGCCGGCGTCCCGCTGGTGCATTACTCCACCGATTACGTCTTCGACGGGCAGGGCACGCGCCCCTATCGCGAGGATGACGCGACGGCGCCGCTGGGCGTGTATGGCGCCAGCAAGCTGGCCGGTGAGGACGCCATCCGTGCGGCCGGTGGGCGGCACCTGATCTTCCGTACGGCGTGGGTGTATGCCTCGCACAGCGCCAATTTCCTGCGCACCATGCTGCGGGTGGGCGCTGATCGTGATGTGCTGCGCGTGGTCGCCGACCAGGTCGGAACGCCTACACCAGCGGCGCTGATTGCCGACGTGACCGTACAGGCGTTGCAGCATGATGGCGCGCTGTCGGGTACCTGGCATCTGACGGCCACCGGTGAGACCAGCTGGCACGGCTTTGCCGAAGCGATCTTTGCCGAGGCGGTAGCGGCAGGCGTACTGCCGCGTGCGCCGAACGTCGAGGCGATCACCACGGCCGAGTACCCGACGCCGGCCCAGCGCCCCGCCTATTCGCATCTGGATGTGACGAAGCTGGAGCGGGACTTCGGCGTAGCGCTGCCAAGCTGGCAGGACGGCCTGAAGCAGGTCATCGCGGACTGCTGACCCGAGGGTAGAGCCACGCCATGCGTGGCTGGCGCGGTGTCAGGATTCCAGGCAGGGCAGCCACGCATGGCGTGGCTCTACCGGCAACAAAAAACCCGGCCTTGGCCGGGTTTTTTCATGGTTCATCCGCGCGCTCAGGTACGACCGTACGTGTCCTCGAACCGCACGATATCGTCCTCGCCCAGATAGCTGCCGGACTGCACTTCGATCAGCTCCAGCGGCAGCTTGCCCGGGTTTTTCAACCGATGGGTCACGCCCAGCGGGATGTAGGTGCTCTGGTTCTCGGTGAGCAGCAGCACTTCTTCGCCGCGGGTCACTTCAGCGGTACCGCTGACCACGATCCAGTGCTCGGCGCGGTGGTGGTGCATCTGCAGGCTCAGCGTCGCACCCGGCTTGACCGTGATGCGCTTGACCTGGAAGCGGGCACCGTTGTCGATCGAGTCGTAGGCGCCCCACGGCCGGTACACCTTGCGGTGCCACGTCGCTTCGGGACGACCCTCGGCCTTGATCCGCGCGACGACCTGCTTGATCTCCTGCATGCGGTCGCTCTTGCCGACCATCACCGCATCATCGGTTTCGACCACGATCACATCGTCCAGGCCGACCAGCGCGATCAGGCGCTCGCCGTAGGCGAAGGTGTTGCGGCAATCAATCGCGATCACGTCGCCGTGGTGCGCGTTGCCTTCTCCATCCTGCTCGGACACATCACGCAGCGCTGTCCACGAGCCCACGTCGTTCCAGCCGGCATCCAGCGGCACGACCACGGCGTCGGCGGTTTTTTCCATGACCGCATAATCGATCGAGTCCGATGGCACGGCGGCGAAGGCTTCTTTGTCCAGGCGGGTGAAATCGTTGTCGCGCCGCGCCTGCTGCCAGGCGGTGCGGCTGCCGGCGAGCATGGCGGGATTGAACTTCTCCAGCTCGGCCAGGAAACGGGACGCCTTGAACAGGAACATGCCGCTGTTCCAGAAATACTCGCCGGACTGCACGTAGGCGCTCGCGGTTTCCGCATCCGGCTTCTCGACGAAACGATCCACGGCACGGACGTCACCGCCGGAGGCTGCCTTGATGTACCCGTAGCCGGTTTCCGGGCCCGTCGGCACGATGCCGAAGGTCACCAGCTTGCCGGACTCGGCAGCCGGAACCGCCCGCAGCACCGCGGCGCGGAATGCGTCCTCGTCGGCGATCACATGGTCCGAGGGCAGCACCAGCAGCAGCGCGTCATCCCCATCCCGGGTCGCCTCCAGCGCGGCCACCGCGATCGCCGGTGCGGTGTTGCGGCCGACCGGCTCCAGCAGGATCGCCTGCGGCTCCACGCCGAGCTGCTGCAGCTGCTCGGCGGCGACGAAGCGGTGCTCCTCGTTGGCGACGATCAGCGGCGCGCGGCCGGCGATCGGTGCCACGCGCTGCCAGGTCGCCTGCAGCATGGTCTGCTCGCCCGACAGCGCGAGGAACTGCTTGGGGTAGGACTCGCGCGACAGCGGCCACAGGCGGGTGCCGGAGCCGCCGGAGAGAATGACGGGAAGAAGGCTCTGCATGGTCGGGGCCTCGCCTCAGGCGTCCTTGAGCAACTGGGAAATTTCATCGGTGCGCGCGCGCAGCAGTGCTGCATCGCCGCGGGTTTCAACATTCAGGCGCAGCAGCGGCTCGGTGTTGGAGCTGCGCAGGTTGAAGCGCCAGTCGCCGAAATCGGCGCTGATGCCGTCGGTGTGGTCCAGCGACGGTGCCTGCGCGGCGTAATGCTCCATCACGCGGGCGACGGAACGCTTGGCGTCGGCCACCTTGAAGTTGATCTCGCCGCTGCACGGGAACTTCTGCATGCGCGCTTCGACCAGATCGGCGAGCGAGCGGCCGGATTCGGACACCAGCGCGGCGATCAGCAGCCACGGGATCATGCCGGAATCGGCGTAGGCGAATTCGCGGAAGTAGTGGTGCGCACTCATCTCGCCGCCGTAGACGGCATTTTCCGAGCGCATCTTTTCCTTGATGAAGGCGTGACCGCTCTTGCACAGCACCGGCAGGCCACCGGCTTCCTCGACCATTTCCACCGTGTTCCAGGTCAGGCGCGGGTCGTGCACGATCTTGCCGCCCGGCTGGCGGGCCAGGATCGCCTGGGCGAGCAGGCCAACCAGGTAATAGCCCTCGATGAAGCGGCCGTTGTGGTCGAAGAAGAAGCAGCGGTCGAAATCGCCATCCCAGGCGATGCCGAAGTCCGCGCCATGCTCGCGCACGGCCTGCGCGGTGAGCTCGCGGTTTTCCGGTAGCAGCGGGTTGGGGATGCCGTTCGGGAAGCTGCCATCGGGCTCGTGGCAGATGCGGATGAACTCCAGCGGCAGGTGCGGGGCGAGCAGATCCACGATCGTGCCGGCGCCGCCGTTGCCGGCATTGACCACCAGCTTCAGCGGCTTGAGCGCCTTCGGTTCGATGTAGCTCAGCAGATGCGCGATGTAGGCGCTCTTGTCCGGATGCGACTGCAGGCCGGCGATCGGCGCGGCGGCGGGCGCCTGGTCGGCTTCGACCGCATCGGAGATCGCGAACAGGCCGGTATCGGAGCTGATCGGCCGGGCCTGCTCCTTGACCAGCTTCATGCCGTTGTAATCCATCGGATTATGGCTGGCGGTGACCATCACGCCACCGGCGGCCTTCAGGTGATCCACCTGGAAATAGACTTCCTCGGTCCCGCACAGGCCGATATCGAGCACTTCACGGCCGGCGCCGCGCAGGCCGGCGGCGAGGGCGTCCTGGAGGGCGCCGCTGGTCAGGCGGACATCGTGGCCGACCACCACCGTGCCGGGCGACAGCTGCGCGGCCAGTGCCACGCCGATACGGCGGGCCAGATCTTCGTTCAGTTCATCCGGAACCCGGCCGCGGATGTCGTACGCCTTGAATGCGGGGAGCGTCATCTATTCAGTCCTTCTGACAGTCAGCGCAGTAGTCTAGCCGCTGCCGTGTATGGGAATCGTTTTCAGCCGGGTGGGCGGGCGGGCAGCGGACGCCAAAGCCGGGGAAAGGCCCGTGCAATGGCTACAATGCCTGCTTCCATCAACGAGGTGAGGGCGTAGATGAGCAAGTCCCCAGACAACGCCGGGCGACGTGGCAAGCAGTACGCCAGTGCGGCCGAGGCGCTGCAAGGTGCAATCGCCGATGGTCAGACCCTGGCGGTTGGCGGGTTCGGCCTGTGCGGTATTCCCGAGGCCCTGATCGCCGCACTGCGCGATACCGGCGCCAAGGATCTGACCGTGATCTCCAACAATGCGGGCGTGGATGGCTTTGGCCTCGGCCAGCTGCTGGCGACCCGGCAGATCCGGAAAATGATCTCGTCCTACGTGGGCGAGAACAAGGAATTCGAACGCCAGTACCTGGCCGGCGAGCTGGAACTGGAGTTCAACCCGCAGGGCACCCTGGCCGAGCGCCTGCGTGCCGGTGGTGCGGGCATCCCGGCCTTCTTCACCGCGACCGGCTACGGCACGGTGGTGGCCGAAGGCAAGGAAACCCGCGAATTCGATGGCAAGCACTACGTGATGGAGACCGCGCTGCGCGCCGACGTCGCGCTGGTCAAGGCGTGGAAGGCCGACGAGGCCGGCAACCTGGTGTTCCGCAAGACCGCGCGCAACTTCAACCCGGCCTGCGCGATGGCCGGCAAGCTGTGCATCGTGGAAGTGGAAGAGGTGGTGCCGGTGGGCAGCATCGATCCGGACCAGGTCCACCTGCCGGGCATCTACGTGCACCGCATCGTGCACAACCCGCATCCCGAGAAGCGTATCGAACAGCGTACCGTGCGCCAGGAGGCGAACTGAGATGGCCTGGACCCGCGATGAAATGGCACAGCGCGCCGCGCGCGAACTGACCGACGGCGCCTACGTGAACCTGGGCATCGGCCTGCCGACCCTGGTCGCCAACCACATTCCCGACGGCGTGGATGTGTGGCTGCAGTCCGAGAATGGCCTGCTCGGCATCGGCCCGTTCCCGACCGAGGCCGAAGTGGATGCCGACCTGATCAATGCCGGCAAGCAGACGGTGACCGCACGCGCGGGCGCCAGCTACTTCGGCAGCCACCACAGCTTCGCGATGATCCGCGGCGGCCACATCAACCTGGCCATCCTCGGCGCGATGCAGGTCACCGACAAGGGCGACCTCGCGAACTGGATGGTGCCGGGCAAGATGGTCAAGGGCATGGGCGGGGCGATGGATCTGGTCGCCGGCGTGCAGCGCGTGGTGGTGCTGATGGAGCACACCGCCAAGAGCGGCGAGCACAAGATTCTGCCCGAGTGCACGCTGCCGCTGACCGGCGTGGGCGTGGTCGATCGGATCATCACCGAGCTGGCCGTGTTCGATGTCACCGACAAGGGGCTGGTGCTGGTCGAGGCGGCCCCGGGCGTGGGCATCGATGAGCTGAAGGAAAAAACCGGCGTGGCCTTCGGCCAGGCCTGATCGCTGGTGCCACCGTGGTGTCCGTCGGACGGGCACCACGCGGCTGCCGAGGATTCCATGGACCTGCACCTGCGCGACGCTGAAGTACGTTGGCACCGCCACTGGCTGCCCCGCGACGCTGCGGACACCCTCCAGCGCACGCTCCGCGACGACGTCCCGTGGGAGGTGCACAGGATCCGCATGTTCGGCCGCCAGGTCGATTCCCCGCGCCTGAGCTGCTGGATGGGCGACCCGGCCGCGCGTTACCGCTATTCCGGCACCGAGTTCGTGCCGCAGCCCTGGCATCCCGCGCTGCTGCCGCTGCGCGATCAGTTGGCTGCCTGCTGTGGCCACGCGTTCAACAGCGTGCTGCTCAACCGCTACCGCGATGGCGATGACGGCATGGGCTGGCACAGCGACAACGAACCCGAACTGGGGCCGGCGCCGGTAATCGCGTCACTGAGCCTGGGCGCGCCGCGGCGGTTCCTGCTGCGCCGTCGGGACGACCATGCGAGGAAGGCCGAGGTGCTGCTCGACCACGGCGATCTGCTGGTGATGGGCGGGCAGACCCAGCGCCATTACCAGCATTCCCTGCCGAAGAGCGCGCGACCGCTGGCCGAGCGCCTGAATCTCACGTTCCGCTGGATTACCGCACCCGGGCAGGGGTGACCGCGCTGCGGGCGTGATCCTGCTCGCCGGTCACCAGCGTCCAGCCCACCACGTTCGTGGTCAGCGTCTGCAGGCCCTGTTCCAGCGCGGCGGTCACCTGGGCGACGTCGGTGCTGCCGACCGGGTTTTCCTGGCGGAACGTACGATCAGCGACGACGCGCTGGTCGATCACGTGGATCAGTTTCGCGTTGACTTCGATCAGCGCGGTCGGCGTGGCCTGGCCACGGTAATCGGCTTCGAAGCGGCGCACGTCCATGGCCAGCTTGTAGTCGGCGCGGATGCCGGTGGTGACCCGGGCCACGCCGTTGATGCGGCCGGAATCCTCGAAGCCACGCACCAGCGCGTCGTCGAGCATGTCGGTGGCCGGCTGTGCCCAGCTCACGCCCTTGTAGACCTCCAGTTCGGAGGGAGTCGGGCGCACGTTGATGCGCGGGCTGTCGACCACGCGCGCGGCACTGGGCTTGACCAGCACCAGCTGCCACTCAACGGTCGGCCAGCCCGGGTCGGCCTGGATGCGGACCACGGGCGAATAGATGGTCACCGCGCTGCGTTCATTGCTGCCCAGCAGCGAACAGCCGCCAAGCGCGGCGATCAGGGCGATCGGCAGCAGAGGCCGGAAGAAGGTCGGGCGGCTCATTTGGGTTCGAACTCCTTGGGTGCGTCGCGGCCGAGCAGATAACGTGCCGGGTTGTTGTCCAGGCGGTCACTGACCCGGCGCAGGTCGCGGATCAGGCCACGCAGCTCGGTCAGGGTCGGGCCGAGCTGGGCCAGGCCATCGTTGGCGAAGCTGTTGATCGCGGCGCGGTTCTCGCCAAGGATCGAGTCGGCATTGCCGGCGGCCGAATCCAGCTTGCTCAGCGTGGTCTCCAGCTTGTCCAGGATCGGCGGCAGCTGCTGCACGAGGTTCTTGTCCAGGCGCTGGATGGTGCCGTTGGTGCTCTTGAGGGTGACATCCAGGCTGCGCGCGGCGTCGCGCGCGCTGAGCAGCAGCGCCTGGGTGCCCTGGTCACGGTCGGCCAGGCCGCCGCTGATCGTTTCCAGGTTGGCCAGGGTCGCATTGATGCTGGCCACGTTGCGGTCGCTGAGCACCTGGTCCATGCGCTCGACGATGCGGTTGGCCACGTCGGTGATGTTCTGCAGCGCCGACGGCGTGGTCGGGATGATCGGGGCCGGATCCTTGTTGACCGCGGTCAGCGCGGCGGACTGCGGCGTGCCGCCACTGAGCTGGATGATCGACGGGCCGGTCAGGCTGGTGATCGCCAGTTTGGCGCGGGTGTCGGTCTTGACCGGCGTATTGGAGTTCAGCCGGATCCGCGCGACCACCTGGCGCGGATCGTCCGGGACCAGGTTCAACTCGGTGATCGAGCCGACCGCGATGCCGTTGTACTGCACCGGGCTGCCGACCGACAGGCCGGTGACGGCCTCGCGGAACACCACGCGGTATTCCGTCCAGGTGCGGTCGGAGGAGTACTTGGCGGCCCACAGCCCGAAGGCCAGCAGCGCCAGGCCCACTATCAGGGTGAAGGCGCCGATCAGGACGTAATTGGCTTTGGTTTCCATGGCTTACTCGCTCTCGTGCTTTGCATCGCGCGCAGCACGCGCGCGCGGTCCGTGGAAGTACTCCTGGATCCACGGGTGGTCCAGTTGTTCGATCTCGTGCAGCGGGGCGTTGGCGATGACCTTCTTGTCGGCCAGCACCGCCACCCGGTCACAGATCGCATACAGGGTGTCCAGATCGTGTGTGATCAGGAAGACAGTGAGGCCCAGCGCTTCCTGCAGGGTCTTGATGAGGCGGTCGAACGCGGCCGCGCCGATCGGGTCCAGCCCGGCCGTGGGCTCGTCCAGGAACAGCAGCGGCGGGTCCAGCGCCAGCGCGCGGGCCAGGCCGGCGCGCTTGCGCATGCCGCCGGACAGCTGCGAGGGTAGCTTGTTGATCGCATCGGCGGGCAGGCCGGCCAGCTTCACCTTGAGCAGGGCCAGCTCGTAATGCCAGCGCTCGGGCAGTTCGCCGTGATGTTCCTTCAGCGGCACCTGCACGTTCTCGCCCACGGTCAGCGAGGAGAACAGCGCGCCATCCTGGAACAGCACGCCGGTGTTGCGTTCGATATGCAGCCGGTTGGCCGGATCGCTGGAGCGGGCGTCGACGCCGAGCACCTCGATCTGGCCATCGTCCGGCGTGCGCAGGCCGAGGATGCTGCGCATCAGCACCGACTTGCCGGTGCCCGAGCCGCCGACCACGCCGAGGATCTCGCCGCGGCGCACGTCCAGGTCCAGTCCGTCGTGCACGACCTGCGTGCCGAAACGGTTGGTCAGCCCACGCACGCGGATCAGCAGTTCGCCGTCGTCGGTGGCGGCGTCGCGGTCAGGGGCCGGGGCGGTATCGGTGTTCATCGGTTACCAGCCCATCTTCATGAACCAGAGCGCGGCGAACGCGTCGAGGATGATCACCAGCGAAATCGCCTGCACCACGCTGGAGGTCGTGCGCTCGCCGACCGACTGCGCGGTGCCTTCGACCTTGAGGCCTTCCAGGCAGCCGATCAGGCCGATCACCAGCGCGAACACCGGCGCCTTGGACAGGCCGACCAGCATGTTGCGCACTTCCATGGTGTCGTGCATCCGCGCGATGTACATCTGCGGCGGGATATCCAGATCGAACGCGCCCACGGTGATGCCACCTGCCAGGCCGGCGATCATCGCGATGAAGGTCAGCAGCGGCAGGGTGATCAGCAGCGCGATCAAACGCGGCAATACCAGCAGGTCGACCGGGTCCAGGCCCAGAGTCTTCATTGCGTCGATTTCTTCGCGGGCCTTCATCGCACCGATCTGCGCGGTGAACGCACTGGCGGTACGGCCGGCCAGCACGATCGCGGTCAACAGCACCGCGAACTCGCGCAGGAAGGCGATGCTGACCAGTTCGACCACGTAGATCTCCGCGCCGAAGTCGCGCAGGATCGTCGAGCCGAGGAACGCGATCACCGCACCCACCAGATACGACAGCAGCGCCACCAGCGGTACCGCATCCAGGCCGACCTGTTCCATCTGGGCGACCGTGGCGGTCAGGCGGAAGCGGCGCGGCTCCTTGATCAGGCGCCCGCCCTTGACCAGGTTCTCGCCGAGGAAACTGGCCAGCGCCACGATGTTGTGGCCCATGCCGTGCACGCTGACACCGAGCCGCTCCAATGCGGCCAGCACGCCGAAGTCGCGCTTGGCCTTGGGCCGGTCGTCGGCGACTTCCTCGATGGTCGAGACCAGCGCGCGATGCTCCTCGCGGAACGTCACGGCGTCTTCGCCCAGGTCGGCGCGGTGCGCGACACGCAGCAGCTGCAGTACGCCGGCCGAGTCGAGCAGGGTGATCCCGCTGGCATCCAGACCGGTCACTTTTTCCGGAAGGCCGCGCAGCACTTCGGCCGCGTCCAGCGCGGTGCGCAATGTCCAATGGCCAGACAACCGGATCAGGCCGGGTTCCTGGGCATCCTGCTCGAGATGGGGGGCTTGGTCTGAGGTCATGTAGGCGTCCTGCGCGCAGCATAACCTGTCCGGGTGCATGGCTCGCGTATGCGCCGACCGGGCTGAACGCGTCGGTCGGCAAGGCCCCGGCCTGCACACCGCGGCACGATGACGCCGGGATTCTTCAGGCCGGGGCGTGTTCGGGTAATACTACGGCGCATGTCTGCCGACGCCCCCACCATCGTTGCACCACCGGCCACCTACGCACAGCGCGTGGCATTCGTTTCGGAAATGGCCGGGCGCCTGCACAGCTATGGCACCACCGCGCAGCGGCTGGAAGCGGCCGTGGTCGCGCTGGCGCAGCGCCTGGACCTGGATTGCGAGCCGTGGTCGAACCCGACCGGGCTGATCCTGAGTTTCAGCGATCCGACCAAGGCGATCGGTTCCTCCGACATCACCCGTGTGATCCGGCTGGCACCGGGCGAGAACGACCTGCACAAACTCAGCATCGCCGACCAGATCACCGACGCGGTCGCCAACGGCACCATGAGCATCGCGCAGGGCCATACCGCGCTGCGCCAGCTGGACAAGGATCCGGGCCGCTGGGGCAAGATCCGCACCATTCTTTCCTACAGCCTGGGCGCGGCGGGCGTGGCCGGCCTGTGGAAACTGCCGTGGCTGGATATCGCCACCGCCGGGGTGATCGGCCTGCTGATCGGCGTCATGGGCATGTACACCGATCGCCGCCCGGCCACGCGCGAAGCCAATGAGGCATTGGCGGCGCTGCTGGCCGGCTCGGTGGCGACGCTGGTGGCCTCCTTCATCGGGGCGCTCAATCTCAATACGGTGATCATCGCCTCGCTGGTGGTGCTGCTGCCCGGGATGTCGCTGACCAATGCGGTCAACGAGCTGGCCAGCCAGCACTGGGTTTCGGGCACGGCGCGGTTTGCCGGTGCGGTGACCACGATCCTGAAACTGACGGTGGGCGCGGTGATCGCGGTGACGCTGTCGGGCATCGTGGGGCTGGAACCGCTGGTGCGTGCCTCGCGGCCGCAGGCCGACTGGGTCGAATGGGGCGCGCTGCTGCTGGCCGCGTTCGCCTTCGCGATGTTGTTCAAGGCCAACCGTCGTGATTTCCCGTGGGTGATGGCCGCGGCGGTCGCCGGCTATGCGATCTCCAAATTCGCGGGCCAGGCCTGGGGCATCCCGGCCGGCATTTTCATGTCGGCGATGCTGCTGACCGCCGCCGGCAATCTGTTCGGTCGGCTGGCACAGCGCCCGGGCGCGATCATCCGGCTTCCCGGCATCATCATGCTGGTGCCCGGCAGCACAAGCCTGCGCGGTGTGCTGACGCTGGTCCAGCAGCAGGACATGAGCGCCGGCCAGACCGTGCTGATGACGGTGCTCAACGTGGTGATGGCGCTGGTGGCCGGCCTGCTGTTCGGCAATCTGCTGATTCCGGCGCGCAAGAATCTCTGACCGTCCCGGTCGATGCACGCCCGGCCGGCGGAAACGAAAACGCCGGCGCGAGGCCGGCGTTTCCCTGTGCAGCAGTTACTGACCGGCTTACTTCTTGATCAGGAACTCTTCGACCTTCTTGCCCTTGGCGGTATGCGCGGCCAGCCAACGCGGCTGCTTGCCACGGCCGGTCCAGGTTTCCTTCGGGTTGGCCGGATTGCGGTACTTCGGGGCAACCTTGCCGAGCTTGCGCACGGCCTTGGCCGGGGCCTTGGTGGCCTTGCCCGCGGTGCGGCCACGTGCGGCCGGTGCGGCGCCGCCGAACAGTTCTTCCACCGAATAGCCTTGGGCCTTGGCCAGCTTGGTCAGCTGTGCGCGGACCTTGCTGATCGCCGGACGCTTGGCGACGATGGTCTGCTGCTTCTTGGCGTTCTTGATCAGCGCGCCCAGCTCTTTGGCGGACAGGCCGCTCAGGTCAATGCTCATCTACTACTCCGCAATATATTAAGGACAGGGTGAGCCGGTCCTTGGCATCGGAAACAGCATACATTCTCTTTTGCGCAATACACAAACAAACCGGAGATATTGAAACCGGGTCCACCATTGAAAAAGGCCGGGTTACTCACCCGGCCTTTTGTCATTACTTCGTCAATTTCGCCAGCAGCGCGTCCTTGTCGAGGACCTCCGCTTCGGCCGCGCTGCGCGCGCGGTACTCGAAGGTGCCGGCGGCGACGCCGCGTTCGGAGACCACGATCCGGTGCGGCACGCCGATCAGTTCCATGTCGGCGAACATCGCGCCCGGGCGCAGGCCGCGGTCATCCAGCGCCACGTCCAGGCCGGCGGCCTGCAGCTGCGTCAGCAGCTCCGCGGCGGTGGCCGACACGGTCTCGTCCTGCTTGGGGTTGATCATGCAGACCACGACCTGCCACGGCGCCATCGCGTCCGGCCAGATAATGCCGGCGTCGTCGTGATTCTGCTCGATCGCCGCCGCGACGATGCGCGAAATGCCGATGCCGTAGCAGCCCATCGCCAATACCGCGGCCTTGCCGTTCTCGTCGAGGACGGTCGCATTCAACGCCTGCGCATACTGGCGGCCGAGCTGGAACACGTGGCCGACTTCGATGCCGCGCGCGACCTTCAGTTCACCGCCATCGGCGGCACGATCGCCGGCCTTGGCGTTGCGGATGTCCGCCACTTCCGGCTCGGGCAGGTCACGGCCCCAGTTGACGCCGGCGATGTGGAAACCGGCTTCGTTGGCGCCGACGACGAAATCGGCCAGTGCGGCGACCTCGCGGTCGGCCACGATGCGGATCGGCTGGGCCGCGTTGAGCGGGCCGAGGAAGCCGGGCTGGCTGCCCAGGTGCGTGGCGATTTCCGCCTCGCTGGCCATGCGGTAGCCCTGCAGGCCTTCGACCTTGCCGAGTTTGATTTCATTGACGTCGTGATCGCCGCGCACCAGCGCCAGCACGAAACCGGCCTCGCTCATGATCGCGATCGATTTGACCGTGCGTTCCAGGCCCAGCCCGAGCAGGGCGGCCACGGCTTCGCAGGTCTTCTGCGTGGGCGTCTCGACCTTGCGCAGCGTTTCGCTGGCGGCCGGACGCTCGCCGGGCGTGGCGGCGATGGCCGCTTCCATGTTGGCCGCATAGTCCGAGCCGGTGGAAAACACCAGCGCGTCTTCGCCCGACTCGGCGATCACGTGGAATTCCTGCGAGGCATCGCCGCCGATCGCGCCCGAGTCGGCCTGCACCATGCGGAAGTCCAGGCCCAGGCGGGTGAAGATGCGGCTGTAGGCCGCCTTCATGTTTTCGTATTCGCGCACCAGGCATTCATCATGCAGGTGGAAGGAATATGCATCCTTCATCAGGAATTCGCGCGAGCGCATCACGCCGAAACGCGGGCGGATCTCATCGCGGAACTTGGTCTGGATCTGGAAGAAATTGACCGGCAGCTGCTTGTAGCTGGACAGCTCCTGGCGCGCGAAATCGGCGGCGGCCTCTTCGGCGGTCGGGCTGTAGCAGAACACCTGCTCCTTGCGATCCTTGATCTTCAGCAGCTGCGGCCCGAACTTTTCCCAGCGGCCGGTGGCTTCCCACAGTTCCTTGGGCTGGATGGTCGGAATCTGGAATTCCACCGCACCGGCACGCTCCATTTCCTCACGCACGATGCGCTCGACCTTGCGCAGCACGCGCAGGCCCAGCGGCGACCAGGTGTACAGCCCCGAGGCCAGCTTGCGGATCATGCCCGCGCGCAGCATCAAGCGGTGGCTGGTCAGCTCCGCGTCGCTGGGGGTTTCCTTGGTGGTGTGCAGGTGGAACTGGGAGAGGCGCATCGTCGGCTTCGCTGAACGGCAGAAGCCGATATTCTGCCAGTCCGGCCGCCACGATGGGGGTTGCCGGTGGTTTTGGCCCCGCCCGGCGGGGCCGGCGGCTCAGGCCTTGGGCGTGCAGTAGGCCTGGATGGCGGTCTCGGCCAGGGTCTTCTGGGCGCTGCGCTGCGCGTCGGTCAGCGTGGTATCGGCCTTGCCGTCGCCATCGGTGTCCTGCATGACTTTGCCCGGCCCGTCGAGCAGGGCAAGGTTGCCGCGGGCGTCGGTGCAGGCCTTGTTCTCGGCCGGGGCGGCCGCCGCCGTGCGTGGGACGGGGTCCCGGTTCTCGACCTGGCGGGCCTCGTATTTCTGCCCCGTCGGCGGCTTCTCCGAATACTGGGTGACGCCGTTGCCGTCTTTCCACTTATAGACGTTGCCGGCGCTGGCCGTGGCGCTGGCGAGCAGCAGCAGGGCGCTGAGACGGGACAGGGCACGCATGGCAACTCCGGGAACGGGACAGAGCCGCGATTGCAGCACCCCGGGCCGGTGCTGGCAAGCTAAACTGGCCCCATGGATCAACTGAAACCCCCGCCGCGCTCGCGCAGCATTTACCTGCTGCCCAACCTGTTCACCACCGCAGGCCTGTTCGCCGGCTTCTACGCGATCATCGCCGCGGCCAACGGCGATTTCGTCAATGCGGCCATCGCGGTGTTCGTCGCCGCGGTCATGGACGGCCTGGACGGCCGCGTGGCCCGGCTGACCGGCACCAGCAGCGAATTCGGCGTGCAGTACGACTCGCTGGCCGACCTGGTCAGCTTCGGCATGGCCCCGGCCCTGGTGATGTACCACTGGTCGCTGTCGTGGCTGAAGTTCGACGACCCGGTCCTCGGCCGTGTCGGCTGGGCGGTCGCCTTCCTGTACGCCGCCTGCGCCGCGCTGCGCCTGGCCCGCTTCAACACCCAGGTCACCGTGGTCGACAAGCGCTGGTTCATCGGCCTGGCCAGCCCCGCCGCCGCGGGCCTGATGATGTCCTTCGTCTGGGCCTTCGCCGATGGCAACCTCGGCTGGGACGGCAACCAGCTACGCTATGTCGCCCTCGGCGTGACCCTGGTGTCGGCCCTGCTGATGGTGAGCCGGATCCGCTTCTGGAGCTTCAAGGGCAGTGGCGAAAAGGGACCGCGCGCGGATCGTGTGCCGTTCCTGGCGCTGGCCCTGGTACCGATCGCCATCGCGATCATGGTCATCGATATGCCGCGCGTGCTGTTCGCGGTAGGCGTGGTGTATGCCTTGTCCGGCCCGTGTTACTGGGTGTGGCAGCGCACCCGCAAGACGGTCGAGCCGAACGCGTGAGCGGGCAGGCGCTGCCGCCATTGTGGTCGCCGGCGCAGCAGTCCTGGCTGCAGGCGATGGGCTATACGGTGTTCGTCGACGGCAGCGTCGAGCCGGAAGGCCTGGTTGTGCCGGAGATCGAGTTGCGTGCGGCCCCGGTTGCCGAGCCGCCGGCGCCGGTGCGTTCCCCGCGCCCGGCGCCGCCGGCGGACGCGCCGCCACCGGCACGGCGCAACGCCCCACGCACGGTAGAGGAACACGCACCGGCCAGTGCGTCGGCGGCCGCTCCGGCGCGCGCAGGTGGCGGCCGCCGCGCCGCGGTGCGGATGCCGGATCGCCTGCAGATCGCCCTGCTGCGCGCCTCCGGCTGCAACCCGGCCGAGCCGGACACCCAGGCCCTGATGGCCAGCTGGAACCTGGACGAACTGCGCAGCAATGCCGCCGCCAAGCGTGCGTTGTGGCCGCAGCTGCGCGCGCTGCGCAAGCGGGGCCGCCCGTGAGCGCGGTGAGCTCGCCGCGGCCGTTGTCGCTGCGCGCGCTGCGCGAAAGCGACCTCAATGCGGTGATGGCCATCGAGGTACGTGGTTATCCGTACCCGTGGACCCGCGGCATCTTCCAGGATTGCCTGCGTGCCGGCTATCCGGGCCTGGCGATGGAAGAAGATGGCCTGCTGATGGGCTACGGCCTGCTCAGCATCGCCGCCGATGAAGCGCATATCCTCAACATCTGCGTGGATCCGCTGTGCCAGTCGCGCGGCCATGGCCGTCATCTGTTGCGTGCGCTGGTGAAACTGGCGCGCGACCACGGTGCGCACCGCGTGTTCCTGGAAGTGCGGCCGTCCAATACCTCGGCAGTGGCGCTGTACCACAGCGAGGGGTTCAACGAGATCGGCCGCCGGCCGCGTTATTACCCCGCCCGCGAGGGGCGCGAGGATGCGCTGGTGATGGCGATCGAGCTGGTCGACGACGACATCCAGGTGATGCCGCCGCTCTGACGGCCCGATGTAGAGCCACCCCATGGGTGGCTGCGCCTGTCTCCGACAGCCACACCCCGTACGGGCCGGATCGAACAGCAGCCACCCATGGGGTGGCTCTACGTGATCCGCAGCACTACCGCGCCGAGTACGATCAGGCCGGCGGCGATCCAGCGCTGGCGGGTGACCCGTTCGTGCAGGATCCAGGCCGAGATCAGGATGCCGAACAGGATCGAGGTTTCGCGCAGCGCGGAGATCATCGCAACCGGCGCCACGGTCATGGCCCACAGCGCCAGGCCGTAGGAGATCAACGTCCCGAACCCGCCCACGATGCCGTAGCCCCAGTTGCGGCGCGCATAGTCACGCAGTGCGCCGGCGCGGGTGCACAGCGCCCACAGGGGCAGGGGCAGGCCGGAGAGCAGGAACAGCCACAGGGTGTAACTCACCGCGGCGCCCGAATGGCGCGCGCCCCAGGCATCGACCAGCGTATAGGTGGCGATGACCCCGGCATTGAGCAGTGGCAACCACGCGTGCTGCCGCGGGAGGCCGCGCGTCATGCACAGGATGCCCAGGCAGATCAGCGCGATGCCGGCCCATGCGATCCACACCAGGCGCTCGCCAAGGAACAGCGTGCTGACCAGGGCGACCAGGATCGGCGCGCAGCCGCGCATCAGCGGGTACGACGCGCTCATGTCGGTCAGCTGGTAGGTGCGGGCCACCAGCACGTAATACCCGACCTGGAGCAGGGTCGAGGCAGCCAGCCATGACCAGCTCTGCGCCGCGGGCGCGGGCAGGAAGGGCAGGCCGATCGCGGCGATCACCGCCGCCGAACCGGTGACCAGGATCGTGGTCAGCAGCGTGTCGGTGCCGCGTTTGACGATCGCGTTCCAGCTGGCGTGCAGCAGGGCGGCGAACAGCACGATGCAGAAGAGGGGCAGCGACATCGTGTCGGCGGTCATTCAATCCGTGGACGAACCCGCATCATGCCGCAGATGGGCAGGCATTTTGAAAGGCGGCCGACCGAGAGGTCGGCCGCCCATGCGCTTACAGCTTCGCGCGCTGCGAACGCAGACCCGCCAGCTGGGCGGTCCACTCGACTAGGCGCACGCGCTCCTGTTCGACCACCGCCGCCGGCACCTTGTCGGTGAACTTGGAGAGCTTGGTCTCGCTCTTGTCCTTTTCCGATTCCACCCGGGCGATTTCCTTGTCCAGGCGCGCGCGTTCGGCGCCCAGATCGACCAGGCCCTCCAGCGGCACCAGCAGGGTGAGATCGCCCACGATCGCGGCGGCGGCCGGCGGCGTGTCGCTGCCGTTGGCCAGCCACTCGATGCGCTCCAGCTTGAGCAGGAACGACAGCGAGGAGGTGAAGCGGGTCATGCGCGCGCGGTCATCGTCGTTGCCACCCTGCAGCAGCAGCGGCACCAGCTTGGACGGCGGCACGTTCAACTCGCTGCGCACGCGGCGCAGGGCGTTGACCATCGACTTCAGCCATTCCACATCGGCTTCGGCGCGGGCGAAATCACCGGCGAACTCCTCGGCGGTCGGGTACGGCCGCAGCGAAATGGTGTCGTCGGTGATGCCCAGGCGCGGGGCGACCTGCCGCCACAGCTGCTCGGTGACGAACGGGGTCAGCGGGTGCAGCAGGCGCAGCAGCGCTTCCAGCACGTACAGCAGGGTGTGGCGGGTGCTGTTGGCATCGTCGGCATCGGCGCCGTTGAGGGCCGGCTTGGTCAGTTCCAGGAACCAGTCGCAGAACTCGTTCCAGGCGAATTCGTACAGGCACTGCGCCAGCAGATCGAAGCGGTAGTTGGCGTAATGCGTCTGCGCTTCGGCCGAGACCGCCGCCAGGCGCGCGAGAATCCAGCGCTCGGCATCGGTGCGCGGCTGCGGCACGCCGGTGAAGCTGCTGCCCTCGGTGTTCATCAGGGTGAAGCGGCTGGCGTTCCACAGCTTGTTGCAGAAGTTCTTGTAGCCCTCGGCGCGGTTCATGTCGAACTTGATGTCGCGGCCGTGGGTGGCCAGCGCGGCAATGGTGAAGCGCAGCGCATCGGCACCGTGGGCGATGATGCCCTCGGGGAATTCGCGGCGCGTCGCCTTCTCGATCTTCGGCGCGTCCTTGGGCTTCATCAGGCCGGTGGTGCGCTTGGCGACCAGGTCTTCGATGGAGATGCCGTCGATGATGTCCAGCGGATCCAGCACGTTGCCCTTGGACTTGGACATCTTCTGGCCCTGCGCATCGCGGATCAGGCCGGTGATGTAGACGTCCTTGAACGGAATCTTCCCGGTGAAGCTGTCGGTGGCCATGATCATGCGGGCCACCCAGAAGAAGATGATGTCGAACCCGGTGATCAGCACCGACGACGGCAGGTAGCGCTCGAAACCGCGCGCGTCCATCGCCTGCTCGTTCGGCCAGCCCAGCGTGGAGAACGGCCACAGCTGCGAGGAGAACCAGGTCTCCAGCACGTCGCTGTCCTGGTGCAGGGCGACATCGGCGGCAAGGGTGTTCTTCGCGCGTGCTTCGGCTTCGTCGCGGCCCACATAGCAGTTGCCCGCGTCGTCGAACCACGCCGGGATACGGTGCCCCCACCACAGCTGGCGGCTGATGCACCAGTCCTGGATGTTCTCCATCCAGTGGCGGTAGGTGTTGATCCAGTTGGCCGGGACGAACTGGATGCTGCCGTTCTCGACCAGCTCCAGGCCGCGCTTGGCCAGCACGTCCATCTTCACGAACCACTGGTCGGTGAGGTACGGCTCGATCACCTGCTGGGTACGATCACCGCGCGGCACCTGCAGCTTGTGTGCCTTGGTCTCGACCAGGATGCCGAGGTCTTCCAGCTCGGCCAGGATCACCTTGCGCGCTTCGTAACGGTCCAGCCCGCGGTACTTCTCCGGCGCGTTGTCGTTGATCGCCGCTTCCGGGGTGAACAGGTTGATCATCGGCAGGTCATGGCGCAGGCCGACCTGGTAATCGTTGAAATCGTGCGCGGGGGTGACCTTGACCACGCCGGTACCGAACTCGCGGTCGACGTAATCATCGGCGATCACCGGGATCTCGCGGTCGGTCAGCGGCAGCTTGACCATTTTGCCGATCAGGTGCGCGTAACGCTCATCCTCCGGGTGGACCATCACCGCGGTGTCGCCCAGCATGGTTTCCGGGCGGGTGGTGGCCACGGTCAGGGTGCCGCTGCCGTCGGCCAGCGGGTAGCTGATCGACCACAGGAAGCCGTCTTCCTCCACGCTCTCCACTTCCAGATCGGAGATGGCGGTCTTCAGCACCGGATCCCAGTTGACCAGGCGCTGGCCACGGTAGATCAGGCCCTGCTCGTGCCAGCGCACGAAGGCCTCGACCACCGCTTCGGACGGCTGCGGGTCCATGGTGAAGGTGCTGCGCGACCAGTCGCTGGAGGTGCCCAGGCGGCGCATCTGGCGCTCGATGGTGTCACCGGACTGCGCCTTCCACTCCCACACCTTCTCGATGAAGCCGTCGCGGCCCAGCGAATCGCGGGTCTCGCCGGTGTTGGCCAGGGCCAGGTTGCGCGACACCACCATCTCGGTGGCGATGCCGGCGTGGTCGGTACCCACCTGCCACAACGTGTCGTAGCCGCGCATGCGGTGGTAGCGCACCAGCGCATCCATCAGGGTCTGCTGGAAGGCATGGCCCATGTGCAGCGTGCCGGTCACGTTCGGCGGCGGCAGCAGGATGGTGTACGGCTCGCCCTTGCCGGACGGCTTGAAATGGCCGGCCTTCTCCCACGCGTCGTACAACGCGGTTTCAAAGGTTTTCGGGTCGTAGCTGGAGGCGAGTTGGGTCATGCGGGAACCAGGATCGAATACGGAAGGTGGGGGTGCCGGAAGCTCAGCGCCCGAAGGCGCGGCGGATCTTCTGGTCGGTATGGAACTGCGAGACCGCGTAGGCGGCCCAGATCGCGGCGGGCAGCCAGCCGATCAGCGTGATCTGCAGGATCAGGCAGAGGATGCCTGCGATCGGGCGGCCGATGGTGAAGAAGGCGAACCAGGGAAAGATCAGGGCGATCAACAGGCGCATCAAGGGTCTCCGGGGTCGGCGGCGACCGGACGGGCGCCGCGCGGGTTACATGTCGTACTTGTTCAGGTCAAAGCCCAGCGCCTTGTACTGGCGCCAGCGCTCGCGCAGCGGTTCGCGCGCTTCCGGATCGGCCGGGACCACTTCCAGCACGCGGTCGCAGGCGGCCAGGTAGGGGTCGTCGCGCAGGTTGATCACCAGCGGCCGGGCCGGGGCCTCGGTGCCGGGAACGGCGATCAGCACCAGCGCTTCTTCCTCATCCATGTCTTCGCCGGCGATCTGGTGCGGGATGTAGGCATCGTTGTCGAACGCCCACAGCAGCTCGTCCAGCTCCTCGGCCTGGGCCTGGTCGCGCGCCAGCACGAGGGTGAACAGCCCGGCGTCGTTGGCCTTGCGGGCCAGTTCGCAGACCAGGCGCAACGGCTCGGTCAGGAAGCGGGGCTTGGCGATCAGGTAGAAATCAGCACGGGACATGGCAGGGCCTGGAGCGGAGGGGGAACCCGGCGCCAGGCCGGGCGGGATCGCGGCCACCGCAGGGCGGCCGCGATCGGGCAGGGCATCAGGCGCGGGCGACCTGGTCCAGCAGCCACTGGCTCAGCAGGCCGACCGGGCGACCGGTGGCCATGCCGCGCTTGCCTTCGTCGCTGGCCACGCCGGCGATGTCCAGATGGGCCCAGCGCTGGCCCTCGGCGAAGCGCGACAGGAAGCAGCCCGCGGTGATCGCACCGGCCCAGCGGCCGCCGATGTTGTAGATGTCGGCGAAGCTGGAATCCAGCATCGGCTGGTATTCGTCCCACAGCGGCAGGCGCCAGGCGCGGTCGAACACGTGCTCACCGGCGGCCAGCAGCTCGTTGGCCAGGTCGTCGTGCTTGGTCATCAAGCCGGCGGTCTGGTGGCCCAGCGCGACCAGGCAGGCACCGGTCAGGGTAGCCACGTCGACCAGCGCGGCCGGCTCGAAGCGCTGCGCGTAGGTCAGCGCGTCGCACAGGATCAGGCGGCCTTCGGCGTCGGTATTGCCCACTTCGATGGTCTTGCCCGACATCGAGGTGATCACGTCCGACGGGCGGTAGGCGTTGCCGTCGATGGCGTTCTCGACCGCCGGCACCACCACCACCAGGTTCAGCGGCAGCTTGGCCGTCACGGCCGCGACGAAGGTGCCGATGACGTTGGCGCCACCGCACATGTCGTACTTCATCTCTTCGATGCCGCCCTGGGTCTTCAGGTTGACGCCACCGGTATCGAAGGTGATGCCCTTGCCGACCAGCACGTAGGGCTTGGCGTCGCCGCCGTTGCTCCACTTCAGCACGACCAGGTGCGGGCGGTTGGCCGAGCCGCGGGCCACGGCCAGCAGCGAGCCCATGCCCAGCGCTTCCATCTGCTGCTCGTCCAGGATCTCCGCCTCGGCGCCGTCATGGGCCTGGGCGAACGCGACCGAGGACTCGGCCAGGTAGGCCGGGGTGCAGACGTTCGGCGGCAGGTTGCCCAGCTCGCGGGCGTACTGCACGCCGGCGGCGATGGCCTGGCCCTGGGCCAGCGCCTGGGTGTCGGTGCCGGCGACGGCCAGCGTGGTCAGCCCCGGCTCGTCGGCCTTCTTCTTGCCCAGCGTGGCGCTGTAGCGGTAGGCGGCGTGGTCGGCGGTGATGATGGCCTGGCGGATGTTCCAGGCGGCATCGCGGCCCTTGACCTCGATCTCGGTCAGGGTGAACAGCGCGTGGCGGTTGACCCCGCTCTTCAGGGCGCGGCTGGCATCGCCGACCGCCTTGAGGTACTGCGGCACGCCGAATTTGGCCGGCTCGCCCAGCCCGACCACCAGCACGCGTGCGGCGGTGACGCCGGGCAGATCGTGCAGCAGGGTCGTGTTGCCGGTCTTGCCGCCCACGTCGCCGCGGGCGATCAGGGCCGACAGGCGGCCACCGGACGCGGTGTCCAGGGCCTGCGCCGCCGGGCTCAGGGTCTGGTCGGCATAGGCGCCGACGATGACGCAATCGCACTCGGCCGAGGCCGGCGCTGCGTGGTTCAGGGTGAATTCCAGGGCCATTGATCAGATTCCGTTGGCAAATCCGTACAATCGCGAGCTGTTTACGTCCCGTCAGTAGACTGGGCAGCACCGCGAACGAATCCGAGAGTTTAAACCACCGCCCCATGTCGAAGCTCGATCGCTATCTCCTGCGTGATTTCGTCCAGAGTTTCCTGGCCACCCTGATCGTGTTGCTGGTGGTGAGCGTCGGTGGTGTCCTGGTGGACATCCTCGGCAACATCGCCGACGGCCGCCTGCCTGCCCGCCTGCTGTTCTCACAGCTGGGCCTGCAGTTCATCGTCTATATGCCGCTGATCCTGCCGCTGGCGCTGATGCTGGGCCTGCTGCTGGCCACGGCCCGGCTCTACCGGGACTCGGAAATGGCGGTCATCACCGCCATTGGCGTCGGCCCCAGGCGCCTGCTGCGTCCCCTGCTGATGCTGGTGGTGCCGGTGGTCGGGCTGATCGCCCTGTGCTCGCTGTGGCTGGGCCCCTGGGCCGACCGCACCGGCGAGACCATGATCGACGAGGCCAACCGCAGCGTGGTCATGGCCGGGCTGGAGGCGGGCAAATTCACGCCGCTGCCCAATGGCGGCGTGGTCTACCTGTCCTCGGTCTCCCCGGACGGCACCCAGTTGGGCAAGGTCTTCATGCAGCGCCAGAAGGAGGACCGCATCGAGGTGATCTCCGCCGATCACGGCCGGATGTACTTCGAGGGCGCCAAGCAGCGCTACTTGGAGCTGGATGAGGGCCACCAGGTCGAAGGCCCGGCCAACGGCGCGCTGGACTACAAGCTGATGACCTTCGCCCGCAACGACGTGGCGATGCCCGACGGCGCCGAGACCCGCAAGGACGACGACCCCGAGCTGCTGCGGACCACGCAGCTGTTCGGCGATGAGCGCCCCGAGGCGCAGGCGCAGCTGCACTCGCGCATCGCCCCGCCGCTGATCGCACTGGCTTTCGCCCTGATGACCCTGCCACTGGCCCGCAGTTCGCCGCGCCAGCAGCGCTACGGCCGGATGATGCTGGCCTTCCTGGCCTACATGGTGGGCATGAACCTGATGTTCATCGGCACCCGCTGGATCGCCGATGGCAAGATTCCCGGCATCGCGGGCCTGTGGTGGCTGACCCTGCCGCTGCTGGGCCTCGCCCTGTGGATGTATTTCCGCGACGGCAAACTGTCGCGCCCCCGGAGGACCGCATGAACGTGTTGCGCCCCATGCGGTTCGATCTGTACCTGGGCCGTGCCGTGTTCGGCACCGTCCTGTTGACCTGGGCCGTGCTGGTCGGCCTGGATGTGGTGATGGCCTTCTCCGGCGAGTTCAAGGACGTCGGCAAGGGCAGCTATACGCTCGGCCACGCCGCCGCCTGGGTGCTCTACACCGTGCCGCGCCGTGCCTATACCTTCTTCCCGACCGCCGCCGTGATCGGCGCGCTGATGGGGTTGGGCCAGCTGGCCGCCACCTCCGAGCTCACCGCACTGCGCGCGCTGGGCCTGTCGCGCAAGCGCTTGAGCGTCTCGGTGGCGATCGCACTGTCGCTGATGACCGCGGTGATGGTGTTCAGCGGCGAAACGCTGGGCCCGTGGGGTCAGAGCAAGGCGGACGAGATCAAGGCCAGTGCGAAGTGGGGCAGCAGCCTCAGTGCGGCCCGCTATTCGGGCGTGTGGGCGCGCGAAGGCGACACCTTCCTCAATGCCCAGAGCGGCGATGAGCAGTTGCAGGCCGGCGGCGGTACGCGCCTGATCCTGCACGATGTGCGTCTGTACAAGATCGCCGAGGACGGCCGCCTGGCCTCGTTGACGTATGCGACCACCGCCGAGCATGGTGCCGACGGCTGGGTGTTGAACAAGGTGCGCCGCGATACGTTCGGTGAGCGTTCCGCCACCCGCCAGACGGTCGAGTCCGAGCCGTGGAATTCACGCTTGGACGCGGCGGCGCTGGCGAGCGGCATTTCCAAGCCGCGCAACCTGACGGCGATGGATCTGCGCACCAGCATCGAGTACCGCAAGCGCAATGGGCTGGATGCGCGCGATTACGAGGATGTTTACTGGAGCCGCTGGTTCTATCCGATCAATGTGCTGGCGCTGTGCCTGGCGGCGGTGCCGTTCGCGTTCGGTTCGCTGCGCAGCGGTGGGATGGGCAAGCGCTTGTTCCTGGGCATTCTGTTCGCGCTGGGCTTCTGGCTGCTGCAGTTGTTCTTCGGCCGCATGGCCGGTGCGCTGAAGTTCGATTATCGGATTGCGTATGCGTTGCCGCCGGTCGTGATGATGGTGGTATCCGGGTTGTTGTTCCGGCGAAAGTCGGGCTGATTCCCCTGCTGGAGCGCCAGGCATCAGACGCCAGACGCCAACGCCAAACGCCAAACGCTGGAACAGCCAAAGGCCAAAGGCCGAAGCCAGAGCGGCCACCATGTTCTCTCAGGCTAGGCGCGACGGGCTCGCCATTCCGGGACCCGCCGCAAGTACGTCCATGTAGGCTCGTGTGCTGCCATCCATGGCAGCACACGGTCCCGGCCTGGCAATCCCGCCGCGCCTCCGACAGTGTGCTGGTTGGGGAGGGGAGAGCAGCCGGGCATGGCCCGGCTCTACCCGTTCTGATGGATTGGCGAAGTGCCGGTGTTCGTGTTCAATCTTGGCGACTGAGCGACTGAGCGACTGAGCAGTTGATCGACTAAGGGATTGATCGATTGAGCGAAGGTTCGACTGCGCGATGGAGGTTGCGCTCCTGAAGGCGTCTCGATCGCGAGAGCCGGTATTCAGTGCGAAACGTCAGCCAAGCAAAAAATCCGCTTTCACCCACCGCACTTCGCAATCTGTCAATGCGGAGAGGCGCAGCCCATTTCAGGACCGTAGTGCGCCATGGATGGCGCACTACGAGCCTACAGGGACGTACTTGCGGCGGGTCCAGAAATGGGTTGCGCCTCTCCGCAAACACAGAGAAAACAGAGACGCTGCCGTTTTGCGTTTTGCGTTTTGCGCTTTGCGGTTGGCAGTTGCCTTCAACGCTTCGGCAGCCGAACAACCCGCGTCCCGCTGGCCCGGTCATGCCAGGTCAACCGCTGTCGATCCACCAGCGCCCACCAGAACCCCAGGCCGGCCGCCAACACCGACAGCGAGCCCACCGCATACCGCAGCCACAACTGCCTGCGCGTCGGCACCGTGCCGTCCAGCGATACCACCTGCAACCGCCACGGCCGCATCCCCAGCGTCTGCCCACCGCGACGCCAACTCATCGTCGCGTATACCCCCGTCACGCCCCAGCAGCACGCCCACAGCGCCCACTGCCACGCACTGAACGGCGCGATGTTCTCGCGCTCCGCATGGCCGCTCAACGTATAGACCGCCACGAACAGCGCGCCCAACAGCATCCACAGCGCCAGCGCCGGGAAGACGTCGTACAGGAGCGACAGCAGGCGCCACAGCAGCAACGACGCAGGACGATCAGCGGCAGTGGACGACAGCGGGGCATCGGTCATGTCCCGGAGCATACCCGGCCCGCCGCTCACGTTCGATGGCCCCCGATCATTCCGCTCCGTATGCTGTCCGCATGTCCGACGCCACCACCCCCGCACTGCGCCGCCAGCTCGTGCAGCACCTGCCCGAGCTGCGCGACGACGACAACGTCCGCATCCAGCGCTTCCTCGACACCGCCTGGGCCGAACACGGCCTTGCGCGCGCCAGCCTGGACAGCTATCGGCGCGATCTCGAAGGCCTCGCGCGCTGGCGTGATGGCGCCGCAGGGGGACTGGCCGGCCTCGACCGCGCCGGGCTGTTCGACTACCTCGCCTGGCGCTCCCGTCATGGCTGGTCGCCGCGCAGCAATGCCCGCCTGCTCTCCGCCCTGCGGGCGTTCTTCGCCGATGCCGTCCGCCGCGGCGAACGCAGCGACGACCCCAGCGCGCTGCTCGATCCGCCCAAGCTGCCCCGCCTGCTGCCCAAGGCGCTCGCCGAAAGCCAGATCGACGCACTGTTGGCCAGCCCCGACATCGACACGCCGCTCGGCCTGCGCGACCGCGCCATGCTCGAGCTCATGTATGCCGCCGGCCTGCGCGTCAGTGAGCTGGTCAACCTGCCGGCCAATGCCGTCAACCTGCGCCAGGGCGTGCTGCGCGTCACCGGCAAAGGCAGCAAGGAACGCCTGGTCCCGCTCGGCGAAGAATCCCAGCACTGGCTCGAACGTTACCTGGCCGAATCGCGCCCCCGGCTCACCGGCAAACGCAACGTGCCCACCCCGCAGGACGGCGCCGTGCCGATGTTCCTGGAGCCCTCCCTGCATCCGGTCAGCCGCCAGCAGTTCTGGGGCTTGGTGAAGAAGTACGCGGTGCTGGCCGGGATCGACCCGGCCCGTATCAGCCCGCACGGCCTGCGCCACAGCTTCGCCACGCACCTGCTCAACCGGGGCGCAGATCTGCGTGCCCTGCAGATGCTGCTGGGCCACAGCTCCCTGTCCACCACGCAGATCTACACACTGGTCGCGCGCGAGCACCTGCAGAAACTGCACGCCAAGCACCACCCGCGCGGCTGATACCGCGCCGGACAGGGGCGCGCGCCGCCGTTCCACTGCGGTCCAGCTGCGGGGGCAGGCAGCTGTGCGAGAATCCAGTCTGACTCCTTACACCGGAATGCTCGATGCTCCGTGTTGCCATTGCGGCGCTCTTCGGCGCGCTCAGCCTGACTGCCTGCGCGCAGCAACCGTCCGCTCCGGCGGCCAAGACCACGGCCGCTGCTCCGGCCGCTGCCGGCGATGCCGACCAGCGCGTGCGCACCGCGCTCCAGCAGCTGGACCCGACCTTCAAGCCCGATTTCATCGGTGCGGCGCCATTTGCCGGGTTCCGCGAAGTGCTGGTCGGCGGCCAGGTGCTGTACGTCTCCGATGACGGCCGCTATCTGATGCAGTCCCAGCCGTACGACATCCAGAACAAGGGGCCGGTCAGCAGCCAGGGCCTGCTCACCTACCGGCGCAAGCTGCTCGACGGCGTGCCCACCAACGAGCGCATCGTGTTCGCCGCGCCGAACGCCAAGTACACCGTCAGCGTCTTCACCGACATCGAGTGCGGGTACTGCCGCAAGCTGCACCAGGACATCGCCGAGCTCAACCGCAACGGCATCACCGTGGAATACCTGGCGTTCCCGCGCATGGGCCTGGGCAGCCAGGACTACACCGACATGATCTCGGTCTGGTGCGCGGCCGACCGCAAGCAGGCCCTGACCGCGGCCAAGACCGGCAAGGCCGTCACCCCGAAGAACTGCACCAACCCGGTGGCGATGCAGTACAAGCTCGGCCAGCAGATGGGCGTCAACGGTACCCCGGCGATCTTCGCCGCCGACGGCACCCAGCTCGGTGGCTACCTGCCGCCGGCCCAGCTCAAGGCGGCGCTGGAGCGCGTCTCGGCAGGCGGCAGCCGCTGAAAACAACACGCCCCGGCCAGGCCGGGGCGTGTTCTTCACTGAGCGGGGTGATGCTTCGCTCGATCAGCCGGGCCGCGCCCTGCTCGATCAGTCAGGCGCCGTCCCGCGCTACGGTGTTACTTCAGGCCATCACTGATCGCCTTGGTCAGCGTGCCCTGCGCATCATCGCCGCTGAACTCCCAGAAGAACGCACCGCCGAGGCCCTGCGTTTTCACGTAGCCCATCTTCTCGGTGACCATGGCCGGCGTGTCCACGCTCCAGAAGGTGGTGCCGTTGGATATCCACGTGGCCTTGGCGACGCTGTCGGTGTAGACCGGCCAGTTGAGGGTCTTGAGCACCTTCCAGTCTTCGATGCCGGCCTCGTACGTGCCCGGTGCCGCGCCGCTGGCGCTCTTGTAGAGCCCGTTGTTGCCGGCGGCCACACCGGTCCAGCCACGGCCGTAGTAGCCGATGCCCAGGTTCAACTTGCTGGTCGGCACCCCGCGGCTGAGGAAGGCCTCCATCGCATCATTGCTGTTGTAGAACTTCTGGTCGCCGGTGGAGGGATCGGCCGGTGAATCGAACAGGGCCGAGTGGTGATTGGTCTGCGGATCCCACGCGCCGTGGAAGTCGTAGGTCATCACGTTGATGAAATCCAGGTACGGGTGGTAGCTGGCCGGATCGGTCACGCGGATCTTGTCCACGCCTGCGCCCACGGCCACCGTCAGCAGCAGGCCCGGCCGCACCGCATCGAGCTGGCGGCGGAATTCGGCCAGCAGCGCGGTGAAGTTGGCATTGTCGGCTGGCGTGCCGCAGCTCAGCCCGCAGGCCACCGGGTACTCCCAGTCGATGTCGATGCCGTCGAACACGCCGAGCGCCGCACCCGCGCCGCCCGCACCATCGGCGACCGGCAGGTTGCCCTTGATGTAGGCATCGATGCACGAGGCCACGAACGCCTGCCGGTTGGCCGGCTGCGCCGCGCTGGAGAACCCGCGCGACCAGGTCCAGCCGCCGAGCGAGATCAGTACTTTGATGTTCGGGTGCTTGGCCTTGAGCTGCTTGAGCTGGTTCCAGTTGCCGCGCAGCGGCTGGTCCCAGGTATCGCCGACCCCGCTCACGCTGGCGCCGGCGGCAAACGACTTGCCGTAGTCGGCATACGCATCGCCGCCCACGCCGGTGTTCGGGTCGGAGGCCTGGGTCACGCCCACTTCGCAGCGGTTGTTGCGCACGTTGCCGAAGGCGTAGTTGATGTGGGTCAGTTTCGCCGCCGATCCACTGGTGTCGATGTTCTTCACCTGGTAGTTGCGGCCATAGATGCCCCACTGGGTGAAGTAACCGATCACCCGCTTGGTGCCGCCACCGCCACCGCCAGCGGCCGTGGTCACGCTGATCGAACCACTCTGCGCCGAGGCGTTGCCCGCGTTGTCGCGTGCCCGCACGGTGTAGGTGTAGGCGGTGCTCGCGCTGAGTCCGCCATCGGTGTACTGGGTCGCACCGGGCGAGCCGACCAGGCTGCCGTTGCGGTACACGTCGTAGCCGGCCACGCCGCTGCCGCCGCTGTTGTCGGTGGCCGCATTCCAGGCCAGGTTCACCGTGGTGGCGGTCTTCGCGGGCGAGGCCAGCCCGCCCGGGACGCTGGGCGGCGTGATGTCGTTGCTGGCGGCGGTGACGGTCACGTTGACCGTGGCCGAGGATGTCACCGCGTTGTTGTTGTCGGTCGCCACCGCCTTGAAGGTGTGGCTGCCGGCCGCGGCGTTGCTCCAGACCACGCTGTAGGGCGCGCTGGTGTCGATGCCCAGCGAGGTGCCGCCGCGGAAGAACTCGACCTTGCTGACGCTGCCGTCGGCGTCGCTGGCCGTGGCGCTGACCGTGATGCTGCTGCCGGCGCTGAAGCTGGCCCCGGCGGCCGGGGAGGTCAGCGTGACGCTCGGCGGCTGGTTGCTGCCGCTGCCGTCGCAGGCGCCAAGGTTGGAGTAGTAGGGCGCGCCGGCCGGGTGGTCGGGCGGGGCGTTCCAGATGTCCTGGTTGGCGCGGTACAGCACGCCCCCCTTCTGCAGGGTCTGGCCGGCCAGATAGATGGCCGCGCCGTTCCATTCGGGGGCCCCGGTACAGTTCGCCGCCTGGACCAGCGTGGGCGTGCCCGCGGCCGCGGCCAAGGCCAGGGCGAGCAGCCAGCGGGGTCGGCGGAGGAGGGTGGCGGGGGAGGAAAACGATGTCACTGCACGGCGCGCAATCGGGTCTGGCATGGTCGGTCTCCGATCAGGTGGGCGCATGCCGCCGGGATGGCGGCATGCGTGCAGCAGTTCCGGACGCCGGTGAGAGAGGCCGGCAACGACATGGGGGACGGACGGCACCTGGCCGCAGGCCAGGTGGTGATAACGTTGTCATGTAATCCGGGTGCAATCCGTGAACCAGTGCATGGTTCTGGCGTGAACGAGGTTGGCCCCGGCCTTGGCCGGTCGATCCCCCGGGCCGGGCCGTGGCGGCCGACTTGGGTACAATAGTGGGCCCCGTTCCCAACCACGGTTCCCCGGACATGATGGTCCTCGAGGGCGCATCCGCCCTTTCGCCGTTCCGCCGCGAACGTCTTGAATCCCGCCTGCAGTCCCTGGCCGCCGATCTGCGCATCACCGGTGCCTGGCATGTCTACTTCATCCAGACCGAGGGCGATGCGGCCCCGGACCCGGCGATCCTGAGCCGGATCCTGGAAGCCCAGCCGGCGCTGGCCGGGCGTGAGGACGGGGCGGTATCGCGCTTCGTGGTGCCGCGGTTGGGCACGCTGTCGCCGTGGTCGAGCAAGGCGACCGAGCTGGTCCGCGGTGCCGGGCAGCCGATCCGCCGGGTCGAACGTGGCCTGCGCATCGACCTGGCCGGCTGGCCGGCCGATGCCGCCGCGCAGGAAGCGGTGATCCGCGCGCTGCACGACCCGATGACCCAGTCCGTGCTGGCCGAGACCACGCAGGCCCAGGCGCTGTTCAGCGCCCCGGCGCGCGGCGAGCTGGAGCGGATCGCACTGGATGACCTGGAAGCGGCCAACAACCGCCTCGGCCTGGCCATGGCCCAGGACGAGATCGACTACCTGCGCCAGCGCTTCGGCGACCTGGGCCGCAAGCCGTCGGACGTGGAACTGATGATGTTCGCGCAGGCCAACTCCGAGCACTGCCGGCACAAGATCTTCAATGCCAGCTGGACCATCGACGGCGCCGACCAGTCGCACTCGCTGTTCCGGATGATCAAGAACACCCACCAGCAGACCCCGCAGCACACGTTGAGCGCCTACAGCGACAACGCCGCGGTGGTTGCCGGCTTCCCGGCCGCCCGTTATCGCCCGGACCCGGCCACCGGCCAGTACCGCAGCGAGGCCGTGGTCGATTCGGCGTTCTGCATCAAGGTGGAAACGCATAACCACCCGACCGCGATCGCGCCGTTCCCCGGCGCGGCCACCGGCGCGGGCGGTGAGATCCGCGATGAAGGCGCCACCGGCCGCGGCGGCAAGCCCAAGGCCGGCCTGACCGGTTTCTCGGTCTCGCACCTGCGCATCCCGACCCTGCCGCAGCCGTGGGAAGCGCCGCGCGCGCTCAACCCGCGCATGGCACCGGCGCTGGACATCATGCTGGACGGCCCGCTCGGCGGCGCCGCCTTCAACAACGAGTTCGGCCGCCCGAACCTGCTCGGCTACTTCCGCAGCTTCGAACTGCCCGAAGGCGAGGGCCTGACCCGCGCCTACGACAAGCCGATCATGCTGGCCGGTGGCCTGGGCGCGATCGACCAGAACCAGGTCGAGAAGCTGCGCCTGCAGCCCGGCGATGCGGTGATCGTGCTCGGTGGCCCGGCGATGCTGATCGGCCTCGGCGGGGGGGCGGCCAGCTCGGTGGCCTCCGGTGAAAGCGCCGAAGACCTCGATTTCGCCAGCGTCCAGCGCGACAACCCGGAAATGGAGCGTCGCTGCCAGGAAGTGATCGACCGCTGCGTCGCGCTCGGCCTGGACAACCCGATCCGCTGGTTCCATGACGTCGGCGCGGGTGGCCTGTCCAACGCGATTCCGGAGTTGCTGCATGACTCCGGCGTGGGTGGCGTGATCGATCTGGGCAAGGTGCCCGCCGATGACCCGTCGCTGTCGCCGATGCAGCTGTGGTGCAACGAATCGCAGGAACGTTACGTGCTCGGTGTGCCGCAGGCGCGCCTGGCCGAGTTCGCCGCGCTGTGCGCGCGCGAGCGTTGCCCGTTCGCCGCGGTCGGTGTCGCGACCGCCGAAGAGCGTCTGGTCGTGGCCTATGGCGCGACCGTGGGCAACACCCCGGCCGATGCCCCGATCGATCTGCCGATGGACGTGCTGTTCGGCAAGGCGCCGAAGATGCACCGCGACACCGTGCACCCGGCTGCACCGCGATGGCCGGCGCTGAAGACCGCCGGGCTGGACCTGCACGAGGCCGGCCTGCGCGTGCTTGCGCATCCGTCGGTGGCCTCGAAGAACTTCCTGGTCACCATCGGTGACCGCAGCGTCGGTGGCCTGACCGCACGCGAGCAGATGATCGGCCCGTGGCAGCTGCCGCTGGCCAACGTCGCCATCACCCTGGTCGGTTTCGATACCGTCGCCGGTGAAGCGATGGCGATCGGTGAGCGCACCCCGCTGGCCCTGCTGGATGCGGCCGCCTCGGCGCGCATGGCGGTCGGTGAAGCGATCACCAACCTGTGCGCGGCCCCGGTCGATGCGCTGGAAACGGTGAAGCTGTCGGCCAACTGGATGGCCGCGGCAGGTCACCACGGCGAAGACGCGCTGCTGTATGACGCAGTGCGTGCGGTCGGCATGGAACTGTGCCCGCAGCTGGACCTGAGCATTCCGGTCGGCAAGGACTCCCTGTCCATGCAGGCGCAGTGGCAGGCCGACGGCCAGGCGCACAAGTCGGTATCGCCGGTGTCGCTGGTGATCTCGGCCTTCGCGCCGGTTGCCGATGCGACCGGCCAGCTGACCCCGCTGCTCGACCGCGATGCCGACAGCGAACTGTGGCTGATCGGCCTGGGGGCTGGCAAACAGCGCCTGGGCGGCTCGATCCTGGCCCAGGTGCACGCCGACCATTCCGCACTGCCGGCCTTTGCCGGTGCCGTGCCGGACCTGGACGATGCGCAGCGCCTGCGTGCCTTCTTCGAGCTGATCCGCGACGCGCGCCAGGCCGGCCTGCTGCTGGCCTACCATGACCGCAGCGACGGCGGCGCGTTCGCCGCGCTGTGCGAGATGGCCTTCGCTTCGCGTCTCGGCCTGGACATCACCCTCGATGCCTGGGGCGATGATCCGTTCCGCAGCCTGTTCAATGAAGAGCTGGGTGCGGTGGTGCAGATCGCCAAGGAAGACCGCGCGGCGTTCGCCGATCTGGTCGAGCGTCATGCCCTGACCGAATGCGCGCAGCGCATCGCGCGCCCGACCACCGCCCCGGTGGTGCGCGTCTCGCTGCAGGGCGACAGCTTGGTCGAGTGGCGCTGGGAAGCGCTGTTCGATGCCTGGTGGTCGGTCACCCACGCGATGCAGAAGCTGCGCGACAACCCGGACAACGCCGACCAGGAGCGTGCGATCGCGCGCAACTTCAACGCGCCGGGCCTGAAGCCCAAGCTGACCTTCGATATCAGCGAAGACGTGGCGATGCCCTTCATCAACACCGGCGCGCGTCCGCGCGTGGCGGTGCTGCGCGAGCAGGGCGTCAATGGCCAGATCGAAATGGCGAACGTCTTCGAACGTGCCGGCTTCAGTTCGTTCGATGTGCACATGAGCGACCTGATCGAAGGCCGCGTCGCGCTGTCCGATTTCACCGGCCTGGTGGCCTGTGGCGGCTTCAGTTACGGCGATGTGCTCGGTGCCGGCCGCGGCTGGGCCACCTCGGTGCTGGAGCGCAGCGCGCTGCGCGATGCCTTCGCGGCGTTCTTCGCCCGCGAGGACAGCTTCGCCCTGGGCGTGTGCAACGGCTGCCAGATGATGAGCCAGCTCAAGGACATCATTCCCGGTGCCGGGCACTGGCCGCAGTTCCGCCGCAACCGCAGCGAGCAGTTCGAAGCGCGCACCGCGTTGCTGGAAGTGGTGGAATCGCCGTCGATCCTGCTGCGCGGCATGGCCGGCTCGCGCCTGCCGGTCGCGGTGGCGCACGGCGAGGGCCAGGCCGTCTTCGCCAATGCGGTCGATCAGGCCGCGGCGCGCGTGTCGCTGCGTTACATCGATGGCGATGGCAACGTGGCCACCCAGTACCCGCTGAATCCGAACGGCTCGCCCGACGGCATCACCGGCCTGACGACGACCGATGGCCGCACCACGATCATGATGCCGCATCCGGAACGCACCCCGCGTGCGATCAACCACAGCTGGCATCCGGACGACTGGAACGGCGATTCGCCGTGGCTGCGGATGTTCCGCAACGCAAGAGTATGGTGCGGCTGATACTGCGCAGCGCATCGAATGCGATGCGGTGAAAGTCGCGTGAAGAAACCGCCGGCCTGTCCGGCGGTTTTCTTTTGCATGGCCGACAATCTGATCGACAGCAATGAGTTACATCGCGTTACAGCGTGAAAACGCGTTATGGCGATTGCTCACATACATCTAACAAAATCAGGCAATAACACGTCGTTTCTGTGACGCAATTCGCGGTCATATGAATTTCAATGTCAAAGTCTTGACGTTGTTCAAACTGTACGTTAACACTGCATCCTCATTTCGACAGCGTTCAGTTCCGCAGTAAGCGCATGGATGGCGTGCACGCTGTAGGTATCTGCCAGCCATTGCGCACAACGCAGTAAATCAAGCGAAAAAACGCCCCCAGGGGACGTTGGACCACGCGGTCCGGCGTTGGCGTCGCTTTGCCTAAAACCAGCCTAATCAGGAGCCGCATCGATGAATCGGATTTATCGCAAGGTCTGGAACAAAGCACTGGGGCAGATGGTCGTCGCCTCGGAATTGGCCAGCAGCCAGTCCTCGGGTGTCGTCATCGATCAGCGCCGAACCTCTGGCGGACGCAACACCGCACTGCTCTCGGCCGCCGTCGCGTTGACGCTTGGATTGGGCACGGCAGGCGCCGTGCAGACGGCGTACGCGCAATCGGTGGAAGTGGGGGGCAATGCGAACTGCCTGGTGCTCAACAGCGGCATCGTCGACAGCTGCGTGGTCGATGGCAACGCCACGGCATCGGGCACCAACGCGGTCGCCATCGGCAGCAACAGCACGGCCTCGGCGGCCAACAGCGTGGCGCTCGGCGCCGGCTCGAAGGCCAACCGGGCCAACACCGTGTCGGTGGGGGATGCCGGCAAGGAACGCCAGGTCACCAACGTCGCCGCCGGCACGGCCGCGACGGACGCGGTGAACAAGGCACAGCTGGACAAGGTGGCGGTCGCGGCCGAAGGCGCGACCCGCTATTTCAAGGCCGACGGTGACGGCAGCGACGCCGATGCGGCAAAGATCGATGGCGAGGGTGCACTGGCCGCAGGTGCCAGCGCCAATGCCGATGGCGACGGCGCAACGGCGCTGGGTCGCAGCAGCCAGGCGATCGGCAATGCCACCACGGCAGTGGGCAGCGAAGCGCTCGCGATCGGCCTCGGGGCGAGTTCGTTCGGCCAGGGCAGCATGGCCTTCGGTGATGCCAGCATCGCGCTCGGCCAGAGTGCCGCGGCCTTCGGTCTGGGCGATGTCGCCCTCGGTGCATCGGCCGTGGCGGCCAGTGAAAACGGTGCGGCCACCGCGATCGGCGGCCTGGCGGAAGCCAGTGCCGATGGCGCGACCGCGATCGGTGGGGGTGCCTTGGCCATCGGCCCGGGCAGCACCTCGCTCGGCCGCGGTGCGGCCAGTGCCGGTGAAGCCTCGGTCGCGGTCGGCGCGTTCAGCGTCGCGGTCGCGGATTTCAGCGCGACCCTCGGCGCGAACTCGGCTGCGGTGGCGGTGGGCAGCGTGGCGCTCGGCGCCGGTTCGTACGCCGATCGCGTCGATACGGTATCGGTCGGCAATGCGGAAAACGGCCTGCGTCGCCAGATCACCAATCTTGCCGATGGCACCGAAGACAGCGACGCGGTGAACAAGGCGCAGCTGGACCAGGTCGGTGCGGTCGCAGCCAACACCGACAAGCGCTTCCAGGCCACCGGCAGCAGCGACAGCGATGCCGGTGCCCTCGCAGCAGGCGACAACGCGACCGCGATCGGTGAAGCCGCCAACGCGCTGGCCAACGGCGCGACCGCGCTCGGCAGCGGCGCCACGGTCACCGCGCAGAACGCTACGGCCGTCGGCTACAACGCCAGCGCCACGGGCCAGAACAGCGCGGCGTTCGGCACCAATGCGCAGGCCAATGGTCCGGGCAGTGTGGCAGTGGGCGGTGCAGCGGTGGATGCCGATGGCAACCCGCTGATCACCAACGGCGGCGTGCCGGTGGATACCGGTGCGACCAGCGCAGGCGTAGGCGGCACGGCCGTCGGCGCGAGCGCGGAAGCCTCGGGTTTCGCTGCATCGTCCTACGGCGTCGGCGCATACGCGGCCGGTGCACAGGCCTCGGCGTTCGGGGCGGTGGCCAATGCCACCGGCGACTATTCCACCGCCGTCGGTACGCAGAGCGTGGCGACCGGCAACAGCAGCACCGCCATCGGCGGTCCGGCGGATCTGCTGCCGGGCCTGGGCTTCTTCGTTCAGACCCAGGCCAGTGGCGAAGCGGCCACCGCGGTGGGCGCAGGTGCGATCGCCAGCGGTGATTACGCGGTGGCCAACGGTACCCTGAGCGAAGCCTCGGGCACCGAAGCTACCGCCGTGGGCTACTTCGCCTACGCCCCGGGCGAGGGCGCCACGGCGCTCGGCGCGGAGACCTGGGCCAGCGGTGAACTGAGCACCGCGGTGGGCTTCTACAGCACTGCGCGCGGCGCGAACAGCGTTGCGCTGGGCGCCAACTCCACCGCCACCCGCGACAACACGGTCTCGGTCGGTGATGTCGGCAACGAGCGCCAGATCACCAGCGTCGCGGCCGGTACCGAAGCCACAGACGCGGTCAACAAGGCGCAGCTTGACGCGGTTGCGACGTCGGCCTCGGCGACCTCGGCGCAGTTCAAGGCGAACGGTGCGGCCAGCGGTGCGGTTGGCGCATTCGCCGATGGCGAGGATGCGCTGGCGGCCGGTGAAGCCAGCAATGCGCTGGGTGCCGGCGCCACTGCCGTGGGTGGTGGTGCGACCGCAGTCGGCGATGACACCGTCGCGCTGGGCCGCAACAGCAGCGCCACCGGCACGGGCAGTGTCGCCATCGGCGGCCTGGGCCAGGCGTATGACGAATACAACCAGCCGCTGGTCGATGACCAGGGCAATGCGATCCTGATCGGTGCCACTGCCGCGCCGGACAGCGTGGCGGTCGGTGCCGGCGCGCAGGCCACCGGCACCACCAGCAATGCGTTCGGCAGCGGTGCACAGGCCACCGGCAGCAACAGCCTGGCCAGCGGCTACAAGGCGCGCGCCACCGGCGACTACAGCGTGGCGCAGGGCGACAACGCCTTCGCCAGCGGCGAAGAAACCACCGCGACCGGCGCGTATGCGTGGGCCACCGCGGATGGCGCCACCGCCTTCGGTTCCAGTGCGTGGGCGACCGAAGCCAACGCGACGGCGGTGGGTCAGTCGGCCTGGGCCAGCGGCACCGGCTCGACCTCGATCGGGTACAACAGCTGGGCGCGCGGCAGCAGTTCCACCGCGCTCGGCCGCGGTGCTTTCGGCTACGGCGACAACAGCGTGGCCGTCGGTTTCCAGGCATTGGGCAACAGCATCAACAGCATCGCCATCGGCACCAACGTGGTCGCCGGCGGCGAGAGCGCGATCGGCATCGGTGCCGGCAGCAGCGCAACGGCGTCCAATGCGGTCGCGCTCGGCGCGGGTGCGGTCGCCGACCGTGCCTACACCGTCTCGGTCGGCAACGATGACCGGCAGCGCCAGATCACCCAGGTGGCCGCCGGTACCGAGGGCAGCGATGCGGTCAATGTGGATCAGCTGACCGCGGCAACCGACCAGTTCCAGGCCAGTGGCGAGGGTGTGGCCGTCGCCGGTGGCCAGGAAAGCGTGGCCGCCGGTGCGAACGCGGCCACCGATGGCGATTACGCCACCGCGGTGGGTTCAAGCAGCTTCGCGGCCGGCACGGGCGCGTCGGCGTTGGGCAGTGGCGCCTTCGCCCTGGCCGACAACGCCAGTGCCGTCGGCTTCAATGCCGTCGCCAGCGGTGCCAATGCGATCGCGGTCGGCGCCAATGCGCAGTCCACCGCCGAGTACGCGACGGCGACCGGTGCCGAAAGCCTGGCCTCCGGCGAGCAGAGCACCGCGACCGGTGCGGCCAGTGTCGCCTCCGGCGCCGGCAGCCTGGCCGGCGGCGCGCTGTCGGAGGCGGCCGGTGAAGAATCGGTGGCCCTGGGTTACTTCAGCAGCGCGAGCGGCGAAGGTGCAACCGCGGTCGGTGCGGAAAGCGTGGTCAGTGGGACGCTCTCGGCCGGTTACGGGTTCGCCTCCGAAGCGACGGCGAATTACACCACCGCGATCGGTGGCTACGCGGTGGCGTCGGCCTTCAACGCGACCGCACTGGGCAGCTTCGCCCAGGCGACCGGCTCCAACAGCGTGGCACTCGGTGGCGATGCCGAAGCCTCCGGTGCGTACAGCACCGCCACCGGCCAGGGCAGCCTGGCCAGCGGCATCAACAGCGTGGCCGTCGGTGGTGCGCTGTTCGGCCTGCTGCCCACCGAAGCCTCCGGCAACTACTCCACGGCCGTCGGCGGTGGTGCATGGTCGCCGGGCGTCAACAGCACCGCGCTCGGCAATGCGGCCACCTCGAGCGGCGCGAACAGCGTCGCCCTCGGCGCCGACTCGATCGCCGACCGCGATGACAGCGTCTCGGTCGGCAGTGCCGATGCGCAGCGGCAGATCACCAACGTCGCAGCAGGCACCGACGGCACCGATGCAGTCAACGTGAACCAGTTGAATGCAGTGGCCGATGCGGCCGCCACCACCAGCAAGTACTTCCAGGCCAGTGGCAGTGCCGACAGCGATGCCGGTGCCTACGTGGAAGGCGACAACGCGCTGGCCGCCGGTGAGGCGTCCAACGCCATCGGCAACGGTGCCACCGCGCTGGGCAGCGGCAGCACCGTGATCGGCACCGAATCCACCGCGCTGGGCTTCAACGCCACGGTCACCGGGGACAACGCGGTGGCGATCGGCAGCAATGCGAGCAGCAGCGCCGCAGGCGCGGTGGCCATCGGCGATCTGAGCGCGGCTTCCGGCGCGGCCAGCGTCGCCATCGGCGGCGGTTCGCTGTCGCAGGGCTTCGGTGCGGTGGCGATCGGTGCCGGCTCCGAGGCTGCGGGCCTTGCCGCCACGGCGGTCGGTTACGGCGCCTGGGCGCTGGGTCGCGAGTCCACCGCGATCGGCAACTTCGCCACCGCGGACGGCTGGCAGGCCAGTGCGTTCGGCGCGAACGCCACCGCAGGCTTCTTCGGCACTGCACTGGGCAGCAATACGCAGGCGGCCGACGTGGCGACAGCGGTAGGCCAGGGCACGCGTGCGGATATCGCCGGTGCCGCCTTCGGGGTGCAGGCCAACGCAGGCCTGTATGGCGTGGCGGTGGGTAACAACGCCGCTACCGGGGAAGACGGCGTGGCCGTCGGCTTCAACGCGCTGGCCGGTGCGGATGCGGGCAGTGTCACGCAGGGCATCCAGACCACCGCCATTGGCAGTGAAGCCTGGGCGACCGAAGACGGTGCCACCGTCGTCGGCTACAACAGCTACGCACAGGCGGTGAATTCGACCGTGGTGGGCAGCAACACCTGGACCACCAAGGACGCCGAGAACAGCGTCGCGCTCGGCGCCGGATCGCTGGCTGATCGTGCCAACGCCGTCTCGGTGGGTGCCGCGCAGGCCTGGACCGACGCGGCGGGCGTGGTGCATGAGGCCATTGATCGGCAGATCACCAATGTCGGGGCCGGTACCGAAGACACCGATGCGGTCAATGTCGCGCAGCTGAAGGAGGTGGCAGCAACGGCTGAAGCCACCAGCAAGTACTTCCAGGCCAGCGGCAGCGCTGACAGCGACGCCGGTGCGTACGTGGAAGGCGACAACGCGCTGGCCGCCGGTGAGGCGTCCAACGCCATCGGCAACGGCGCCAGCGCGCTCGGCAGCGGGGCAACGGCCGTCGCCGACAACGCGACCGCGGTCGGCTTCAACGCCTTGGCAAGCGCCGAAGGCGCCGCGGCCCTGGGCAGTGACGCGCAGGCGACCGGCGAAGACAGCGTCGCGGTCGGCAACGGCGCCAGTGCCAGCGAGATCGGTGCCAGTGCCACGGGCGCCGGTGCGCAGGCCGGCGGTGCTTACGCCACGGCGACCGGCAGCCAGTCCACGGCGGCGGGCCAGCAGGCCACCGCCAACGGCTTCCGCGCGAATGCCTCCGAAGCCGGTGCATCGGCTTTCGGCAGCTACAGCGAAGCGACCGGGCAGCTCTCTTCCGCGCTGGGCTACGGGGCGGTTGCCTCCAACGCCTACGCCGTGGCGGTGGGTGCCGCCTCGACCGCCTCCGGCGCGGGTGCGGTGGCAGTGGGCGAATCGTCTGAAGCCACCGGCGATGAGAGCGTGGCGATCGGTGGCACGACCTTCTACGGTCTGCTGCCGTCGCGCGCGTCGGGCACCGGTGCTTCCGCATTCGGTGCAGGCGCGTGGGCAACCGATGATTACGCCACCGCGATCGGCTGGAACGCGTGGGCCGATGCGGGCAATGCGACCGCACTGGGCGCCAGTGCCAGCGCGGAGGGCGTGAACAGCGTCGCGCTCGGCGCCGGTTCCACCGCGGATCGCGACAACTCGGTCTCGGTCGGTACAGCCACCGCGCAGCGGCAGATCACCAACGTCGCCGCCGGTACTGAAGGCACCGACGCGGTGAACGTCGATCAGCTCAATGCGGTCGCCGATGTGGCGGAAACCACCAGCCGGTACTTCCAGGCGTCGGGCAGCGGCAATGGCGATGACGTCGGCAGCTATGTCGACGGGGCGTATGCCACCGCGGCGGGCGAAGCGGCCAATGCGTTCGGCACCGGGGCCTCGGCCTATGGCAGCGGCGCCCTGGCCTCCGGGCGCAACGCCTCGGCGTCGGGCTTCAACGCCTCGGCCACGGCCGATTCGGCGACCGCCATCGGTGGTGCGCTGTATTACGAAGATGACAATGGCAACGTGCTGCTGGACAAGGCCACCAGTGCCAGCGCCGTCGGTGCCACCGCACTCGGTGCGGGGGCGCAGGCGGACGGCAGCTTCAGTACCGCCACCGGCGCCGGCGCCACGGCAACGGGGCTGCAGTCCTCGGCGTTCGGCTACAGCGCCGAAGCCGGCAGCGACTACAGCACTGCGGTCGGTACCTTCAGCGCGGCCAGCGGCGTGCGCACCACGGCGTTGGGCTACGGCGCCGAAGCCAGTGGTGATTACGCGTCCGCACTGGGCTGGGGCAGCACCGCCTCGGGCAGCTACGCCAATGCACTGGGCTACGCGTCGCAGGCCAGCGGCGACAACAGTGTCGCTGCCGGTTCCAACGCCTGGGCCACCGCGGCACGCACCACGGCGGTCGGGCAGCTGGCCTGGGCCACCTCCCAGGGCGCCACCGCCATCGGTCAGGACAGCTACGCGTACAGCGGCATCAATGCCACCGCGTTGGGCACCAGTTCGTCGGCCAGTGGCGCGGGCAGCGTCGCGCTCGGCGCCGGCGCCCGCACCAGCGAGGCCAACGTGGTCTCGGTCGGCGGCGGCAATGGCACCACCGGCCCGGCCACGCGCCGCATCACCAATGTCGGGGACGCGGTCAATGCCAGTGACGCGGTGACCAAGTCGCAGCTGGATACCGTGGCTGCGACCGCCGATGCGGTCGGCAAGCACTTCCAGGCCAGCGGCAGCGGTGTGGCCACGGCAAGCGGCAGCGATGCGCTCGCCGCCGGTTCCGGCGCGACCGCCAGCGGAACCCGCAGCAGTGCATTGGGTACCGCCGCCATCGCCTCGGCCACCGGTGCCACCGCAGTCGGCGCCGATGCCTCGGCACGCGGTGCCAACAGCACCGTGCTCGGCCGCCAGGCCTCGACCAATGCGACCAACGGCGTGGCGATCGGCAACGGCGCATTCGCCAGCAACGGGGCCAACAGCATCGCGATCGGTTCGGCAGCGGGCGTCTCCGGTGCCAACGCTGTGGCGCTGGGTGCGGGGTCGCGCGCAGTGGAGGCCAACGTGGTCTCGGTGGGGGGCGGCAACGGCACCGACGGCCCGGCCACGCGCCGCATCGTCAACGTCGGCGCCGGCCGCATCGCGGCAGGCAGTACCGATGCGGTGACCGGTGGCCAGCTCAACACCACCAACCAGCGTGTCGGTGCGGTGGAAACCCGGGTCGGTGATATCGACACCCGGATCGGCTCGGTCGAGAACGTCACCGCCAATGCGCTGACCTATGACGACAGCAGCCGCGACACACTGACCCTGTCGGGTCTGCAGGGCACCACGCTGGACAACGTCGGCAGCGGTTCGATCGCGTCCGGCAGCCGCCAGGCGATCAACGGCGGACAGTTGTTCCAGTCGCTGACCGATGTCGCCACCTTCCTCGGCGGCGGCGCCAGCGTGGGCATGCAGGGGGTGTTCGTCGCGCCGAACTATGTGATCCAGGGGGCGACGTACAGCAACGTGGGCGATGCACTGGGTGCGCTGGACCGCAAGGTCAGCGATCTGGACCAGCGCGTGGCCGGTGGCGGCAGTGGCGGTGCACGTGCACGCACCGCCGCAGTGGCCACCGCCAGCGTCGCACCGGAAGCCAGTGTCATGAGTGCTGCCAGCGAGGACGCGATTGCGACGGTCCAGGGCACGCCGACCGCGGCGAGCGTGGGCAGCAGTCAGCCGCTCAGCGCGCCGGCGGCCGCACCGGCCGCGGTCAATGCGGTGGTGATGGGGGACGGTGCCGTGGCCAGCGGGGCGTCGGCCACGGCGATCGGCCAGGGCGCGACCGCCTCGGCCGCCAACTCCGTGGCACTCGGGCAGGGTTCGGTGGCGGATCGTGCCGATACGGTCTCGGTCGGCAGCGTCGGCAACGAGCGTCAGGTCGCCAACGTCGCGGCCGGTACGCAGGCCACCGATGCGGTCAACAAGGGCCAGCTGGACGGTGGCATCGCGACCGCCAACAGCTACACCGACCAGCGCTTCACCTCGATGGCCGACAGCTTCGATATCTACAAGGGGGAGATCGACCAGCGCCTGCGTCACCAGGACCGTCGCATTGATCGCCAGGGTGCGATGAGCGCGGCCATGCTCAACATGGCCACCAGCGCCGCCGGCGTGCGCACCCAGAACCGCGTCGGTGTCGGCGTCGGTTTCCAGGGGGGCGAATCGGCGCTGTCGCTGGGCTACCAGCGCGCGCTCAGCGAGCGCGCGACGGTGACCCTGGGCGGTGCCTTCAGCAGTGATGACAGCTCGGTCGGCGTGGGTGCCGGCTTTGGCTGGTAAGCCGTTTCAACGCGGGGCCGTGCGCGGCCCCGCTGCAACGCAATGCAAGGCCTGAGGGGGCGGGTCACGGGAACCCTGGCCAGGGCCGGCCAGGGAGCTCGCATGGAGTGTTGGCCTGAACAGTCGTTTGATCCATGACCTTGAAGAGGACGTCAACGTGACCAGTAAGCAGAACCTTCGCATCAATGTGCTGGCAGCCGCCGTGCTGTCGTTGTCCGCAGGCGCCAGCGCCTATGCCGCGGGCCTGCCGGCCAAGGAGCCGGTGCGCCAGCCGGCTGCCGCCCAGGGCGCAGAGCGCATCATCGTCAAGTACCGCACGGGTACCGCGGCGGCCACGGATCGTTCGGCCAAGCTGACGGCCGTGCAGTCGGCGGTCGCCCGTGCCAGCGTCGGTGGTTCCGCCGCCGGGCGTGCCAGTGCGGTGAACCCGCAGATCGTGCGCAAACTCGGCGTCGGTGCCGATCTGATCCGCCTGCAGGGCCGCCTGAGTCCGGCCGAACTGCAGAAGGTGTTGGCCGAGATCAAGGCCGATCCCTCCGTGCAGTACGCCGAAGTGGACGTGAAGCTGCAGCGCACCGACGTGCGCCCGCGCAATGCCACGCCGCAGCTGGTGCCGAACGATCCGTACTACGCCCAGTACCAGTGGCATCTCAACAGCGCCACCGGCGGCATCAACGCGCCGGCTGCGTGGGACGTCGCCCAGGGCGAAGGCGTGGTGGTGGCGGTGCTCGATACCGGCATCCTGCCGCAGCATCCGGATTTCTCCGGCAACCTGCTGGAGGGCTATGACTTCATCAGCGACGCGGAAACCTCCCGCCGCGCCACCGATGACCGCGTCCCGGGTGCGCTGGATTACGGCGACTGGGTCGAGAATGACAACGAGTGCTACGCCGGCTCGCTGGCCGATGACAGTTCCTGGCACGGCACCCACGTGGCCGGCACGATCGCCGAGTCCACCAACAATGGCGTGGGCATGGCCGGTGTCGCGTACAAGGCACGCGTGCTGCCGGTGCGCGTGCTCGGCAAGTGCGGCGGCTACCTGTCCGACATCGCCGACGCGATCACCTGGGCCTCCGGTGGCACCGTTGCCGGTGTGCCGGCCAACGCCAATCCGGCCGAGGTCATCAACATGAGCCTGGGCGGCGGCGGCGCGTGCGATGCGCTGTACCAGGATGCGATCAACGGTGCCGTCTCGCGGGGCACGACCGTGGTGGTCGCGGCCGGCAACTCGGCCTCCAACGCGGCCAACTTCCGTCCGGCCAGCTGCGCCAACGTGGTGTCCGTCGGTGCGACCCGGATCACCGGTGGCATCGCTTATTACTCCAACTTCGGCACGGTGGTGGATCTGTCCGGCCCGGGCGGCGGCGGCAGCGTGGACGGCAATCCGGGCGGCTACGTCTGGCAGTCCGGCTACAACGGCCTGACCACCCCGACCTCCGGCGCCTACAGCTACATGGGCATGGCCGGTACCTCGATGGCGTCTCCGCACGTCGCGGCGGTGGCGGCCCTGGTGCAGGGCGCGGTCACCGCGGCCGGCAAGGATCCGCTCAGCCCGGCTGCGCTGGAAACGCTGCTCAAGCAGACCGCGCGCGCGTTCCCGGTCACCATCCCGACCGCCACGCCGATCGGCTCCGGCATCGTCGATGCCAAGGCCGCGCTCGACAAGGCGCTGGAAGAAGAGTGCACCGAAAACTGCGGACCGGTCGCCACGCCGCTGACCAACAAGGTTGCCGTTGGTGGCCTGAGCGGCGCCGGTGGCAGCGAAGCGCTGTACAGCTTCGAGGCACAGGCCGGCAAGGTGCTGAGCCTGCTCACCTACGGTGGCAGTGGCAATGTGTCGGTGTACGTGAGCCAGGGCAAGGAGCCGACCGCCACCGCGTTCGACGCCAAGTCCACGCGTCCGGGCAACAGTGAAACGGTGCGCTTCACCGCACCGGCGGCCGGCACGTACTACATCAAGGTGGTCGGCGAGTCCGCGTTCAGCGGCGTGAGCATTCTGGCCAACCAGTAATACCGCAGCACCCCGAACGGGAGTCCGTCATGTGACGGGCTCCCGTTTTTACATCTGGACGGTGTGCAATCCCGCGTAGGATCGCGGTGAACTGCTAAAGTCGCAGCGGTTGCCAGGAGAATGTTCTTGAACGCGGTTGCCCAGGATCCCACTGCAGCATCCACAGCCGAATCCCGCATCGTTGCGGTATTGCTGGAGAAAGGTCGGCTCAAGGACGGCGACCTGGCCCGTGCGCGCCCGCTGCACCGTGAATCCGGCGGCAGCCTGCTGGGCTTGCTGGTCCGGCTGGGGCTGGTCTCCGAGCGCGACCATGCACAGACCAGCGCCGAGGTACTCGGCCTGCCCCTGCTCGACGCCAAGACGGTGCCGGAATCGCCGCCCGAAGCCCTGCTCGACGGGTTGCCGCTGACGCTGCGGTTCCTCAAACAATTCCATGTCTGTCCGCTGGCGCTGCACGACGACGCGATCGATCTGTGGGTGTCCGATCCGCAGGACCCGTATGCGGCCGATGCGGTCCAGCTGGCGATCGGGCTGCCGGTGCGCCTGCACGTTGGCCTGCGATCGGAGATCGATGACCTGATCGAGCGCTGGTTTGGCCAAGGCCGCAGCGCGATGGGCGCGATCATCGAGACCGCCGACGGGGAGGGCGCCGCGGTCGACGACATCGAACACCTGCGCGATCTGGCCTCCGAAGCGCCGGTCATCCGCCTGGTCAATCTCGTCATCCAGCGCGCGGTGGAACTGCGCGCCTCGGATATCCACATCGAGCCGTTCGAGAATCGCCTGAAAGTGCGTTACCGCGTGGACGGCGTGCTGATCGAGGGCGAAAGCCCGCCGGTCAACCTGACCGCCGCGGTGATCAGCCGCATCAAGATCATGGCGCGGCTGAACATCGCCGAGCGCCGCCTGCCGCAGGACGGCCGCATCATGCTGCGCGTGCAGGGCAAGGAGCTGGACCTGCGCGTGAGCAGCGTGCCGACCGCGCACGGCGAAAGCGTGGTGATGCGCCTGCTCGACCGCGATACGGTGGTGTTCGATTTCCATCGTCTGGGGTTCACCGACGCCTTCCTGCCGCAGTTCCGCAAGGTGCTCGAACAGCCGCACGGGATCCTGCTGGTCACCGGCCCGACCGGCTCGGGCAAGACCACCACGCTGTACACCGCGCTGAGCCAGCTCAATACCGCCGACGTCAAGATCATCACCGTCGAAGACCCGGTCGAGTACCAGATCGAAGGCATCAACCAGATCCAGGCCAAGCCGCAGATCGGGCTGGATTTCGCCAATGCGCTGCGTAGCATCGTGCGGCAGGATCCGGACATCATCATGATCGGCGAAATGCGCGATCTGGAAACCGCGCGCATCGCGATCCAGTCGGCGCTGACCGGCCACCTGGTGCTCTCCACGCTGCACACCAACAACGCGGCCGGTGGCATCACCCGCCTGCTCGACATGGGCGTGGAGGATTACCTGCTCACGTCCACCATCAACGGCATCCTGGCCCAGCGCCTGGTGCGCCGGCTGGAGCCGCAGCATGCGCAGCGTTATGCCGCCTCGCCGGAGGAGGTCGAGAAGTTCGGCCTGCGCCGGCTGCAGCCGGAGGGCGAGATCTTCCTGTACCGCGCGCAGCCCTCGGCGATCGCGCCGACCGGCTATCTCGGCCGGACCACCATCGTCGAGTTCCTGGTGATGAACGATGCGCTGCGCAGTGCGGTGATGCGTCGCGCCGGGATGGGCGAGATCGAGCAGATCGCCCGCGCCGCCGGCATGCGCACGATGTACGAAGATGGCCTGTCCAAAGCGCTGCAGGGCCACACCACGCTGGAAGAAGTGCTGCGCGTGACGGAGGAATCCTGATGCGCGTGCGCGGCCGGCAGTGGGAGAACGGCTGAGCATGGCCCAGTACCGCTACAAGGCGCTCAACGCGCATGGCGAACTGTTCGATGGCCAGATGGAGGCGGCCAGCGAAGCCGAGGTGGCCGCGCGCCTGCAGGACCAGGGCCACATGCCGATGGAAGCACGGCTGGCCAGCGAGGGCGTGGCCGGTGCCTCATCCTGGGCGGCGCTGCTGCGCCGGAAGCCGTTCGACGGCGGCGGGCTGGTGCAGTTCACCCAGCAGCTGGCCACCCTGCTCGGTGCGGGGCAGCCGCTGGACCGCGCGCTGAGCATCCTGCTGGAGCTGCCCGAAGACGAGCGTACGCGCCGGGTGGTCACCGACATCCGCGACATCGTGCGCGGCGGTGCGCCGCTGTCGACCGCGCTGGAACGCCAGCACGGGGTGTTCTCGCGGCTGTACATCAACATGGTGCGCGCCGGTGAAGCCGGGGGCAGCCTGCACGACACGCTGCAGCGGCTGTCGGACTACCTGGAGCGCAGTGCCGAACTGAAAGGACGCGTCATCAATGCGCTGATCTATCCGGCGATCCTGCTGGCGGTGGTCGGCGGCGCGCTGCTGTTCCTGCTCGGCTACGTGGTGCCGCAGTTCGCGCTGATGTACGAAAGCCTGGATGTCGCCCTGCCGTGGTTCACCCAGTGGGTCCTTACCGCCGGCCTGGTCGTGCGCGAAGGCTGGATCATCATGATCGTGGTGCCTGCGGTGATCGCGCTGGTGGTGGAGCGCCGCCTGCGGCAACCGGCCGCGCGCCTGGCCGTGGATGGCTGGCTGCTGCAGCGCAAAGGCATCGGCCCGTTGCTGGCCAAGCTGGAGACCGCGCGCCTGGCCCGCACCCTGGGCACGTTGCTGCGCAACGGCGTGCCACTGCTGTCCGGCCTCGGGATCGCGCGCAACGTGCTGGGCAACCGCGCGCTGGCCGCCGATGTCGACACCGCCAGCGACGAGGTCAAGAACGGCAACGGCCTGTCGGCGTCGCTGTCGCGCGGCAAGCGTTTTCCGCGCCTGGCGCTGCAGATGATCCAGGTCGGCGAGGAATCCGGTGCGCTGGATACGATGCTGCTCAAGACCGCCGATACGTTCGAGCAGGAAAGCGCGCGTGCGATCGACCGTCTGTTGTCGGCACTGGTGCCGGTGATCACCCTCGTGCTGGCCTCGGTGGTCGGCCTGGTGATCGTGGCCGTGCTGGTACCGCTGTACGACCTGACCAATGCCATCGGCTGACCGGCCGCTGGAGAATACCCCTGTGATTCGATGCAAGGAGCCTGCCATATGCAACGTCGTCGCCTGACCCGCTTCACTTCCGCGCGCCACCAGTCCGGCATGAGCCTGCTGGAAATCATCATCGTGATCGTGCTGATCGGTGCGGTGCTGACCCTGGTCGGCAGCCGCGTGCTCGGCGGTGCCGATCGTGGCAAGGCCAACATCGCCAAGGCGCAGGTGCAGACCATGGCCGGCAAGATCGACAACTACCAGCTGGACACCGGCAAGCTGCCGGCCAAGCTGGATGATCTGGTCACCCAGCCGGGCGGCAGCGCCGGCTGGCTCGGCCCGTATGCCAAACCGGCCGACCTCAATGATCCGTGGGGTCACGCGCTGGAGTACCGCGTGCCGGGCGAGGGCCAGCCCTACGATCTGATCAGCCTGGGCAAGGACGGCAAGGTGGGTGGCAGCAGTTACGACGCGGACATCCGGTACGAGTAACCGGCCTTGGGAGCACCGTGGCCCGTGTCGAGCAGACCGCCGCATCGCGTGCCCGCGGGCAGCCGTGCACGCGGTCTGTCGCTGCTGGAGATGCTGCTGGTGGTCGCCCTGATCGCGATCATCGGCGTGGTCACCGCCACCGCGATGAACGGTGGCATCGATGGCCTGCGCCTGCGCAATGCCGGCAAGGAGATCGCCACCCAGCTGCGCTACACACGCACCCAGGCGATCGCCACCGGGCAGACCCAGCGCTTCGTGATCGATCCGCGCGCGCGCAGCTGGCAGGCCGCGAACGGTCGCCATGGGCAGATTCCCGCCGCGCTGGACGTGCAGTTCCGCGGCGCCGGCCAGCTCAGCACCGCGCCGGGGCAGGGCAGCATCGCCTTCTTCGCCGACGGTGCCGCCAGTGGCGGCAGCATCGCGCTGAGCACGCGCGGTGCGGTGTGGGACATCCAGGTGGGCTGGATCACCGGCGAAGTCCGTGCGGGCCCGCGTCGGGAGGGCCGATGAAGAAGCACCAGCGCGGCTACTCGCTGCTGGAGGTGATCATCGCCTTCGCTCTGCTGGCGTTGGCGCTGACCCTGCTGCTGGGCAGCCTGTCCGGCGCCGCGCGCCAGGTCGGGCAGGCCGAGGTGCGCAGTCGCGCCACGTTGTACGCGCAGTCGTTGCTGACCAGCACCGGCGTGGAGGCGCCGCTGCAGGAGGGCAGCACGCAGGGCGAGTGGGAGCAGGGCAAGTACCGTTGGCGGCTGCAGGTCGAGCCTTATGCGGAGCCGCGCACGACCACCGCGCCGGTGACGACCGACGTCGGCGGCCCCACCCTGGCCCAGATCACCCTGCAGGTGCGTTGGGGCGAGGGTAACGGCGAACAGCTGCAATGGCGCAGCCTGCGCCTGCTGCCCGCCGTACCGGGCACGCCGCGATGACGCTGCGCGCGCGGCGTCCCCGCGGTTTCACCCTGATCGAAATCCTGCTGGCCACGGCGCTGCTGGTGGGCGGTCTGGCACTGGCCTTCGCCACCGTGCGCTCGGCGATGGCGATCAGCCAGCGCGGCGAGCGCATGGCCGCCCAGAACGAGCGCATGCGCGCGGTCGAAGGCTTCCTGCGCCGCCGTCTGTCGACCGCGTTGGTGATCGCGACGTCGCCGCCGGATCCCACCCGCGACCCGGTGTATTTCCTGGGCGAGCCGCAGCGGATGTTGTTCGTCTCCGATCTGCCCGGGTATCTCGGGCGGGGCGGGCCGTATGCGCATGAACTGCAGGTCCGGCGCACGGGCGCGCAGCAGCAGCTGGAGGTCGGGTTGACCCTGCTGCAGAACGGCGAAGCGATCGAAGAAGCTCCGCCGCGACCGCCGGAGATGTTGGCCGATCAGCTGCGCGAGGTGCGCTTCCGCTATCGCGGCACGGATCCGCGCACCGGCCAGCTCACCGAGTGGCTGGACCGCTGGGAGGACACCCGGCGCCTGCCCTTGCTGGTCTCGATCGAGATCGTGCCGCTGCAGGGGCCGGCGTGGCCGCCGATGATCGCCGCCTTGCCGCCACCACGGACGGATCGCCCATGAGGCCGGCGCGCGGCGCGGCGCTGGTGCTGGTGCTGTGGTTGATCGCCCTGCTCACGGCGGTGATCGGCGCATTCGCGCTGAGCGCGCGAGTGGAGCACATGCAGCAGCGTGTGATCGGCGACGACGCCATCGGCCAGGAATATGCGCGTGCCGGGCTGGAATACGCCCTGCATCGCCTGCAGCCGCGCGCCAGCCAGCCGGCATGGGTGGCCGACGGCCGCCGCTACCGGTGGACCTTCGATGAACGCCGGATCGATCTGGCGATCCTCGATGAGAACGGAAAAGTGAACCTGAATCTGGCCGATGCCAGTCTCCTCACCGCCTTCCTGCGCGCGATGGGTGAAGCGCCGGACCGGGCGCAGCGATTGGCCGGGGCCATCGTCGACTGGCGCGATGCCGACAGCCTCAAGCAGCCCGGCGGGGGCGCGGAGACGCCGGATTACGTCGCGGCCGGCCTGCCCTATGGCGCACGCAATGCGCGCTTTGAGACCGTGGGGGAACTGCAGCGCGTGCTCGGCATGGATGCAGACCTGTATGCGCGGATCGAACCGATGCTGACCCTGTACAGCCGCCAGGCACGGCCGGACCCGCGGTTCGCGTCCGGCCCGGTGTTGACCGCGCTGGGGCTGGACGCAGAACGCCTGCTGGCCGAACGCGAGCGCGCCGCGGCCGCGGATGACGCCGGATTGCCGGTCGCACCGCTTGCAGGTGGCAGCGGCACCTATAGTATCGAGAGTCGCGCCACGGACGAACGCGGCCGGATATCGGTACTGCGCGCCGTGGTGAGGATGGGGTCGGCAGGCACGCCGGGAACGGCATACACAGTATTTCGCTGGGAACAGGGAATGGCAGCAAGATGACGGCATGGCGTGACAGTCTGGTGCGGGCCCGGGGGCGCGTGTCGCCTGGCGTGGGCAGCAGCCTGCGCTGGTGGCGGCAATCATTGCTGGCCTGGCTGCCGGTGCGCTGGCAATGGGCGATGGGCTGGTCACGCTCGCGCCTGCTGCTGCAGCGCGACGGTGACGTCCTGCGCCTGCAGCGCCAGACCGGCGAACAGATCGAGGCGATCGCCGACCTGCCGTGGCCGGTCTCGCCCGGCGCGGTCGACGGCGTTCTGGATGCGCGCCTGCGCGGCCTGCCGCGGCACTGGCTGCTGCCCGCCGAGACGGTGCTGCGCCGCCCATTGCGCTTGCCCGCGGCGGCCGCCGAGCGGCTGCGCGACGTGGTCGGTTTCGAGATTGATCGGCAGACGCCATTCGATGCCAGCCAGGTCAGCTATGACGTACGCGAGCTGGGGGCGTTGCCGGATGGCCAGCTGCAGGTGGAGCTGGTGGTGATCCCCCGTCCGCAGCTGGAACAGTGGGCACAGCAGGCCGGGCCTTGGGCACAGGCCGTGGCCGGCGTGGATGCGGTCGACGCCGAGGGCCGTCCGCTGGACGTCAATCTATTGCCGGTTGCGCAGCGGCAGCCGTATCGGGACCCGATGGCGCGCTGGAACGCGATCCTGGCGATCAGCGCGATCGCACTGATCGCGCTGGCCGGTCATCAGCTGCTCGAGAATCGCCAGGCGGCGGCGGATGCGCTGCGCGCGCAGGTCGATGACGCCGCACGCGATGCACGCCGGGTCGCCGCCGAGCGGCAGCAGGTGCAGAGCCTGGTCGAAGGCGCTGCGTTCCTGGAGGGCAAGCGCGCCGAACATGCCAGCACGGTGGAGATCTGGAATGAACTCACCCGCCTGCTGCCGGACGGCACCTATCTGGAAAAAATGTCGATCGAAGGCACGACGCTGCAGCTGATCGGGCTCAGCCGCGAAGCCTCGCAGCTGGTGCCGCTGCTGCAGGATTCGCCGCTGTGGCGCAAGGTCAACCTGACCGGCGTGCTGCAGGCCGATGGCGCGACCAGCGGCCGCGACCGCTTCACGCTGACGGCCGAGCTGCAGCCGCTGCCCGGCGCCACGCCACCTGCGAAGGAGGTTGCCGATGGCAGCACAACCGACGCGCCGTGATCGCTGGCTGGCGCTGGGTCTGCTGCTGGCGGTGATTGCCGTGGCCTACCTGCTGCTGGTGCATCCGTGGTTGACCCGCCCGCTGCTGGCGATCAACGCCGATATCGCCGCCGTGCAGGAGCGCCAGCAACGCGTGGACACGCAGTTGGCGCAGCGTGGGCAGATCGCCACCCAGCTGCGTGAGGTGCAGGCGGCGCTCGAAGGCCGCCCCGGCTTCCTGCGCGAGGCCACCGCTGAATCCGCCGCGGCCGCGCTCTCCAGCCGCCTGCAGGATGCCGTGGCCTCGGCCAGCCCGGGCAACCGCAGCTGCACCATCAGCAACCGCACGCCGCTGCCGGATGCCAGCCGTGAGCCGGCGTTCCCGCGCGTGGCGCTGCAGGTGCGCCTGCGCTGTGGCGTGCCGGAGATGGCCGCGGTCCTGCATACGCTGGAGACGGGCACGCCGCGCCTGTTCGTGGACAACCTCAATCTGCTCGCGCAGCGCTTCCAGCAATCCCCCAGCGAAACCGGTACGGGCCTGGACGTGTCGTTCGAACTGGTCGGGTATCTGCGCCCGGGCGCCGCGCTGGAGCCCGGTGCGGCGCCACCACCGCCGCCATCGCCGTTGCCGGCCGGGCCGAATGCCGACCCGGGCGCGGCACCGCCCGCCGATGCGGCGGAACCCCCGTCGGATGATGCGGCCGACCCAGCGCCTGCACCGGCCGCTGCCGAGGAGGTCGAGCATGAAGCTTGAAGCAGCCGGCCTGCGCACCTGGTGGCTGGGCGGCATCGCACTGTGGGCGCTGGCGATCTGGGTGGCGACGCTGTTCGGGATGGGCAGCCGCATCGCCCCGGCCACCGATGGCGATGCCGGGGCCGCGCCGTTGCCGCGACTCGGGCCCGCTGCGCCCGAACGCATGGCCTCGGCCAGTACCTATGCACAGATCGGCGCGCGCCCCTTGTTCGCCGAAGACCGTCAGCCGCGCCCGTACCTGCTCGGTGGCACCGAGCAGGGCACGGCCAGCAGCGTATCGCTGACCGGCGTGCTGCTGACGCCCGGCTTCGGCATGGCGATCCTGACCACCGACCAGCGCCAGTCGCTGCGGCTGCGCTTGAACGGTGAAGCGGTCAACGGCTGGCAGCTGCTGGCGCTGGAACCGCGCCGCGCCACCGTCAGCGGCCCGGGCGGCACGCAGACGCTGGAGCTGCCCGTGTTCAACGGGCAGGGCGGCGAACCACCGACCGTGCTGGGCGCCACGTCACTCACCTCGGTACCGCCGGCCGGCACCGGCGCGCGTCCGATCAACAGCGTGGCAGCACCGATGCCGCCACCGCCGGCTCCCGCGCCTGCGCCCCAGGCCGCCGCCGCACCCTCGAATGCAGCGCCCACCGCGCAGAATCCGCAGGGGCCCAGCGAAGAGCAGATGAAGGCGATCCGCGAGCGCATCCAGGCGCGCCGCCAGCAACTGCAGCAGCAACAGCAGTCGCAGCAACCGCCCGCGGGCGGCTCCGGCCACAACCCTTAGAGTGACAGCATGACCCTGCGCCTTTTCCCCGTGTCTTTCCTCGTCGCCCTGTTGGTGGGCTGCACCACCGTGCCCGCGCCGGAGGTACGCCGCGATGCGGTGCTCGACAGTCACCAGGTGGTTGCCGGCGACGGCTCCCGCGCGGGCATCGAGGCCGAACCGCTGGGCAACCATGGCGCCCCGCAGGCGGTGATCCGCCGCGGCACCGGCACCATGATCAACCGCAGCGCCGCGGCCGCACCGCAACCCTCGCTGGGCAATGCCTCCACCGGCAACGCCACGTTCAACTTCGAAGGCGAATCGGTGCATGCGGTGGTCAAGGCGATCCTCGGCGACTTCCTCGGCCAGAACTACGTGATCGCGCCGGGCGTGCAGGGCACCGTGACGCTCGCCACGCCCAAGCCGGTGTCCTCCGCACAGGCGTTGAACCTGCTGGAAATGGTGCTGGGCTGGAACAACGCGCGCATGGTCTACAGCGCGGGCCGTTACAACATCGTGGCCGCCGACCAGGCGCTGGCCGGGACGGTCTCGCCGAGCACCGCCTCGCCGGCCAATGCGCGTGGCTTCGAAGTGCGCGTGGTGCCGCTGCAGTACATCTCCGCCACCGAGATGAAGAAAGTGCTGGAGCCGTACGCGCGCCCGAACGCGATCGTCAACGTCGACAACGGCCGCAACGTGATCACCTTGGGCGGCACCCGCAGCGAGCTGGAAAACTACCTGCGCACGGTGGAGATCTTTGACGTGGACTGGCTGTCGGGCATGTCCGTGGGCGTGTTCCCGATCCAGTCGGGCAAGGCCGAGCAGGTCGCCGCCGATCTGGAAAAGGTGTTCGGCGAGGAGAGCAAGACCCCAAGCGCCGGCATGTTCCGTTTCCTGCCGCTGGAGAACGCCAACGCCGTGCTGGTGATCACCCCGCAGGCACGTTACCTCGACCAGATCCAGCAGTGGCTGGACCGCATCGATACCGCCGGCGGCAATGCGCGGCTGTTCTCCTACGAGCTGCGCTACGTCAAGGCCAAGGACCTGGCCGAGCGCCTGGCCGAGGCGTTCGCCAACGAGAACGGCCGTAGCGGCCGCGGCAGCGGTTCGCTGGCGCCGGGCGCGTCGCCGATGGACATCGGCAGCCGCGATGGCAACAGCAACAGCAACTTCTCCAACACCGGCAGCAGCAACGGCAGCAGCCGCGGCGGACTGGGCGAAGGCACGATGAGCCTGCCGCAGCGCCAGTCCGGCAACGCCAGCTTCAGCCTGGAAGTGCAGGGCGATACCGTCGGTGTTTCGGCGGTGGAGGAAACCAACACCTTGCTGGTGCGCTCCACCCCGCAGGCCTGGCGCTCGATCCGCGAGGTCATCGAAAAGCTCGACGTGATGCCGATGCAGGTCCACATCGAGGCGCAGGTGGCCGAAGTCGCGCTGACCGGCGACCTCAGCTATGGCGTCAACTGGTTCTTCGAGCAGGCCGTCGCCACCGGCAAGACCGAGAGCGGCATCGACCTGCCGAGCGCGCTGGGCCGCTCGATCTGGGGCAGCATCTCCGGCACCGTCGGCAACGACGGCGTGGGCTGGACCTTCCTCGGCAAGAACGCGGCCGCCGTGGTCAGCGCACTGGACAAGGTCAGCAACCTGCGCCTGCTGCAGACCCCGTCGCTGTTCGTGCGCAACAACGCCGAAGCCACCCTCAACGTGGGCACGCAGATTCCGATCAACTCGGTGTCGGTCAATACCGGCGTGGGCGGCGACAACACCTACAGCCAGGTGCAGTACCTGGATACCGGCGTGATCCTCAAGGTGCGACCGCGCATCACCCGCGATGGCGTGGTGTTCCTGGACATCGTGCAGGAGGTCAGTTCGGCCGGCGCGATCCCGGCCGGGTGCGACCCGACCCGCACCACCTGCAATCCGCCGATCAATACCCGCAAGATCTCTACCGAAGCGGCGGTGCAGAGCGGCGACACCATCATGTTGGCCGGCCTGATCACCAACTCCGACGACGACGGCGCCAGGGGTGTCCCGGGCCTGAGCAGGATCCCGGTCATCGGCGCGCTGTTTGGCAGCAAGACGAAGAAGTCCGAGCGCTCCGAGGTGATCGTGCTGCTGACCCCGACCATCGTGCGCAACGCGCAGGAGTCGCGGAACCTGACCGACGAATACAGCAGCCGCTTCCGCGCGATGGAGCCGTTCCCCGAGCCCAAGGCCAAGCGCTGAGTGTTGCCCGGCCCCCGCTGTCACCGCGGGGGCCGATCTTGTTACGCTGGCCGCGCCCAAGGGAGGCTGCGATGACACAGCGACACGGCGAAGACGGCAGCACCCGGAGGTCGGCATGACTACGGTCATCCTGCTGCCGATCGGGGTCGATGATGCCGCGCTGGACCGCTGCCTGGCCGCGCTCGATGCCGGCACTGCGCCCGGCACCGCGATCTGGCTGGCCGACGATGGCCAGGCCGGGCCACGCGCGCAGGCGGTGATCGAACACTGGCTCGCGCAGACGCCGCTGCAGGCCGAGTACACCCGCCGCGCCCGCGCCATCGGTGAAGTGGCCCACCTGGATGAGATGCTGGCCGCGTGCACCGGCGCCGATGTCGTGGTGCTCGCCCCGGATGCGATCCCGGCACGGGGATGGCTGCAGCAGCTGCAGGCCTGCCTGGCCCGCGATCCCTCGATCGGCTCCGCCACGCCGTGGTGCAACGCCGGTGAGACGGCGGCCTGGCCGCGGCTGGGCGAGATCAACCCTCTTCCGGACGACCTGGATCTGGCCCCGCTGGCGCAGGCCTGCGCGGCGATGCCGCCGCTGCATCCCGAGCTGCCGTCCGCGGTGACCCACGCGGTGCTGTTGCGCGGCAATGCGCGGCGCAAGGCGGGCGGCCTGGACATGCACAGCTATGCCTCGTGGAATGCCGCCCTGATCGACCTCAGCCTGCGCATGGCCGGGCTCGGCTGGCGGAATGCACTGTGCGAGACCGCGTTCGTCGCCCGGGTCGCCGAAGGCGTGACCGGCGAGGGCGACATGGAGGCGCTGGCAACGCGCTGGCCGGCCTGGCCGCCGCGGCTGGCCGGCTTTCTGATGGCCGATCCACTGCAGCAGGCCCGCCACGACCTGCAGCAGCATCACCGGCAGGCGATAATGCCCAAGGCGCAGGGCGATCTGTTCGCGCCGCCCGTCATTGCCGTCCCGGAGTCGCCTGTTTGAGCCCTGCCATCGCCGCCATCATCGTCAGTTACCAGAGCGCCAGCACGTTGGACGCCTGCCTGCTGCGCCTGCGCGAGGCGCGCGACATCGCGGAGATCCGCGTGGTCGACAACGACTCCACCGACGGAACCCTGGAAATCGTGCAGCGGCATGCCAGCGCGGATGCGCGGGTGCGCTTCATCGCCAACCCGGACAACCCCGGCTTCGCCGCGGCCAACAACCAGGGCGTGGCCGACAGCCAGGCGCCGTGGCTGGCCTTCATCAACCCGGACCTGATGGTCGGCCCCGAAACCCTCGCCCTGCTGCGCGAACGCGCGCTGCCGTTGGGTGACTGCGTGCTCGGTGTCGAGCAGGTCGACGAGGACGGTCGCCCGGACGATGCGGTGCGCCGTCGCGACCCGGATTTCGCCGCAATGCTGCGCAATCCCGGGCAGGGCGGGAAACTCGCCATTCCGGTCGACCGCAGCCAGCCGCTGCAGACCGTGCCGGCCCTGTCCGGCGCATTGCTGCTGATGCCGCGCGCGCTGTTCGACCGGATCGGGGGATGGGACGCCGGCTACCGCCTGCACGCCGAGGACCTGGACCTGTGCCGTCGCGCGCGCGAGGCCGGGGCGGTGATCGCCATCGCCAACGACCTGCAGGTCACCCATGTGCGTGGTGTCTCCAGCCGCTCGCGGCCGTTCTTCGTGGAGTGGCACAAGCACCGCGGCCTGTGGCGGTACTTCCGCCGGTTCGAGGCGCCGCAGCGTCCCTGGCTGGTGCGCTGCGCGGTGTGGGGCGCGATCTGGGCGCATGCCCTGGTCCAGGTGCCACGCCTGCTGCGTCGCCGGTAGACCTCCGCTGCCCGGCCGTTGGTCGTACACAGTGGCAGGCGCATAATCTTCAGCATGATCATCCAGTCCCTGCTCGACACCGACCTGTACAAATTCACCATGATGCAGGCGGTGCTGCATCAGTACCCCGGCGCGCAGGTGCAGTACCGGTTCAAGTGCCGGACCCCGGGCGTCGACCTGGCGCAGTTCATCGACCAGATCAACGCCGAGATCGACCACCTGTGCAGCCTGCGCTTCAGCGCCGAAGAGCTGGACTACGTGCGCGGCCTGCGCTTCGTCAAACCGGACTTCGCCGATTTCCTCGGCCTGTTCCACCTGGACCGCAAATACATCGCGCTGCGCCCGTCCACCACCGTCCCCGGTGAGATCGAGCTGGACATCACCGGTCCGTGGCTGCACACCATCCTGTTCGAAGTCCCGCTGCTGGCGATCATCAACGAGGTCTGGTTCCGCAACACCACCGACTCCGATTTCAGCGAAGGCGAGCGCCGCCTGCAGGCCAAGACCGCGCTGCTGCGCGATACGCCCGGTTTCGAGCTGTGCCGGATCGCCGATTACGGCAGCCGCCGCCGCTACTCGCGCGCGTGGCATGCGCGCATGCTGCCGATGCTGCGCGATGCGCTCGGTGCGCAGTTCGTCGGCACCAGCAACGTGCATTTCGCCCGCCTGTACGGCATGACGCCGCACGGCACCATGGCCCACGAGTATCTGCAGGCGTTCCAGGCGCTGGGCCCGCGGCTGCGCGATTCGCAGGTCGCCGCGCTGGAGTCGTGGGCGCGCGAGTACCGGGGCGACCTGGGCATCGCGCTCTCCGACGTGGTCGGGCTGGAGGCTTTCCTGCGCGATTTCGACATGTATTTCTGCAAGTTGTTCGACGGTGTCCGCCACGACTCCGGCGACCCCTTCACCTGGGGCGACCGCATGCTGGCGCATTTCCACAGCCGCCGCGTGGATCCGCGCAGCAAGGTGCTGGTCTTCAGCGATGGCTTGAACATCGAAAAAGTGATGCAGCTGTTCGACTACTTCCGCGGCCGTTGCCAGGTGGCGTTCGGGGTGGGCACGCACCTGACCAACGACCTGGGGCCGACCCCGCTCAACATCGTCATCAAGATGGTCCGCTGCAACGGCCAGCCGGTCGCAAAACTGAGCGATTCGCCGGGCAAGAGCATGTGCGACGATCCGGGTTATCTGGCGTACCTGCGCCAGGTGTTCGAGCTTTCACCCGAGTGAGACGCCTTAAAAAGCGACAATGGGACGTCATCCGCGTCACTAAGTGACCTTAAGCGTCACTTTTCCGAGAAAATGTGATCTTCATCACGTTGCACTGGCTAGCTCTGGCAACTTGGCCTACGATTTGCGTGATGGAAGTCACATTCGTTGGTCATCACATGGAGCTGTCTAGTGAAGGTCCTATCTGTTTTCGGAACGCGTCCTGAAGCTATCAAGATGGGGCCGCTGGTGCGCGCACTGCACGCCGCGCCGGGAATCGAGTCCATTGTCTGCATCACCGGCCAGCACCGGGCTATGCTCGACCAGGTGATGTCGCTGTTCGAGATCCACCCGGATCACGACCTGGATGTGATGGTGGCCGACCAGACGCTCAACGGCCTGTGTTCCCGGCTGTTCGCCAAGCTCGACGCGTTGTACGAAGCGGTAGCGCCGGATCGCGTGCTGGTGCACGGCGATACCAGTACGGCGATGACCGCCGCGCTGGCCGCCTTCCATCGCCGCATCCCGGTGGCGCACGTGGAGGCCGGGCTGCGGACCGGTGACCTGCAGCAGCCCTGGCCGGAAGAAATGAACCGCCGCGTGATCGACGTGGTCGCCGACCATCTGTTCGCGCCGACCGACAGCTCACGCTACAACCTGGAACAGGAAAACCTGGCCGGGCGCATCAGTGTCACGGGCAATACCGTCATCGACGCGCTCAAGCAGACGGTCCAGCGCATCGACCAGGATGCTGCGCTGCGCGCATCGATCGATGCGCAGTTCCCGTTCCTGCAGCCCGACCGCAAGCTGCTGCTGGTCACCGGCCATCGGCGCGAGAACTTCGGGGGTGGCTTCGAGAACATCTGTCGTGCGCTTGCCGAGCTGGCACAGCGCGAAGACCTGCAGATCGTCTACCCGGTGCACCTCAATCCGAACGTGCAGGGGCCGGTCCATGCGCACCTGGGTGGCCTGGACAACGTGCATCTCATCGCGCCACAGGATTACCTCAATTTCGTCCGCTTGATGCAGCGCGCGCACGTGGTGCTGACCGATTCCGGTGGCGTGCAGGAAGAGGCCCCCGCGCTGGGCCGCCCGGTGCTGGTGATGCGCGATGTCACCGAGCGTCCCGAAGCGGTGCAGGCGGGCGTCGTACGCCTGGTCGGCACCGATCCGGACCGGATCGTTGCCGCCGTGCACGCGGCCTGCGACCGGCCGGCCGTGGCCGCGCACTTCATTCCCGATGCCAGCCCCTATGGCGATGGTCGTGCTTCGGCACGCATCGTCGCCGCGCTGCGCGGTGAGCCGTTCGATGAGTTCGTGGCCGCCCACGTCTCTGCCGTTTCCCACTCCTCCCTTTCAGAAGTGATGCCATGATCCAGACCAACCGTAGTACCGATCGTTTCCGCAAGGTATTACCGCTGGCCTTGGTGATGGCCCTTCCACTCAGTCCTGTCCACGCTGCCGATACCCCGGCCGGGCAGTTCACGGAGTGGGCCGCCGATGCCACGGTGACCCGCAGCATGACGCTGCGCGAGTTGGGTTTCCGTCAGCCGCTGACCCTCAGTGGCCAGGAAAGCCAGCGTGAAATCTATCTGCCGGTACCGGCGGGCGTGCCGACCCGCGATGCGCAGCTGCAGCTCGATGGGCGCTACGTGCGCGGCCATACCGGCCGCAGCTCGGGGTTGTGGTCGGTCGATGGCGACCCGGTTGCCGCGCGCTCGATCACCGATGCGCAGGGGGATGCCAGCCAACTGCTCGGCATCGACGGCCTGCCGCGCGACAACGGTTTCGTCCGCGTGGGCGTGGGCTGGTGGTCGGTGGTATCGGATTACCGCTGCGCCGATCAGAGCGCCCCGGCCAACGTGTTGCGGTTGTCGCCGGAGTCGCGCTTCAGCTACAGCTTCGATGGTCGCGCGGTGAACACCGTGGCCAAGGCCTGGGGCGCACTGCCCACACGGGTACGCCTGCTGGTCGATGGCAAGGCGCTGCAGGCGCCGGCCTATGACGCGGCGTGGCGGGTGGGTGCGGCGCTGCGCAACGGCGGCAAACAGGTCGACGTGGTGGCGCTGCCGGTGGTGGGTGGCACGGTCGATCTGACCGGGATCAGCATTCCGGCCAGCCTGCAGGCCGTTCCGGCCTACGCGGCGCTGGCCGCCGGCGGCAGCCAGCATCGCATCGCCTCGCTGGCCGAAGTCGGCGCCCTGCTGTCGCTGCGCGACAGTGGGCCGCTGGCCGTCGACGTGGCCATCAGCACCGATCCGCTGCGTGCTGCCGTGCGGGCCGCGCTGGATGCGCTGGCGGTCGAAGTGGGTGCCAGTGGCGGCGATGCCGCCGCGGCGTTCACCGCGTGGCGTGGCAGCGACATGGTCGCGCTGGAGAAGGGCGCCGGTGGCGCATCGGTCAGCGTTGCAGCGGTGGCCGGGCGCCCGACCCTGGTCGTCGCCGCCGAGGCCGGGGCCAAGGTTGCCGGGCTGCTCACCGAGCAGTGGCGCGCGTATGCACTGGGTCGCACCCTGCAGGTGGCCCAGGCCACCCCGCCGGTGGTCGGCGACGACGCGATCCTGCTCAGCCGTCTCGGCAACATGTCCGGTACGCTGGACATCGTCACCCGCGGCGACCGCACCGCCAGCTTCGAGCTCGGCGCATTGTCGGCCGATGGCCGTCTGCCCGACCAGGTGGTGGTCGATGTGTCGGCCGCACCCAACGCGGCCGGGCAGGGCGCGGTGGCGAGCATCTATTTCAACGACTACCTGCTGGGCGCCAGGGTGCTCGCCGCCGACGGCAAGCCGCAGCGGCTGGTCGCCAAGGTTCCGGCCTATGCACTGGCGGCCCGCAACGAAGTGCGCGTGAGCTTCCTGCGCCAGCCGGCGCGCCCGTATTGCCACGATCCGGCCACCGCGTTCCCGGTGTCGATCCTGCCCAGCAGCCACCTCAAGCTGGCCAAGCGCACCCTTGATACCGACTTTGTCGGCGCGGCCAGCCAGCTGGCGCATGCCAACGAAGTGTTCGTGCCGGCCACCTGGCTGCAGGACGCTCCCGCGTCGTTGGCCAAGGTCATCGCCATCGCCAGCGCGGTCGGCGTGTCTGCGCAGGCGGCCGAACTGAAGGTGGTCGACGCCGGCACCGCGATCACCCCGGGCAACCCGTACCTGGCCTTCGCATTGGCCCCGTCCGGCGTCGACCCGGCCGGGCTCAAGGACGGTCGCCTCGTGGTCGGCGGCGGCAAGCAGCCGTTGCTCGATCTGGCTGGACTGGACCACGCCGCTGCGGTGCAGGTGGTGGATGCCGGCGGCCATACCGGCGTGATCTACAACGATCTGGGCGCGCAGGGTCCGCTGCTGGACCAGCCGTTCCGCCTGCTGCGCGGTGATCTGGCCGTGCTGGATGGCAGCGGTGTGGTCAGCGACTTCGACAGCAAGGATCCGTATGGCGCGCGCGTGGCCGATGCCGGCAACCCGCAGCCGTGGTGGCAGCAGCACATGGTGTGGTTGCTGGTCCTCGTCGGGTTGGTCGTGTTCGCGCTGCTGGCCGCCCGCGTCACCCAGATCCGCCGCCGCCGCAAGTCCGGCAACACGGGGCACTGACCGCCGTGGACGGTCTGTCCTGGAACATCCAGCTGGCCAACTACTACGCCACCCTGGAAACGGTGGCGGCAGCAGTGGCCGTGCTGATCCTGATCTCCAGCCTCGATGACCTGTTCATCGATGTCTGGTACTGGGTCCGCGAAAGCTGGCGCACCCTGACCGTCAAGAAGCGTCGCGAGTATCGTCCGCTGACCCAGCAGGACCTGCTGCAACGCCCCGAACAGCCGTTGGCGATCATGGTGCCGGCCTGGGCCGAGTACGACGTGATCGCGCAGATGGTGGAGAACATGATCGATGTGCTCGACTATCGCGAGTACATCGTCTTCGTCGGCACTTATCCCAACGATGCCGAGACCATCGCCGAAGTGGAGCGCATGCGCCGGCGTTACAAACGCCTGCGCCGGGTGGAGGTGCCGCATGCCGGCCCGACCAGCAAGGCCGATTGCCTCAACTGGCTGATCCTGTCGATCTTCGATTATGAGAAGCGGCACGACATCGAGTTCGCCGGGGTGATCCTGCATGACAGCGAGGACGTGCTGCATCCGATGGAGCTGCGCTTCTTCAACTACCTGCTGCCGCGCAAGGACATGATCCAGCTGCCGGTGACCTCGCTGGACCGCGAGTGGTACGAGCTGATCGCCGGCGTGTACATGGACGAGTTCGCTGAATGGCATGCCAAGGATCTGGTGGTGCGCGAGAGCGTGTCGGGCATGGTGCCCTCGGCCGGCGTCGGCACCTGTTTTTCGCGCAAGGCGCTGCTGGCATTGAGCGCGGCCACCAACAACCAGCCGTTCAACACCGACAGCCTCACCGAGGATTACGACGTGGGCGCGCGCCTGGCGGCGATGGGCATGCATTCGATCTTCGCCCGGTTCCCGGTGCAGTTCCGCGTGCGCCGACCCTCGTGGTTCGGCTGGGGGCCGGTGCGTGAAAGCACCCAGTCGATGGCGCTGTGCGTGCGCGAGTACTTCCCCGACAACTTCCGTGCTTCCTACCGGCAGAAAGCGCGCTGGGTGCTCGGCATCGGCCTGCAGAGCTGGGAAACGCTGGGCTGGCGCGGCTCGCTGGCGACCAAGTACCTGCTGGCGCGTGACCGCAAGGGCATCGTCACCTCGTTCGTCAGCATCATCGCCTACATCATCTTCCTGCAGCTGCTGCTGTTCTGGCTGCTCAAGGTGACCGGGGTGTGGACCACCCAGTTCCCGACCATCTTCCAGGCCGGTACCTGGCAGATGAACATCGCCCTGATCACCACCGCCGCCCTGGCCAGCCGCGTGGTGCAGCGCTTCTACTTCGTCAACAAGCTGTACGGATGGGAACACGCGTTGATGTCGATCCCGCGCATGGTGGTCGGCAACATGATCAACTTCATGGCCACCGCGCGCGCGTGGCGCATGTTCCTGCTCTACCTGCTGTTCGGCAAGCGCATGGTGTGGGACAAGACCATGCACGATTTCCCCAGTGCCTCGCAGCTGGTGCAGACCCGCAAGCGGCTGGGCGAACTGCTGACCACCTGGCAGGCGGTCGAGCCGGAGCGCCTGGAAGAAGCGCTGCAGCAGCAGCAGGGCGGGCGCCAGCAGCCGCTGGGCCGCATCCTGGTCTCGCAGGGCTGGCTGGACGATGAAACGCTGGCCGAAGCCATCGCGTTCCAGGGCGACCTGGCGCGTGCCGTCATCGACGTGGACTACCTGCAGGCCGGGCAGTTCCCGCTCTCGGTGGAAGCGTGCGTGCAGTGGCGCCTGTTGCCGCTGCCCGGCAGCACGGCCGACACGTTGTCGGTCGCGGTGGCCAACCCGCTCAGCGAGGCCGAGCAGGCACAGCTGCTGCACGACGTGCACGCCACTGCCGTGGAACAGTCGATCGCGCGCGAAAGCGAGATCAATGCCGGCCTGCGCCTGATCAGCGGTGAAACCTACCGCATCGACGCGGTGCCGTTGCTGGGCGATCTGTTGGTGGAAATGCGCCTGATCGCCCGCGACCAGTTCGAACGCGTGCTGGACGAGTACAAGCCACAGCGCGACGGGCGCATCGGCGACTACCTGGTCAAGCACGGCGTGGCCACCGAAGCGGCGATCGCCGAGGCGGTGCGCGAGCAGCATCGCCGTTCCGGCCAACCTCAATACAGCGCCGACGGAGAGCTGAAGGTATGAGAACCACCCTGCTTTCCAGCGTGATCGCCCTGGGCCTGATCGGCCTGGGCAGCGCCAGTGCCTTCGCACAGGAACCGCTTCCGTTGTCGGGGAACGCATACCGCATCGCCGAGCAGGCATTCGGCGCGTACGACCGCGGCGATTTCCAGCAGGCCTACCGCACGGCCAGCGAAGCAGTGCGCCTGCGCCCGGACGTGGCGCGGCTGCGGCTGCTACAGATCTATGCGGCGCAGAAGCTGGGCCGTGCCGACGAGGTGCGTGCGCTGGCACGGCGTGCGATCGCCGATGGCATTGCCGATCCGGCCCTGCCGGGGCTGGCCGCCGCCGCCCCGCGTGGCGGCACCGCCACCGGCGCCGGCGTGCGTGGGGCTGCCGCGGCCCGCCCGACCGCGGCCGAACTGGCCTACCAGCGCGCGTTCCCGTTGGCGGCACAGGCCTACGAGGCGTTCAACAGCGACCGCATGGAAGAAGCCGCCAGCAAGGCCGAGCAGGCGTTCCGCCAGCAGCCGCAGCAGGGTGCCTGGGCGATTTTGTGGGTGGCCTCGCTGGAGGCGGGCGGAAAGCTCGATGAGGCGCAGCAGGCCGCCGCCACGGCATTGACGCTGGGCGCACCGAACCGCACCGATATTCTCGCCGCGCAGCTGCGCATCCAGCGCGAGCAGGCCGTGGTGCCTGCGCAGGAAGGCTACCAGGCGCTGATCGCCCTGCGTCCACAGGATGCAGTGGCGCCCGCACGCCGGGCCGTGGCACTGGCCCCGGAGTCGGGCAGCCATCGCCTGCTGCTGATGACCGCGCTGCTGCTCAGCGACCAGCTGCCCGAGGCGGTCGATGCCGCCTCCGACGCGATCGCGCAGGACGCCGACGACACCAACGCCCTGGTGATGCGCGGTTACCTGCAGCAGCGGCTGGGACGCAGTGCGCAGGCCAATGCGGATTTCGACCGCGTGCTTGCGCAGGATTGGCTGGATGGCCAGCAGCAGCGCAACGTGCGGCTGCTGGCGGTGGATGCGGCCCTGGCCGCGGGCGACCGCGACCGTGCCGAGCAGCTGCTGGCACCGCTGAAGGCCGATCCGCTGACGGATGAAGATGCCGATACCCGCCGCGCCATTGCCGATGCGGTGGCCCTGCGCACCCGCGCGCTGCGCTCGGCGCGGCCGGGCCTGGCGCTCACCGAGGCGACCTATCCGGCACCGATCCAGCAATGCCGTGAAACGCCCTATGGCACGCAATGCGAGCTGACCCCGACCGACCTGCAGGGCGAGGGTGGCGCAGCCCAGCGTGCCTATGCGGCCTTTGGCCGGCAGGACTACCAGCAGGCCATCGAGGAGGCGCGCAAGGCCGTGCAGGCCGCGCAGGACAGCGCGCCGCTGCAGGCCTTGCTGACCACCTCGCTGGCCGCGGGCGACCGCAGCCAGCAGGCCGAAGCGCGCCAGCGCCTGGATACTGCACTGGCCACCACGCCGGAGGATGCCGGCCTGCTGATGCAACGTGGCTATCTCAACCAGCGCGCCGGTGAACCACGCCATGCACTGGGCGATTTCCAGGCGGCCGAGGCGACCGGCAAGGCACCGCCGACGGTGGTGCTGGACCAGGCCTACGCCAACGCTGCGCTGGGCCAACATACCGAGGCGGTGACCCTGCTGCGCGGTGCGATCGACAGTGCCGACGCAGGCACGTTGCCGCTGGACACCGCGCAGCGCTACAACACGCGCAGTTCCATCGCCAACTACTCGCGCGAGTGGGGCATGACCTTGTCGGCCGGCTACCGGGGCGCACGCCAGGCGGCGACCAACCTGGGCGGTGCGGCGATCAGCACCCCCGGCGATTCGGTGTTCGGCACGCTCGAAGCGTTCTGGCGACCCGAGAAAACCAACAACCGCCATGGCACGCTGGAGCTGTATGCGCGCCTGGCCAACACCCTGTACGACGAAGGCGGCACCTTCGAATCGCTGCAGGCGATCGACCCGTGCACCGGCATTCCCAGCGAGGATGCACGCGCGCGCGCCGAGCGACTCAGCCGCTCGCGTTCGATCGCCGGGTGGCCGTCCACCATCGGCTCGTTCGGCGCGCGCTACACCTTCGGCCAGACCGGACTGAGCGCCGGCCTCGAGCGCCGCCAGTTCCTTGGCACGGCGACCCGCAACGGCGGCGTCTATCCGGATTCGGCGGCCATCCAGTGCCGCATCCAGGTGGAGTCGAGCCAGCCGCTGCAGATGACCACCGCGGCCCGCTACCGGCTGAAGGACAACGCCGGCGGCTGGATGTCCTACCTGACCTACGGCTTCTACCACGGCACCGGTGTGCGTACCGACGTCAACCAGTGGTGGACGCTCAGCGGTTACGCCCAGGCCGGCTTCACCTGGGATGACAACCGTGCGCAGTTCACCGTCGATCAGATCGACAGCAACGGCGACACGGTCGCGCGGCTGACCGATTCCGAGGGGCGCCTGCGTCGCCAGCAGTGGTTCGGCGCGGCCGAACTGCGCGCAGGACGCAGCTATCGCTTCGGCGCCGAGCAGACCCGCTGGGTACTGAGTCCGTATCTGGTGATCGGCGCGGACTGGATCGACCAGCGCTCGAAGGTGCGGGGCATCACGTATCCGCTGATCGGCGCGCAGTCCTTCGACCTCTCCGACACCGATCGCAGCTGGTCGCTGGGTGCGGGTCCCGGCGTGGGCGTGCGCTACTGGTTCCGCGAGGACCACTACAACGCGGCACGGTCCTACCTGGACCTGGCCGTGCAGTACCGGTTCGCCCTGGGCGGCGGCGATACGCAGCGCGCCAAGGGGCTGTTCGCCACCGCCACCCTGTACTACTGACATGGAAAAGGCATGATCGACATGGACAAGCATTCCCCGTTCGAACCCACCTCGCCACGCCGTCGCCTGCGTGCGCGCCTGCCGCTGCTGGCGGTGTTGTGCGCGTTGGCCGGTGCGGGTGCCGCGCAGGCGCAGGCACCGGCCAAGCCCACTCCGCCGGCCGCGGCCGCCAAGGACGACTCGGCCATCGTGCTGGTCGGCAAGGACGGCTGGTTGTTTCCGGCGTGGGGCAGCCTCAGTGACGTGGACATGCAGGCAGTCGACTCGTCGACCCGCCTGATCGCCGAGGCCAAGGCCCGCCTTGCCGCACGCGGCATCCGCCTGGAACTGTTGTTGCTGCCGGACAAGGTGCTGTTCTACGAAGATCGCCTGCCCGAGGGCAAGGTGGTGAGCGCCTCGGTTGAAAAGCGCTACGACACGCTGCTGGGCTCGCTGCAGAAGGCCGGCGTCGAGGCGCTGGACGCGCGCAAGGTACTGGCCGGCGTCCACGCCGCGGGCAGCGACGTGTTCTATCGCAGCGACCAGCACTGGACCCAGGCCGCCGCCGATGCCACCGCCGATGCGCTGGCGGCACGGATCAAGCAGGCCGTCCCGAACCTCGCGGGTGAACCGGGCTCGGGCACGCCGCTGGGCAAGGAAACCCGTGAACGCCGCTATGGCGACCTGGCGGAACTGTTCCTGCCGCCGGAACAGCGTGCCGCGGTCGGCCGCGAGACCTTCACCGTCCGCCGCGTCGCGGAATCGCAGGGTCTGCTCGACAGCGGCAAGGCCCCGGTGCACGTGACCGGGCACAGCATGGTGCAGCCCTATTTCGGTTTCCCGCAGAAGCTCTCCAATGCGCTGGACCGTCCGGTGACAGTGAACTGGAAGGCCGGCAACGTCGGGCCGTGGATCATGCTGCTGGAGTATCTGGAGTCCGATGACTTCCGCACCAATCCCCCGCAGGTGCTGGTCTGGCAGATGTTCGAACCGGTGTACGGGTTCGGCCCGCAGGCGCAGGGCCAGTGGGACAACGCCTCGATCATGACGCCCCAGCAATGGACCGCGCGCTTGAACAAGGCACTGGGGCAGTAACCCGATGAGTGCACGTCCCGGCGCGCCCGCGCCCCTGCCACCGGCCGCGCCGGCCCGTGCCCATCTTCCCACCACCGTGGTGGTGATCGTGCTGCTGGTCATCGGCCTGCTCGCCGGCGGCTGGATGCTGGGCAAGGCGAAGATCCCCGCCGCGTCGCTGGCCCCGGCGCGCTGGGCCGACGGCGAAGCCGGCCGCGCGATCAACGAAGCGCTCAAGCTGCCGGTACAGGCCCAGGCCGACCTGGCCACGGCGGCGCTGCGCTATCGCCTGCTGGGCGATCTCGGCCCGCAGGTTGCGCTCGGCTGCCCGGACTGGCTGTTCTACCGCGATGGCCTGCGACCACAGCCCGGTGCCGGCGCGCAGGTGCTGGCCCAGCGCGTGCGGCTGATGCAGCACTGGTCGGCCCAGCTCAAGGCGCAGGGTGTACAGGTGCTGGTGGTGGTGGTGCCGGACAAGTCGCGGGTCGAACAGGCACACACCTGCGGGCTGCGCCATTCGGCGAGCATGCGGGCGCGGCTCGGCCAGTGGCAGCAGGCGCTGCACGCCGCGCAGGTGCCTTCGACCGACCTGCTGCCGGTGCTGCAGGGCGCCGACGCGCCGATGTTCTTCCGTACCGACGTGCACATGAACCGGCTCGGCGCCCAGCGTGCCGCCGACGCCGTGGCGGCCTCCGCGCTGCCGCTGCTGGGTGGCCCGGGCGGGCAGGCCTTCGAGGTCGGCGCACCCGGGCCGGCCAACCCGCGGATGGGCGATCTGATCGTGCTGGCCGGGCTGGAAAAGGCGCCACCGGCCTGGCGCCCGGCGCTCGACCAGGAGCCGGAACAGGTGATTGCGCCGCTGCGCAGTGGTGGCCTGCTCGATGACACCCCGCCGGTGGAGGTGCTGCTGCTGGGCAGCTCCAACGGCCGCCGCAGCCTGTTCGCCGAACGCCTGGGCAACGCGCTCGGGCGCGAGGTGTGGAACCAGAGCCTGGATGGCGGGCAGTTCTCCGGCGCGCTGCTGGCCGCCTGGCCGCAACGCGCGCAATGGCCACCGACGCTGAAGCTGGTGGTCTGGGAATTTTCTGAAATGGCCCTGTCCTTGCCGTTGACCGACGGTGAGCAGGCAACGCTGGCCGAGATCGACTGAGCGCTACGGACGATGCTTTTCAACTCCTTCCTGTTCCTGCTGGTTTTCCTGCCGATCGCACTGGGCGTGCATTACGCCCTGGGTGCGGTGCGGCCACGCCTGGCCGCGCTGTGGCTGTGCGTGGCCTCGATCGTGTTCTACGGTTGGTGGAACCCGCAGTTCGTGATCCTGCTGTCCGGCTCGATCGTCTTCAACTACCTAGTCAGCCTGGTGATCCTGTCGCTGGCCAAACGGCCGAAGCTGCAGCTGCTGGCCACCGCACTCGGCGTGGCCGCCGACCTGCTGTTGCTGGTGCACTACAAGTACTTCGCGGCGATGGTGAACTTCGTCGGCGAGATGGGCTTGAACGTCGGCCCGATGGATGCGCTGATCCTGCCGCTGGGTATTTCCTTCTTCACCTTCACCCAGATCGGCTACCTGCTCGACTGCCGCGCCGGCGTGGTCAACGACCGCAGCCCGCTCAGCTACGTGCTGTTCGTGACCTTCTTCCCGCACCTGATCGCCGGCCCCATCCTCCACCACAAGGAGATGATGCCGCAGTTCAGCAAGCGCGAAACCTACCGCTTCCACGCCGACAATCTGTCGGTGGGGGGCATGCTGTTCGTGATCGGGCTGGCCAAGAAGGTGTTGCTGGCCGACAGCATCGCCCCGTATGCGGATGCGGGCTTCGCGGCCACCGGCGAGGTCCAGTTCTGGGGCGCCTGGGCCACCGCGCTCAGCTATGCGCTGCAGCTGTACTTCGACTTCTCCGGCTATTCGGACATGGCGCTGGGCCTGGCCCGGATGTTCGGCATCCGTTTCCCGCTGAACTTCAATTCGCCGTACAAGGCGAGCAGCGTGATCGACTTCTGGGCGCGCTGGCACATGACCCTGACCCGCTACATCACCGCCTACCTGTACTACCCGGTGGCGATGGCGGTGACACGCTGGCGTACCCGCCACGGGCGTGCCACCGGACCGACCGCGGTGGCGTCGGCCGGCGGCTTCGCCTCGATGATCGTGCTGCCCACGGTGTGGGCGATGGGCCTGGCCGGCATCTGGCACGGCGCGGGCCTGCAGTTCCTGATCTTCGGCCTGCTGCATGCCGGCTACCTGTCCATCAACCATGCCTGGCGCGTGTTCGTCGTCGGCCGCAAGCCGGCCGCGCTGCGCCAGCTGCGCTGGTACCAGCACGCCGGCTACGTGCTGCTCACCTTCGCCGCGGTGCTGGTGGCGCAGGCGTTCTTCCGCGCCGATGGCGTGCACGATGCGTGGGAGCTGGTCCAGGGCATGTTCGGCATGCGCGGCTGGGAAAGCCTCGAGAACCTGGGCTACCTTGGCGGCATGGGCCTGGCCGACAGCTGGCGCCTGCTGGCCGGCCACCACGTGCAGCTGCTTTACATCCTGGTGTTGCTGGCCATTGTCTGGCTGGCACCGAACGCCCAGCAGATCATGGGCGTGTATGGTCCGTCGCTGGCCAAGCCGAGCCCGGCCCCGCGCGCGTGGATGCGCTGGCAGCCCAACTGGCAATGGCTGCTGGTGATGCTGCTGATGCTGGGGCTGTCGCTGCTGAGCCTGCACAAAGAATCCCGTTTCCTCTACTTCCAGTTCTGACAAGGTGAACCCGATGGATATCCAGACCCTCCAGGCCCAGTTGATCGACATCGTCGAAGCAGTGATCGGCACCCGCGTGCAGCCGGACGAATACATGGAGTCGCTGTTCGACTCGATGTCCAAGGTGCAGCTGATGGTCGAAGTCAAAGACCGCCTCGGCGTGACGTTGCCGGTGGATGAGATCGATGCGCTGGTCGACTCGGTGCAGGTGCTGGCCGATTACGTGGCCGCGCACCAGCGCTGAGCCATCCCCCACCTGCAGGAGGCACCCGCATGCGTTTCGATTTCGACCACTGCCGCTTCGTCGCGCTGGAGCACGCGCCGCATGCGCCGGCGCTGCACGACGCCGACGGCACCCTGGACTGGGCCGCGCTGCATGCGGCGACCCAGGCATGGGTCGTGCGCGCGCAGGCGGCCGGCGTGCTGCCGGGGCATGCGCTGGTGATCTCCGGGCACAAGCAGTCCGCCTTCGTGGTGGCCATGCTCGGCTGCCTGCAGATGGGCGTCACCTATGTGCCGGTGGACACCATCAACCCGGCGGCGCGTCTTCAGCGCATCACCCAGCTCACCCATGCCGGCGCGGTCTACGATGCGGCGACGGACACCTTCGGGCCCGGGGCCGACGTACCGCGCGCGCTGAGCGTGCCGGACCTGGCCTACATCATGTTCACCTCGGGCAGCACCGGCGACCCCAAGGGGGTGCAGATCGGCCGCGACAGCGTGGCGCTGTTCACCGGCTGGATCACCGACTGCCTGCAGCTGGGCGAGGCGCCGGCCTTCCTCAACCAGATGCTCTTCAGCTTCGACTTCTCGCTGTTCGACCTGTGCGGTGCGCTTGGCACCGGCGGCAGCTGCGTGCTGTGCCCGCGCGAGGTGATCGCCGACAGCGAACGGTTTGTCGAACACCTGCGTCAGTCGGCGGTGGCGGTGTGGGCGTCCACGCCTTCGTTCGTGCGCCAGCAGATGCTCAACCCGCGCTTCAACGCCGAGCACCTGCCGTCGCTGCAGGTGTTCGTGTTCGGTGCCGAATCGCTGACCCCGCGCGTGGCCGAAGAACTGTGGGCGCGTTTTCCACAGGCGCGCATCATCAACTCCTACGGTCCCACCGAGGCCACCTGTTCCACCACCTGGGTGGAGATCGACCCGGCCCTGCGTGCGGCCGCGCCCAACCCGTTCCCGATCGGGGTGGCCAAGCCCTACGCCGAGGTCTTCATCGACGACGGCGAGATCTGCATGTCCGGCGACCACGTGATGCGCGGTTATCTGGATCGACCGGATCTCGACCAGGGGGTGTTGTTCGAGCATCACGGCAAGCGTGCGTACCGCAGTGGTGACCTTGGCGATCTCGACGACCAGGGCCGGGTGTATTTCCGCGGGCGCAAGGACGACCAGATCAAGCTCAACGGCTACCGCATCGAGCTGGCCGAAGTGGACGCGTCACTCTCCACCCTCGACGGTGTAGTGGCGGGTGCGGCGGTGGTGCTGCGCCGGCCCGACGGCAGCCTGGTGCGCATGATCGGCTTCGTCGAACTGTCCCGGCCCGGCGAGGGCGTGGTGCAGCCGCTGCCGGATGCGCTGCAGGACTGGAAGGAACAGCTCGGCCGCCGGGTTCCGCCCTACATGATTCCCTCTGAACTGATCGCCGTGGATGCGTTGCCGACCGGCAACAGCAACAAGGTCGATCGCCGCCAACTCGAGCAGCGCTATGCACTGGCGCGCACGCTCCGCAGCCAGGAACCCAAACGATGAAGCTCTCTCCGATCCCGTTCGCCCTTGCCCTGCTGGCGCTTGCGCCGCTGGCCGGCCATGCCCAGCCCGCCGGCCAGGAAGGCCGCCTGGCCCAGCTCTATGCCCCGCGGCCGCCGGCCGGCTCGGCCTTCGTGCGCGTGCTCAATCCCGGCAGTGCCGCGCTCAAGGTCGCGGTGGGCAACGGCGCCGAGCAGAGCATCGGCCCGGCCACGCGGGCGACCCGCTATGCCATCGTCGAGGGCGGCAAGCCGTTCACCCTGCGCGTGGCCGGTACCCCGCGCAGCCAGCCCAAGGTCGCGGCGGGCAGCTTCAGCACGCTGGTGCTGGACCCGGCGGCACCGTCCAAACCGCTGCTCGCGCTCGCCGACGGCGGTGGCACCAGCGACGCGCTCAAGGCGGAGATCCGCTTCTACAATCTTGCCAGCGGCTGTCCGCAGGGCCGCCTGGCGATGGCCGACAAGGGCGCGGTGGTGTTCCCGGCGGTCGCCGCCGGCAGCAGCAGCGCGCGCGGCATCAACCCGGTCAAGGCGCGCCTGGTTGCCGGGTGCGGCGGCAAGGAGAGCGCACCGGTGGCACTGCCGGCCCTGCAACCGGGGGACCACTACAGCCTGTTCCTGACCGGCAGCGCCACTGCCCCGATCCTGCAGGGCCAGCTCAGCGGCACCGACGCGGTGGGCCGCTGACCCATGCAGTCGCGTCCGGTATTCCGCGAAGACCACGAACTGTTCCGCGAGCAGGTGCGGCGTTTCATCACCGCGCAGATCGCCCCGCACTACGCGCAGTGGGAACGCGATGGCATCACCCCGCGCGCGCTGTGGCGCGCGGCGGGCGAGGCCGGCCTGCTCAACTGCCAGCTGCCTGAGCCCTACGGTCTCGGCGGTGATTTCGGCCACGCCGCCTGCGTGATCGAAGAGTTGGCGCGCGCCAACTACCTGGGCATCGGTTTCTCGATCCACTCGGACATGGTCGCGCCGTACCTGATGCAGTACGCCAGCGCGCCGGTACGCGAGCGCTGGCTGCCGGCGATGGCGCGCGGCGAAGCGATCGGTGCGATCGCCATGACCGAGCCCGGTGCGGGCAGCGACCTCAAGGCGATCCGCACCCGCGCCGAGCGCCAGGGCGATCACTACCTGCTCAATGGCCAGAAGACCTGGATCACCAACGGCAGCAATTCCGACGTCGTGGTGGTGGTCGCCACGGTAGCGCCCGAGCTGGGCGCGCGCGGGCTGACCCTGTTCTGCGTGGACACTGCGTTGCCCGGCGTCACCCGCGGCGCGCCGATGGCCAAGATCGGCCAGCACGCACAGGACACCAGCGAGGTGTTCTTCGAGAACGTGGCGGTGCCGGTCTCGCATCTGCTCGGCGACGAACAGCGCGGCTTCGACTACCTGGGCGAACAGCTGGCCGCCGAGCGCATGGCCATCGCCCTGCGTGCGGCGGCGTCGGCCGAAGGCATGCTGGCGGAGACCGTGGCCTACGTGCGTCAGCGCAAGGCGTTCGGCCGCTTCCTGATCGACCACCAGAACACCCGCTTCGTCCTCGCCGATGCGGCGGCGAAGCTGGCGATGCTGCGCAGCTTCCTGGACGAGTGCCTGGGGCTGCAGATGCAGGGCCGGCTGGATGCCACGGTCGCGGCGATGGCCAAGCTCAACGCCACCGAACTGCAGGGGGCGGTGCTCGATGATCTGCTGCAGTTGCACGGCGGCTACGGTTACAGCAGTGAATACGGTATCGGCCGCGCCTGGACCGACGCACGTGCGTTGCGCATCTTCGGTGGCAGCAGCGAAATCCTGCGCGAGATCATCGGCCGCACGTTGTAACCGCGGCGGCCCCGGTAGCTACCGACCGTTGGTCGGTACGCCCAACGCGCGCCCTACAACCCCCAGTGCCGCCGCAGCGCCTTGGCCTGCGGCGTGTCCTGCGACAACCACGGGTCGAGCGCGTACACCAGGACGTGCTCGGCACCGCTGTCGGCCGCCCAGGCCAGCTGCCGTTCGATCCGCGTCGCATCGGCGGTCTCGCCCTTGAACTGGGTCCCGTCGCTGTTCTCGCCGGGCAGTTCGCGGAACAGCTCCACGATCGCATCGAATGCGACGCCGCGCTGGGTCAGCATCGCCAGCAGCGGCTTGAGCTGCTGCACGTTGCCGGCGCCGGCAACGCCCACGCCGTCCTGCACCATCGGCCGCAGCGGCACCCGGTCCAGCACGGTGGCCCACACCGTCTCGAGGCGGCCCGTGGTTTCCAGCCGGCTGAAGTAGGTGGAGATCGCACAGTCGCCGCCCTGCGCATGCGCGGCCTGCTGCAGGCCATGCAGCCACTGCGCCAATCCCTGCACGCGTGCAGCGTCGGCCCAGTGGTACTGCTCGATTTCATAGGGCACGTACCAGCCGCCGAAGGCCTGCAGGCGCGCCCACGGCGCCTGTGCCAGCCACTGCTGCGCACGCCCCAGGCTGTCGGCGAAGAAGGCCTGCAGGGTGGCGTCATCGCCGCCGATCGCCTTCCACCAGGATTGTTCGAACGGCAGCCCCATCCGCACCGTCATGCCGGCTTCGCCCGCAGCGGTGAACACCATCCGCAGGCTGGCATCGGGCAACTGCCAATCGCCTTCCGGGGCGCCGTGGATGCCCGCCCACTGCAGCACCAGCTGTTTGCAACCCAGCCGCTGTGCCAGCTGCACCGAGCGCTGCCAATCGGCCATCGTCCAGTCCAGGTGGCTGCGCCAGGGTTGCAGGAACGTGCCATCGACCTGGGTGGGGATCGAGCAGCCGGGCAGGGCGGCCAGCGCGCCGACCGCCGGCGCCAGCAGCGCCGCGCGCAGCAGCCGGCGACGCAAGGGCGAAGGCAGATCGGGAAACACGGGGGAGTCGCTCATGCCGCCATCATCCCAGAGCCGCGTTGTAGAGGGGTGAACCCCCGCTTGCGCCGACGACGCTCAGCGTAGCTGGCTCATTCCAGCGCGTAGCGCAGCACGAACAGGCCGGCCACCAGCCACACGGCCGGATGCACTTCGCGCCAGCGCCCGGTGCCGGCCTTCAGCACCGCATACGCGATGAAGCCGAACGCCAGGCCATTGGCGATCGAGTAGGTGAACGGCATCGCCAACGCGCACAGCGCAGCCGGAACGGACTCGGTCAGGTCGCCCCATTCCACGTCCACCAGTTCGCGCAGCATCAGCCCGGCCACGAACAGCAGGGCGGGCGCGGTGGCGTAACCGGGCACCATCTTGGCCAGCGGCGAGAACAGCAGCGCCGCCAGGAACAGCGCGGCCACCACCAGCGCGGTCAGGCCGGTGCGGCCACCGGCCTGCACGCCCGAGGCGCTTTCGGCGAACGCGGTGGTGCTGCTGGTCCCGAGCAATGAGCCGGCCACAATCGCGGTGCTGTCGGCCAACAGGGCCCGTCCGAAGCGTTTCTGTGCGCCCGGCAGCTTGAGCAGGCCGGCACGACCGACCACGCCGTACAGCGTGCCGGTGGCATCGAACACTTCCACCAGCACGAACACCAGCACCACCTGCAGCAGCACCGCCATCGGCGCGCCGCCGTCGTGGTGCAGCAGCCCGGGCAGATCGAGCTGAAGGAAGGTCGGGGCCAGGCTCGGCGGCAGCGAGATCAGCTCGGTGTACTGCACCTCGCCCAAGGCCCATGCCGCGCCCGTCACCGCCAGGATGCCGATCAGGATCGCGCCGCGCACCCGCCGCGCCTCCAGCACGGCGATCAGCAGGAAACCTGCCAGCGCCAGCAGCGGCGGTGCGGTATTGAGCGGGCCCAGCGCGACCAGGGTGTCGGTGTTGGCAATGATCACGCCGGACTTCTGCAGCGCGATGATCGCCAGGAACAGGCCGATGCCGGCCACGATCGCCGCCCGCAGCGAGGGCGGAATGCCCGCCACCAGCCAGGCGCGCACGCCCGTCAGCGACAGCACCAGGAACACCAGGCCGGAAATGAAGACAGCGGCCAGTGCCTGCTGCCAGGGCAGCCCGGCAGCGCCGACCACGGTGAACGCGAAGAACGCATTCAAGCCCATGCCGGGGGCCATGCCGACCGGGAAATTGGCCGCGAACGCCATCACCAGCGAACCCAGCGCGGCGGCCAGGCAGGTGGCGACGAACACGGCATCCGGGTCCATGCCGGTGGTGGCCAGGATGTCCGGGTTGACGAAGACGATGTAGGACATCGTCAGGAAGGTGGTCAGGCCGGCCAGCAACTCGGTGCGCACGGTGGTGCCGTGCTGCTGCAGCTGGAACAGGCGTTCGGGGAGGGACATGGTGGAATCTCGTGACGATAAGGCGTCACGACCCACGGTCGTGACCTACCGGAATGCAAAACAGCCGCACGGTGCGCGTCTGCGTCACGACCCACGGTCGTGACCTACCGGAATGCAAACGGCCGCGCAGTGCGCGGCCGTTCTTCATTCCCTTATTTCAGCGCCTTGAAGCGCAGCCGCTTCGGCGCGGCGTCGTCGCCCATGCGGCGGCGCTTGTCTTCTTCGTACTCGCGGTAGTTGCCCTGGAAGAACTCCACGTGCGAGTTGCCTTCGAAGGCCAGGATGTGGGTCGCGATGCGATCCAGGAACCAGCGGTCATGCGAAATGACGAAGGTGTTGCCCGGGAACTCCAGCAATGCATCTTCCAGCGCACGCAGGGTTTCGATGTCCAGATCGTTGGACGGTTCATCGAGCAGCAGCACGTTGCCACCCTGCAGCAGGGTCTTGGCCATGTGCAGGCGGCCACGCTCACCACCGGACAGCGAACCAACCAGCTTCTGCTGGTCCTGGCCCTTGAAGTTGAAGCGGCCGATGTACGCGCGCGACTGGATCTCCACGCCGTTGATGTTGAGGATGTCCAGGCCGCCGGCGATTTCCTGGAAGACGTTGTGGTTGCCTTCCAGCGCGTCGCGGCTCTGGTCCACGTAGGACAGCTTGACGGTCGGGCCGACCACGATCTCGCCGGTATCGGGCTTTTCCTGGCCGGTGATCATCTTGAACAGGGTCGACTTGCCGGCACCGTTGGGACCGATGATGCCGACGATCGCGCCACCGGGAACCAGGAAGTTCAGATCGTCGAACAGCAGGCGATCACCGAACTTCTTGGAGACATTCTTGAACTCCATCACCGCATTGCCCAGGCGCTCGCCCGGCGGGATGAAGATTTCGTTGGTCTCGTTGCGCTTCTGGTAATCCACCGACTGCAGCTCTTCCAGGCGGGCAAGACGCGCCTTGCCCTTGGTACGGCCGCCCTTGGCGTTCTGGCGCGACCATTCCAGTTCCTTCTGGATCGCCTTCTGGCGGGACTTTTCCTGGTTGTCTTCCTGGCGCAGGCGGTCGTCCTTCTGGGTCAGCCAGTCGGTGTAGTTGCCCTTCCACGGAATGCCGCGGCCGCGGTCCAGTTCCAGGATCCACTCGGCGGCGTTGTCCAGGAAGTAGCGGTCATGGGTGACCGCCACGACGGTGCCGGTGTAGCGCGCCAGGAACTGTTCCAGCCATTCCACGGACTCGGCGTCCAGGTGGTTGGTCGGTTCGTCGAGCAGCAGCATGTCCGGCTTCTGCAGCAGCAGGCGGCACAGCGCCACGCGGCGCTTTTCACCACCGGACAGGGTGCCGACCACGGCTTCCCACGGCGGCAGGCGCAGCGCATCGGCGGCCACGTCCAGCTGGTTTTCCAGGGTGTGCGCGTCGCCGGCGGCCAGGATCGCCTCCAGGCGCTCCTGTTCCTTGGCCAGCTTGTCGAAGTCGGCGCCTTCCTCGGCATAGGCCAGGTACACCGCGTCCAGCGCGGCCTGGGCCTGCAACACCTCGCCCACGCCTTCCTCGACCGACTCGCGCACGGTCTTGGTCGGGTCCAGCTCCGGTTCCTGGGCCAGGTAGCCGACCTTGATGCCGGCCTGCGGACGGGCTTCGCCCTCGAAGTCGGTATCCACGCCGGCCATGATCTTGAGCACCGTCGACTTGCCCGAGCCGTTCAGGCCGAGCAGGCCGATCTTGGCACCCGGGAAGAACGACAGCGAGATGTCCTTGATGATCTGCCGCTTGGGCGGGACCACCTTGCTGACGCGGTTCATGGTGTAGATGTATTGCGAGGACATGAGGTCTCCGAAGGCGCAACCCTGCGCCCGTTCCATACGGAACAGGAACAGATGGAAGAAAAGGATGTCCCGATTATAGCCGGAAGCGATCAGGACCGCCGGGAGCCACCGGCCCTGGGGCTTGCCGCCGCCTGAATGCGGGGTCAAAGCCCTTGAATTGGAAACCGTTTCCAGCCGGAGACCGTTCAGACGACGTCCGCATGATGGAGCCATCAACCCACCAAGCGAGGCCAGTCATGCGCATGAATCGATTTGTAGTAGGGGCGGTTGCCTCGCTGCTGGCCTTAGGCACCGTGGCCCCGGCCTTTGCCGATGACCACCGTGGCCGCGGTCACGACCGCCGGGAGTGGCGTGATGACCGCCGCGACAACCGCCACGATCGCCATGACCGGCACGATCGTCATGACCGTCATGACCGTCGCGAGGTCCGCCATGACCGCCGTTACGACCATCGCTACGACAATCGTGGTTACTACCGTCCGGGCCCGCCGCCGCCGCGTGTGGTCTATCGCCCGGCGCCGGGCTATGGCTCCTACGGCTGGGCGCGCGGCCACCGTTACCGTGAGTACTACGGCGGCCCGGTGTACGTGGTCAACGATTACAGCCGCTATTCGGTGCGCCGCCCGCCGCGCGACCACCACTGGATCCGCGACGACCGCGGCAACCTGCTGCTGGTCGCCATCGCCACCGGGATCATTGCGGACTATGTGATCAACCGGTGAGCGGATGCTTCATCCGGTGACCTGGCGGTCGAACGGTAAATGACAAGAAGGCGCATCCGGTGGATGCGCCTTCCTGCTATCCCACGCCGGCGATCATTCCGGCGGCTGGCGCAGGCAACTCCCGGCCAAGGACGTGCAGCGATCCTCGACGGGACGGATGGCCGCTTGGCTCATGCGGTACAACGGCGTGGTGGACGGCTCCGCCAACGGGATCCTCGCGGGCGTCGGCAGATTGGCCGCGACCTCGCGTGCCACCTGCCGTGCCTGCGCCGGCCACACCCCGACGATGTCCAGCGTGCCGGGGCGGTAGCGGATCTCGTAGTTGCCCAAGCGGCCGCCCTGCGCATCGCTGGCGAGGATCGCATAGCGGCCGGGGCGGGCACCGGTATCACGTCCCTCGCTGCTGAGAGCAACGCTGTCGATGGTGTCGCCGTTGACCAGGCCTTCGGCGGTATGGCCGTTCAGTGCAGCGATCTGGCCGATGTTACTGCGGGCATCGTTGGCCGTGATGGTCAACCCGGCCTTGCCGATGCTCAGGACGCCGTCGACGTAGGTGATGTCGTAGTTGGACAAGCCGTTGCCATCGGCGTTGCTGGCGGTGATGGTGTAGTCGCCGACGTTGGCAGTGGCGTTGGCTCCGATGCTCGCCAGATCCACCTTGTCCACCGTATCGCCATTGAGCAGGCCATCGACGTTGTAGCCGGCCAGGCCGCCGGTTTGCCCATACGTCCTGCTGCCATCATTGGCGGTGATGGTCAATCCGGCCTTGCCGATGCTCAGGACGCCGTCGACATAGGTGATGTCGTAGTTCGACAGCCCCATGCCATCCGCGTTGCTGGCGGTGATCACGTAGTCGCCGACGTTGGCCATCGCTGCCGTGCCATTGCTGCCCAGCGCGACCGAGGACACTGTGTCGCTGTTGAGCAGGCCACCGACGCTGTATCCACCGAGACCGCCACTCTGGCCATAGGTTTTGTTGCCCTTGCCAGCCGTGATGCTCAGCCCGGCCTTGCCGATGCTCAGGACGCCGTCGACGTAGGTGATGTCGTAGTTCGACAGCCCCGTGCCATCCGCGCTGCTGGCGGTGATCACGTAGTCGCCGACGTTGGCAGCTGCGTTGGCTCCGATGCTCGCCAGCTCCACCTTGCCCACCGTATCGCCATTGAGCAGGCCACCGACGCTGTAACCACCGAGACCGCCACTCTGGCCGTAGGTTTTGTTGCCGTTGCCAGCGGTGATGCTCAGCCCGGCGTTGCCGATGCTCAGGACGCCGTCGACATAGGTGATGTCGTAGTTCGACAGCCCCGTGCCATCCGCATTGCTGGCGGTGATGGTGTAGTTGCCGACATTGGCCGTCGCTGCAGCACCATTGCTGCCCAGATCGACCGAAGACACCGTGTCGCTGTTGAGCAGGCCACCAACACTGTATCCACCGAGGCCGCCACTCTGGCCATAGGTTTTGTTGCCGTTGCCAGCGGTGATGGTCAGGCCGGCCTTGCTGATGTCCGCTGTCAATCCGGCGGGCGCCGTGACGCTGTAGTTGCTGGCGAGGCCGCCATGGCTGCCATCGTCCAGGGCGGCACTGACCGTGATGGTCTTGTCGGTGCCGGTATTGGCGCTGTCGAAGGTGCCGGCCAGGCTGCTCAGGCCAATGGTTTCGCTCCCTACCAAGCCGTTGAGGCTGCCACCAGAGAGGGTTGCCGCCGTGGTCCCGTCATAGACTTTGTTGGACGCGCTCAGGCCGGTGATGGTCAAGACCTTCGGCGTAATGTCGCCCGTCACACCGGTCGGGTTGCTGACTGTGTAGTTGCTGGCCAGGCCGGTGCCGTCGGCAACGCCCACACCGGTGACCGTCACCGCCTTTCCGGTGCCGGCGTTCTTGTCGGCGAAGGTGCCGGTGCCGCCTGACACCACCAGCGTCTCACCGCTGACCAGGCCGCTCAAGCTGCCACCCGACAGCGTGGCTGCCAGGGTGCCGTCGTAAGCGCGCGTGGTGGCAGTCACGCCCGTCACCGTCAAGGTTCTGGGGAGGATGCTGGCAATCAGGCCGTTCGGGTTGCTGATGGTGTAGTTGGCCGCCAGGCCGCCATTGCCGCCGTTGACCAGGGTTGAGCCGGTCGCCGTCACCGCCTTGCCGGTGCCGGCGTCCTTGGTATCGAAGGTGGCCGCCAGGCCCGTCACGCCCAGCGTTTCCAAACCGACCAGGCCGCTGATCGAGCCGCCCGACAAGGTCGCCCTGTTGGTGCCGTCATAGATTTTGTTGACGGCGGACATGCCGGTAATCGTCAGCGCTTTCGGCGTGATGGTGCCGGTACTGGTCGCCGTGCTGTCTGCCAGTAGATAGTTGCCCGCATCGGCACCGCCCAGTGTCAGCAAGGAAACGTTCACCGCCTTGCCGGTGCCGGCGTTCTTGTCCCTGAAGGTGGCTGTGGCGCCTCCGATCGCGAGGTTGTCGCCGCTGACCATGCCGTTGAAGGTGGCCGTGTCTGAGTTGAAGGTGGCGCTCAGGCCGCCATCGTAGACCTTGCTGTCGGCCACCAGGCTGGTGACGGAGCTGATGGTGGCCCGGGTGATGTTGGCTGCTGCGCTGGTCGGGGTGTTGCTGAGTGTGTAGTTGCTGGCCAGGCCGGTACCATCAGTCAACGTTCCGCCGCTGATGGTGACCACCTTGTTGGTGCCGGCGTTCTTGTCGGCAAACGTACCCCTCAGCCCGGACAGGCTCAGGGTTTCCCCGGCAACGAGACCGTTCAATAGACCGCCCATGACGTTGGCGTTGGTGGTGCCGTCATACACCTTGTTGAAAGCCGTCACGCCGGTAATCATCAGCGCTTTCGGCGTGATGTTGGCCGTGGCTGTTGCGGAGTCATTGACCAACGCATAGTTGCCCAGGTCACTGCCGCCCAGCGTAATCTTCGAGATAGTGACGGTCTTGTTGGTGCCCACGTTTTTATCCGTGAAGGCGCCGCTGGCACTGGATAGATGCACATCATCGCCAGCAATCCTGCCGTTGATCACGGCATTGATGGGACTGAGGCTGACGTTGAGACTGCCGTCATATATCTTGTCGAAGGCGCTCAAGCCGGTGATGCCGCTGATCGTGGCCTTGGTGATGTCCGCCGTCAGCCCGGTTGGGTCGCTGACTGTGTAGTTGCTCGCCAGACCGGTGTCATCGGATAGGGTGGTGCCGCTGACCGTCACGGTCTTGCCTTGACCCGCATTCTTGTCGGCAACCGCACCGCGTATACCGGACAGGCCCAGGGTTTCGTCGCCGACAAGGCCGTTCAAGGTGCCACCCGTTACGTTGATGTTGGTGGTTCCGTCATAGACCCTGTTGCGGGTCGTCATGCCGGTAATCGTCAAGGTCTTGCGCGTGATGTTGCCCGTCACGTTGGTCGGGTTGCTGACCGTGTAATTGCTGGCCAGGCCAGTGCCGTCGGTCAACGTTGCACCGCTGACCGTCACTGCCTTGCCGGTCCCGGCATTCTTGTTGTCAAACGCACCCCTCATGCCGGACAGGCTCAGGGTTTCCCCGATGACCAGGCCGTTCAAGGTGCCGCCCGTCACGGTGGCGTTGGTGATGCCGTCATACGTCTTGTCCGCGACCGTCACGCCGGTGACCATCAAGGCCTTGGGGATGATCGTCAACGAACCCGAGCCATAGCTGATGTCGTAGCCCTGTTGGCCGGAGTACAACCCGCTGAGCGTGAGCGTGCCATCGGCGGCTAGGTAAGTGCCCGCATTCTTGCTGCTGGTGGCGTAGCTCAGGATGCCGTTCAAGACGACAGCCATGTCGGTGGTGTAGCTGCCGGGGTTGCCAAGGGCAAGGCTGCCGTCATAGATCTTGCCGTTGATGGCACCGGCATCTACGGTCACGCCCCTGAGGAAGCTGCGCAGCAAGGGCGTTGTCGAGCCTTCATAGATTCGCCATATGGAGCCGGTGCCGCCCTTGTCGTCAATACCCCAGCCGGCAAACGTCGACTGCTGTTTGAGCTCCGTCAGCGTTTTGCCTTGACCCAAGGGAGTGTAGATACCGCCGCTGTTGATGGCGTTACCGTCGGTATCGGTGGTCGCGTAAAAGCTGTTCGTGACGCTGCTGGCCAAACTCCCACCAACCAGGCCGCCGGCGGAGCCGGAGCCGGAGACAGTCCCGGTGGCATAGGCATTGGTGATGCTGGCCGTGCCGTTGCTTGCATAGGTGTAGCCGACCAGCCCGCCGACGTACCCGTTGCCTCCCACCGGTCCGGTGGCGTAGGCATGGGTGATGCTGGCCGTGCCGCTGCTTGCATGGTTGTAGCCGACCAGCCCGCCGACGTAGTCCCAACCTCGTACCTGTCCGGCGGCATAGGCATGGGTGATGCTGGCCGTGCCGCTGCTCGCATGGTTGTAGCCGACCAGTCCGCCGACGTAGTTGCTGCCTCGCACCTGTCCGGTGGCATAGGCATTGGCGATGCTGGCCGTACCGTTGTTGGCGATGTTATGACCGACGAGTCCGCCGACCCCATCTGCGCCGGTAATACTGCCGTCCAACACGCCTATATTGCGCAGTGTGGCGTTCTCGGCATAACCAAAAAGGCCTATGGAGCTTTGGCTGGGGCGGTTGATGGTCAGGTTGCTGATGGTATGGCCCAGGCCGTCAAAGCTCCCGGTGAAGGCATTGGCGATATTGCCCAGCGGATTGAAGCCCTCGCCGCCGTTCCAACCGGCGGTGGCGCTGGCGTCGATATTGGCGCCCAAGGCATACCGCCCCGCAAGCTTGTCAGGTGTGCCGATGTCCTGCAGCGCGGCCAGGCTGTTGATGACGGTATAGCCATGGCCGTTGACTGCCAGCAGCCCGGCCCCCGTCTGCGCGAAATTCACCTGCCCGCCGACATTCAACGTGCTGCCGGCCACTGGTATGGCGGCGCTGTTGCCAACGGTGCCACCGTAGTTCAGGTCCAGCGTACCGCTGCCGTTGACCGAGACGGTTGCATTGATGTTGATGTTGCCATGTGCATTGAGTGTCAGCTTGTTCTGGCCGTAGCTGACATCGGCGTTGACGTGGATATCGCCATTTTCAGCGCCTGCTGCAACCGTTTGCAGGGTGACGCTGGTATTGGCCAGATTGTTGGTCAGGGTATCTGCGCCGATCCCGCTGTCGGTTCTGGCGGCGCTGCCGGCGCGGATGGTGAAGTCGGTGGGGTCGATCAACCATGTGCCGGTTTTGCCGTTCTGTGCGGCAGTGGTGACCTTGGCGGTGTCGGCCACCTGCACGTGGGCACCGCTGGTGTCGATGAAGCCGCCATCGCCGCCATGCGGCGCGCTGGCATCCAGGGTGCCGTCCACCTGCACGGTGCCGCCGTCGAAACTACCCAGCAGGACGATCTTGCCGTCCTTCTCACCCAGCGTGCGGGCCTGGATGACCCCGGTGTTGTTGATCACCGTCCTGAGCAGGGCATCGCCGGCATGGGCGGTGAGCAGCACCTGACCGCCGTCGGCCTTGATCAGCTGGTGGTTTTCCACCAAGGCATCGACCATGGCCTCATCGACCTGGACGTTGAGCAGGCCGTTCCCGGCAAAGTCCAAGGTCATGGCATTGCCGGCGGCCAGCGTCACGCTGCCTTGGTTGGCGACGATCACGCCCTGGTTGCTGACACTGCCGCCGAGCAGCGCGATCGCGCCGCCGGCGGTTGCGGTGAGCGCGCCGTGGTTGATCACCGCAGCGTTGTTGCCATTGCCCTTGAAACGGTAGTTGCCGGCGGCGAAGTCGGCGTCGCTGATACCCAGGGAGGAAGCGACCAGGCCGCCGACGTTCACCTGGGCGCTGGCACCGAACAGCACGCCGTTGGGGTTGACCAGGAAGACCCGGCCATTGGCGTCCAATTGGCCCATGATGTTGGAGCCGTCGACGCCGAGGACGCGGTTAAGTGCAATCGAGTTCGCGCCGGGCTGGTTGAAGGTGACGTTCTGGCCGGCGCCGATCGTGAAGCGCTGCCAGTTGATCGCCAGCGTATCGCTGGCCTGGTTGATGATCAGCTGGTTGCCGCTGGGCGCGCCGATCTGGCCGCTGCCGGACACGATGTTGCCGCCGGTGGGCAGGGATTGGGCCATCACGCCGAGGCTGCTGACGGACAGCAGCAGGCCCAGCGCCAGCGGGGTCAGGCGCACACCTGCCGACAGGCGGCGCGTGGCACCGGTCGTCGTGTCAGGAGAGGCGCCGAGTTCGGAAACCACCTGGACCTGGCCCAGGGCGTGGTTGAACACGAGACGGTAGATACGATTCATGGCAGGTGGCCTCAGAAAGTGGTGCTGATCCGCGCCCAGTACTGGGTGCTGCGGCTGTCGGCGGTGCGATAGCTGCCGGTCGGTTTGGCGCCACTCACGTCCAGCCGCAGTTCCGGCTTCCATGGCAGGCGCAGGCCGATGGCCAGACCGGCGCCTTCCACCGTGGTGGGCTGGAAGCCAATGCGGCGGTTGTCCGGCGCGGGCGAGGTGCGGCCCCAGTCGTAGAACAGGTTCACCTCGAGCAGATCACCCCAGCGGCGGCCATTGAACGGGGAAGGTCTGTCGGCAAAACCCGGTGCGCTGAGCTGGTACTCGAACGTGGCCTGCACGCCCCGATCCCCCAGCGCGGTGGACAGCGGGTAAGCGCGCACGCTGGTTGGCCCACCCACGCTGAACTGCTCCAGCGGGGTAAGCGCGTCATCGGTGAACTGGGCACTGCCGCGCAGCAGCAGACGCTGGTTTCCCGGTAGCGCCTGCAAGCGAGCCAGCGACACCCGGCTTACCCAGAAATACGAATCGTGCGCGGCGTAGAGCCAGTTGAAGGGCGAGGATTCATCGTTGATGGATTTGCGCACCGACAGCTGCGCCAGGTTCATGCCACGCCAGCGACGGTCGGTGTGGCGCAGGGTGACCCCGGCATCGATCACGTCGAAGGTATGGCGCGAGAGTTCGATGCCCAGTCCTTCAAGCCTGGATTCCTCATGGATCCAGCGCGCCGAGGCCTGGATCTGCAGGTCCAGGCGTTGGATGAACGTCCAGTCGCTACCGGCATAGAACAGCGTGGTCGGGCCCTTGATGCCGATGGCGGCGAACGGCCCGGAGTTCAGCTCCATCTCGCTGCGGCTGACGCCGGCAATGGCGCTCAGCCCATCGACCTGTGCCGAAGGCACGCTCAATGACAATGCTGCCTGCCAGCTGTCGGCCGGGTCCAGCCCGTAGCCGACCGTTGCGGCGAGCACGTCGCCGGCGCCCAGTGCATTGAAGGCACTCACGCCCAGCTCGGCGCGGTATTTGCCGGTACTGTCGGTGCCGTGGTTGCTCAGGCCGGCGGTGATTTCGTAGGGACGATCACTGTCCCGGGCGACCAGGATGATGTCGGTCTCGCCTTCGTTCTGGCCCGATTGCAGCACCGAGGTAACCGACACCCCGGGCAGGTCACGCGCATACAGCAGGGCGCGGTCCAGTTCGGCGCGGCGCAGGGGACGGCCGATCAGGCCCAGGCTGCTGGCGGTGAGCTGGTCGTCGCGGTAGCGCTGGCTGCCCTGCACCAGCACCCGGCCCACCCGGCCTTCCAGGACACTCAGGGTGAGCGTCTGGCGCGCGCCGATCTGCTGCGGTGGTACGTACGCCACCGACACCAGAAAGCCCGCTTCGCGGTAGGTCTGCGTGATACGCGCGCTGATCTGCTGGATCTGCTCGAAATCCAGCGCGGCGGGCAGCGTTGGGCTGATCTCACGCAGCGCCTGGTTGGCGACGGCCTCCACGGCGGCGCGGCTGATGCCGCTGGCGGGGTGATCACCCACGCCCTCCACGGTGACCTGCGCGATCAGGACGGTCGCGCGCGCGGCAGTCGTCGATGGAGAGGTGTCGGCGGCCCAGGCGACCTGGCCGAGGGCCGCAGCCAGTGCCAGGACGAGCAGGCCTGCCCGCCCAGGCAGGCAGCACGGACGGAGGGCGGGGGGCGAGAAGCCGGAGCATCGCATTGGAGCGTTTCCTTACGGTGATAGGCCCCAGGACGGGAAAAAACCAGGGCTGATCCTGTTAACCGTCAAAAGTGGGTGACCGCCATCACCGAATTCAGCGTGTGCCTCAAAAAAATGGGGGCAGGACGCCGTTGACCGGGCCGGCCGCGCGTAGCCGGGGCGCCGAAGCAGGGCAGCCCCGGCCCGGGAACGGGCTACAATCGACGCCTTTCCTCCCTGTCCTGGAGTACCACCCGATGTTCCCGCGCGACGTCCGCATCGAAAGCTACGATCCCGAACTGGCCAAGGCCATTGCCGCCGAAACCCAGCGCCAGGAAGACCATGTCGAGCTGATTGCCAGCGAGAACTACACCAGCCCCGCGGTGATGGAAGCCCAGGGCAGCCAGCTGACCAACAAGTACGCCGAGGGCTACCCGGGCAAGCGCTACTACGGTGGCTGCGAATACGTGGACATCGCCGAGCAGCTGGCCATCGACCGCCTCAAGCAGCTGTTCGATGCCGACTACGCCAACGTGCAGCCGCACAGCGGTTCGCAGGCCAACCAGGCCGTGTACTTCGCGCTGCTGCAGCCGGGCGACACCATCCTGGGCATGAGCCTGGCGCATGGCGGCCACCTGACCCACGGTGCCAAGGTCAATGCCTCGGGCAAGCTGTTCAACGCCATCCAGTACGGCGTCGACGAAGCCGGCCTGATCGACTATGACGAGGTCGAGCGCCTGGCCCTGGAGCACAAGCCGAAGATGGTCGTCGCCGGCTTCTCGGCTTACTCGCAGGTGGTGGACTGGGCGCGCTTCCGCGCCATCGCCGACAAGGTCGGTGCCTACCTGTTCGTGGACATGGCGCACGTGGCCGGTCTGGTCGCCGCCGGCGTCTACCCGAGTCCGCTGCCGCACGCCCACGTGGTCACCTCGACCACCCACAAGACCCTGCGCGGCCCGCGCGGCGGCATCATCATCGCCAAGGGGGCCAGCGAAGAACTGCAGAAGAAGCTGCAGTCCATCGTGTTCCCGGGCATCCAGGGCGGTCCGCTGATGCACGTCATCGCCGGCAAGGCCGTGGCCTTCAAGGAAGCGCTGGAGCCGGGCTTCAAGGCCTACCAGCAGCAGGTGGTCAAGAATGCCCAGGCGATGGCGAATACCCTGATCGCACGCGGCTACAAGATCGTTTCCGGCGGTACCCAGAACCACCTGATGCTGGTCGACATGATCGGCAAGGATGTCTCGGGCAAGGATGCGGAAGCCGCGCTCGGCCGGGCCCACATCACTGTCAACAAGAACTCGGTGCCCAACGACCCGCGTTCGCCGTTCGTGACCTCGGGCCTGCGCCTGGGTACGCCGGCGGTCACCACGCGCGGTTACGTGGAACAGGACTGCGTGGAGCTGGCCAACTGGATCGCCGACGTGCTCGACGCCCCGGCCGACGAGGCCGTGATCGCCCGCGTCCGCGATGCGGTCAGCGCGCAGTGCCGCAAGTACCCGGTCTACGGCTGATATGGACGAGGGCCGGCAACGGCGTACCTACGCCGTGCTGGCCCTGGTCTGCGGCATCGTGGGGATGGCCGGCGGCGGCACCTTCGCCGCCATCGGGGTCTGGGTCGCGTTCGTCGAACCGGCTTATCTGGACCGGGCCTCGCGCCTGTTGATCGGCGGCTGGGGCGCGGCGGGGCTGATCGGGGTAGGCGGCTGGCTGTGGTTGAGCAGCCGCTATCTCCGGCACGGCCGTGCAGGCCTGCAGGACAGCGGGCGCTGGGCGTGGGGTGCGCTGGCGATCGGCGCGCTTGCCGCCGTGGCGGTCGTGGGAATGGCGTTCTGGCAGGCCACCGAAAGTCCGATGGCACTGGTCCTGCTGCTGGCGGGGCCGCCATTGATGCTGCCCGGGGCCATGCTGGTGCGGCTGCGGCGCAGCCGGGGCAACTGACCGGATGGACATCCATCGCAGGCGGCAGCGCGCCCTGCTGCTGCACGTCGGTGTGGTTGGACTCCCCCATGCCGTGGCGGCGTTCGTGCTGGTGGGTCTTTGCCTGCGCGACGTGCTCCACCAGTACGGTGGGGCGGGCGACGCGCCGGGCTGGGCAGCGGCGTGGTTCGGGACGGCAAGTCTCATCGTCATGACCTGGCTCGCCCTTGCCCGGCGGTGGTGGCAGGGCGGCCCCGGCACGGTTCCGGCAGCGTCGACGGTCTGGTGGGCAGGCCTGCTGCTCGCCCTGGTGGCAACGGGCATTGCCTGGACCGGCCTGGTGCGGTCGATTTTCCACCTTCATCTGTCCGATGCGGCCGTGCCGGCCGCTGCCCTGGTCCTGTTGGCGGGGCTCCCGCTGCTCTCCTGCGCGGCGCACCTGCTGTGGTTATGTCGGCAGGCCCGCTAGACAGGGCTGGACTCTGCCCCCGCCCATTTGCTGTAGCCGGTCCCTCTCAGGTACCGTTGCGACGCTGCCGTGACCACGGCATGACGTTTTCCTGATGCAAGGCGTTCCATGTATTGTCCGTTCTGCCAGCATGCCGACACCCGTGTGATTGATTCGCGCGTCTCCGAAGACGGCGCGACGATCCGGCGTCGCCGCGAGTGCGAGGCCTGCAACGAGCGCTTCAGCACCCTGGAAACCATCGAGTTGAAACTGCCGGCCATCGTGAAAAGCGACGGCAGCCGCGAGGCCTTCGACGCCCGCAAGGTCCGCAGTGGTTTCGACCGCGCGCTGCAGAAGCGGCCGGTCCCCGAAGACAAGATCGAACTGGCGGTGCGCGCGGTGATGCAGCAGGCGCGTATCTGCGGCGAACGTGAAATCCCCTCGATCAAGGTCGGCGAGTTCGTGATGAACGAACTGCGCAAGCTCGATCACGTGGGCTACGTGCGTTTCGCCTCGGTGTACCGCAGCTTCGAGGACGTGGCCGATTTCCGCGAGGAGATCGAGAAGCTCGAGCGCGAACTGCCCTCCAGCACCGAACAGCTGCAGCTGCTCGGCGACGTGATCGCGCTGACCAAGAAAAAGAAAGGCTGAGCCGCGCCGCATCACGGCCACCACGGCTGGGCTACCATCGCGGCTGCCTGCCGCCGGACGCCCACCGCCATGACTGATTTCACCGCCCTCGACCACCAGCACATGGCGCATGCGCTGCGCCTGGCCGAGCGCGCCGCGTATACCGCGCGGCCCAATCCGATGGTCGGCTGCGTGATCGCACGCGATGAGGTCGTGGTGGGTGAGGGCTGGCACCAGCGCACCGGCGGCCCGCACGCGGAAGTGTTCGCGCTGCGCCAGGCCGGCGAACAGGCGCGCGGCGCCACCGCCTACGTCACCCTGGAGCCGTGCGCACACCATGGCCGTACCCCGCCATGCGCGCGGGCCTTGATCGAGGCGGGCGTGAGCCGGGTGGTCGCGGCGATGCGCGATCCGTTCCCGAAGGTCGACGGCGGCGGTTTCGTGCTGCTGCGCGAGGCCGGCATCGCGGTGGCCGAAGGGCTGATGGCCGCGCAGGCGCGCGAACTCAACCAGGGCTTCCTCTCCCGCATCGAACGCGGCCGTCCCTGGGTGCGGGTGAAGCTCGCCGCCAGCCTGGATGGGCGCACGGCGATGGCCGATGGCCGCTCCAAATGGATCACCGGTGCGGCCGCCCGCGAGGATGTCCAGCACTGGCGCGCGCGTGCCGGCGCGATCCTGACCGGCGCCGCCACGGTGCTGGCCGACGACCCGATGTTGACTGTCAGGCTGACCGATACCGAGGTGCTGCCGCCGCTGCGCGTCGTGCTCGATGCGCGGCTGCGCTCGCTGGACTGCGCACGCGTGCGCGAGGGCGGGGCGCCGACCTTGTATCTGCATGACGCCGCGGTCCGTGCGCCGGAGGCTGCCGACGCCGAATTCGCCAGCGTGCCCAGCCATGACGGGCGACTGGATCTGGGCGCGGTGCTGGCCCTGCTCGCCGAACGCGGCATCAATGAGGTGCATACCGAAGGCGGCGCGACGCTCGCGGGCGCGTTGCTGGCCGGCGGCTGGGTCGACGAACTGCTGCTCTACCAGGCCCCGACGCTGCTCGGCGAGCATGGCCGGCCGCTGCTGTCGGGCCTGGGCATCCACGCGATGGACGATCAGCGCCGGATGCGCGTGGTGGATCAGCGCCAGGTGGGCGGCGACCTGCGGTTGCTGCTGCGCCCATAAAAAACGGGTCCCTTGCGGGACCCGTTCGATCATGGCGCGGCGCGGACGCCGCGGCCCGATCAGTAACCGACGCAGGCACCCCTCTCTCCAAGGGTGCAGCGCGCAGTCGGTGAGCTTAACACTTATTTAACTTAAAGCCCCCAGTCAGGGTGCCCTGTTACACTAGCCGGGCCGGTTCGCCGGTACACAAACGTCTTCAGGGCGGGGTGCGATTCCCCACCGGCGGTAGGTGCGCAAGCACGAGCCCGCGAGCGCTTCCCGTTCCCCGGGAAGGTCAGCAGATCCGGTCCGATGCCGGAGCCGACGGTATAGTCCGGATGAAAGAAGACGGTGCGGCCGGGCCTTGCGCTCGGCGTGCACCTATATGCCTTGCGGCGTTTTTCGCTCACTTTCCGCGGAGAACGTTACTTGTTTACTGGAATCATCGAAGGCGTCGGCCGTCTGGCCGCACGCGACACCCTTGGCGGCGATGTCCGCTTCACTTTTGACGTAGGCACCCTGCCGTTCGATAACGTGCAGATGGGCGAGAGCATCGCCATCAACGGGGTCTGCCTCACCGTCATCGCGCACGACGCGACCCGCTTCCAGGCCGACGCCTCGACCGAGACGCTGGGCCTGACCACGCTGGGCCAGCTGACCGTCGGCGCCGTCATCAATCTCGAACGCGCGATGCGCCCGACCGATCGCCTCGGCGGTCATCTGGTCAGCGGCCATGTCGATGGCCTCGGCCAGGTACTGTCGGTGCATGACGATGCGCGTGCCCAGCGCTGGCGCTTCGCTGCGCCGGCCGCGCTGCTGCGCTACATCGCCAAGAAGGGCTCGATCTGCGTGGACGGGGTCAGCCTGACCGTCAACGAGGTGGACGAGCAGGGCTTCGAGGTCGCGCTGATCCCGCACACCGTGGCCAACACCGCCTTCGCCGCGACGGCCGTCGGCAGTGCGGTCAATCTCGAGATCGATCTGGTCGCCCGTTACGTCGAACGTTTGTTGGGTGCAGGAGCACGCGCATGAATTTCGCCCCCATCCCCGAGATCCTCGAGGACATCCGCCTCGGCCGCATGGTCGTCATCGTCGATGACGAAGACCGCGAGAACGAAGGCGACCTGATCATGGCCGCCGAGTTGGTCAAGCCCTCGGACATCAACTTCATGGTCACCCATGGCCGGGGCCTGGTGTGCCTGCCGCTGACCCGCGAGCGCGCCGCCGACCTGGGCCTGGCCCCGATGGTCCAGGCCAATACCGCGCAGTTCCAGACCAACTTCACGGTCAGCATCGAGGCCGCCGAAGGGGTCACCACCGGCATCTCGGCCTACGACCGTGCGCACACCATCCGCACCGCGGTAAAACCGGACGCCAAGCCGGCAGACCTGCACCAGCCGGGCCACATCTTCCCGCTGATCGCCCAGCCGGGCGGCGTGCTGACCCGCGCCGGGCATACCGAGGCCGGCGTCGATCTGGCCCTGCTGGCAGGCCTGGAGCCGGCTGGCGTGCTGGTGGAGATCCTCAACCCCGACGGCAGCATGGCGCGCCGCCCGGAGCTGGAGGTGTTCGCCCGCGAGCACGGCCTGAAGATGGGCTCGATCGCCGACCTGATCGCCTACCGCCTGGCCACCGAGAAGACCGTCGAGCGCGTCGACGAGCGCGAGATCGAGACCGAGTTCGGGCCGTTCACGCTGGTCACCTACCGCGACCGGATCGCCCACGACCTGCACTTCGCCCTGGTCCGCGGCACGCCGGACAGCGAGCCGACCCTGGTCCGCGTGCAGGTTGAAAACCCGCTGGCCGACCTGCTGCACTGGCGCCGTGACGATTTCGGCGTGGCGTCCACCGACGCCCTGCGCGCCATTGCCGCCGCCGAGCGCGGCGTGATGGTGGTGCTGTCCGCGCCGCGTGATACCAACAGCCTGCTGGCCCGCCTGCGCCAGCAGCCGGCGCCGGTCACCCCCGGCAAGGACAAGGACGTGAGCCAGTGGCGCCGCAACGGCGCGGGGGCGCAGATCCTGTCCGACCTGGGCCTGGGCAAGCTGCGGGTGCTGGGCACGCCGCGCCGCCAGATCGGCCTGGCCGGCTATGGCCTGGAAGTGGTCGAGACGGTGGGGAACACGTCATCGCATGCGCGCTGACGCCCCACGATTTGCTTTGCAAACCGCGGGCCCCTCTTACCATCACCCAGACCCCCGCCGCTTCGCGGCAGCCCCCTGACTCAGGGGGCTTTCCCACCCGACCCGTCCCATAACGCTCGGCAACCCGGCTGCACGCGGCCATGCGCTAGAATATTCATCTATTAAATGGACCCCACGCCGAACATGAGCCATTACGAAGGCGACCTCCGTACACCGGAAAAGGCCCGTTTCGCCATCCTCGCCAGCCGCTGGAACGCCCGCATCACCGACGTGCTGGTGGCCGGCGCGCGGCAGAGCCTGGCCGGCAACGGGATCGACGAGTCCGCCATCGACGTGATCCGCGTGCCCGGCGCATGGGAACTGCCGCTGGTCGCCGCGCGTCTGGCGGCGGCCCATCAGCATGCCGCGATCATCACCCTGGGCTGCGTGATCCGGGGCGATACGCGCCATTACGAACACGTGGCCGACCGCTGCGCCGAGGGCCTGATGCGCGTGCAGCTGGACTTCGGCGTGCCGGTGCTCAATGGCGTGCTGGCGGTGGAGCGGGTCGAGGATGCCGAAGCCCGCGCCGGCGGCAGCCACGGCAACAAGGGTGAGGAAGCCGCACTGACGGCGTTGGAAATGGTCAATCTTCTGGAGCAGCTGCCATGAACAAGTCAAACCAGGGCAAGCCTGCTGGAAAGCCCGTCCGCCGCGATGGCGTCGACCCCGTGCTGCGTTCGCGCGCCCGTCGTCGTGCGCTGCAGGCGATCTATGCGTGGCAGATCTCGGGCGGCAACGCGCAGAGCGTGATCGCCCAGTTCGCCCACGAGCAGGCCCGCGAAGTTGCCGATCTGGCCTACTTCGAAGCGCTGGTCCACGGGGTGCTCGACAACCGCAAGGATCTCGACGCGGCGCTGGATCCCTATCTGGACCGCGGCATCGAAGAAGTGGATGCGATCGAGCGCGCCGCGCTGCGCGTGGCCGCCTATGAAATGCGCTTCCGCCTGGACGTGCCGTACCGCGTCGTGATCAATGAAGCGATCGAATCGGCCAAGCGTTTTGGTTCCGAGCATGGCCACACCTACGTCAATGGTGTGCTGGACCGCGCCTCCGTCGAGTGGCGCAAGGTCGAATCGGGTCACTGATCCGCCGCATGTCGCTTGCCGAATTTGCTCTGATCGACCGCATCCGTGCGCGCACCACCGCGCGAGCCGATGTCGTGCTCGGCATCGGCGATGACGCGGCGCTGCTGCAGCAGCCGCGTGCGGGTGAACAGCTGGTGGTCACCGTCGATACGCTCAACAGCGGCGTGCATTTCCCGGCGGAAACCCCGGCCTACGACGTCGGCTGGAAAACCCTGGCGGTGAACCTGTCCGATCTGGCCGCGATGGGCGCCCGCCCGGCGTGGTGCACGTTGGCGCTGTCCCTGCCGGACGCCGACGCGGACTGGATCGAGGCGTTCGCCGATGGCTTCTTCGCCCTCGCCGACGAACACGACATCGTGCTGATCGGGGGCGACACCACGCGGGGGCCGTTGTCGCTGTCGGTCACCGCGATGGGCCAGGTTGCGCCCGGCCAGGCCCTGCGCCGCGATCGCGCGCAGGTGGGGGACGACATCTGGGTCAGCGGCAGCCTGGGCGATGCGGCCGGCGCTCTGCGCCTGTGGCAGCAGAACCGGCTGAAAGTGGCGGTCGCCACGCTGCTCGGCGATGACGAAACCTTGCGCCAGCGCCTGCTGCGTCCGACCCCGCGGGTGACGCTCGGCCTGCGCCTGCGTGCGTACGCGCATGCGGCCGTGGATATCTCCGATGGCCTGCTCGCCGATCTGGGCCACATCGCCGCACACAGCGAGGTGCGCGCCGAGGTCGATGCCGATGCATTGCCGATCTCACCGGCGCTGCGCGCGCTGCTGGGGCGCGATGGCGCCCGCGACTGTGCGCTGCGCGGTGGCGATGATTACGAACTGTGCTTCACCGTCGCGCCGTCGCAGCGCGAGGGAATCGAGGCCTTGTCGGCGTCGTTGGGCCTGCCGCTGACCCGCATCGGGCGCATCGTGGAAGGGCGGGGCGTGCACTGCGCCGATGCGGAAGCCACCGATGGTGGCTACGAGCATTTCGCCGCACGCCGTTAGAACGGCTCACACCGGCGGCAGCACTTTCCCGGGGTTGAGAATCCCCTCCGGATCCAGCGCGGCCTTGATCGCGCGCATCGCCGCCAGCGTGGCCGGGGTGAACGCCTGCGCCATGAAATCGCGTTTGGCCAGGCCGATGCCGTGTTCGCCGGAGAGCGTGCCGCCCAGCGCAAGGGTCAACGCGAACACGCGCGGCAGCGCCGCATGTGCGCGTGCGTTTTCACCGGCATCGTCCGGGTGGTAGAGGATGTTGACGTGCAGGTTGCCGTTGCCGGCATGGCCGAAGGTGACGATCGTCAGATCGAACTCCGCCGACAGCGCCTGCACCCCGGCGACCAGCGCGGGAATGCGCGAGACCGGCACCACCACGTCTTCGTTGATCTTGCCCGGGGCGATGCTGCGCAGCGCCGGTGACAGGGCCTTGCGCGCGGCCCACAGGGTTTCGCGCGCGCTGCCTTCCATCGCCACGTCCAGCGCGATCAGACCGTCGCCTTCGGCGGCCGCGGCCAGCGCCTGCAGCAGGTAGGGCAGGGTGTCGTGGTCGCCGTCGGCCTCCACCAGCAGCATCGCGCCGGCCTCGGGCACCTCGGCCCCATTGCGTCGCAGCAGCTCAAGGCTGCGCGCATCCATGAATTCCAGGCGGGTGGGCACCACCGGCTGCGCCATCAGGCGAGACACCGCCTGCGCGGCGGCATCCGCATCGCGGTAGAGCACGCGCAGACCGGCCTGCGTCACCGGCAGCGGGGTCAGCTTCAAGGTGGCTTCCACGATCAACGCCAGCGTGCCTTCGCTGCCGACCAGCAGGTGGGTCAGGTCGTAACCGGTGGCGTCCTTCGTGTACGGGCCGCCGCAGGTGATCAGTTCGCCGGCGCCGGTGACGGCGACCAGGCCGAGCACGTTGTCGCGGCTGGTGCCGTACTTCACCGCGCGCGGTCCCCCTGCATTGCAGGCGAGGTTGCCACCGATGCTGCAGATCTCCGCACTCGAGGGATCCGGTGGCCAGAACAGGCCGTGCGGCATCAGCGCCTGCTGCAGGTCGCCGTTGAGCACGCCGGGTTCGACGATCGCGCAGCGGTCGCCGGGCTGGATGGCGAGGATGCGGTTCATGCGCGCGAACGAGAGCACGATGCTGCCTTCGATCGGCACCGCGGCGCCGGTGGTGCCGGTGCCCGCGCCACGCGCGACCAGCGCGATGCGGTGCTCGCGGCAGGCGCGGACCAGGGCGACTACCTGCTCGCGATCGCGCGGGAACGCCACGCCGGCAGGACGCGTATGCCGCCAGGAGTTGTCCTGCGCATGTGCCTCGAGGGCGCGGTCATCGGTGCGCCAGCCGTCCTCGCCCAGCAGGGCGTGCAGGGTGGCAGCGAACGCGGCGGGCAGGGCAGGGGTCATCATCAGGTCCGGGAATCCAGGGGCGCGCGTTGGATCGCCCGCCAGCCGATCACGGCCAGCGTCAGGGGCAGCCAGACCCAACGCAGTTCGGAAAGGACGGTCGCCATGCCGCGCGCGCTGAAGAACTGCGGCGCGAAGGGCGAGACGCGGATCGGTCGCCACGGGGCGAAGAAACGTTCGCCACTCCACGGCCACCACAGCGCGACGCCGAGACCGCCGGAGGTCAGCGCATCCAGCAACGGGTGCGACAGCGCGCAGATGCCGACGAACGCGGCTGCCTGCACCGCCGTGGCACGCAGGCGCCGGTGCAGCAGCGCGGCGAGCACCGCCATCAGCGCGGCGAACAGCATCGAATGACTGGCGCCCCGATGGCCGAAGCCGTCGGCATAGGGAATGTGCAGCGCGAAGGCGAGTACGTCCGCATCCGGCAGCATGGCCGCGACGACGCCGGCGGCCAGCAATGGCGTGGCGATGCGGCCGCGATCGGCGGCGCACCACAGCGCCAGCGGAATGGCGGCGTGGGTGAAGATGGAGGGCATCAGCAGTCTTCCAGCCGGAACGCGTCGCGCAGCCAGTTCAGCTGCGGCGGATCGCCACTGCCTTCGACCACGTCGAAACGGCAGGGCTGCTCGGCGAGCCAGGGATGCGACTGCAGGAACAGCTGCGCGGCCAGCACCAGCTTGCGTCGCTTGCGCCGATCCACCGAGGCCGCGCCGCCACCGAAGCGGTCGTTGGCGCGGTAGCGCACTTCGACGAACACGACGACGTCGCCGTCGCGCATGATCAGGTCGATCTCACCGCCGCGGTAGCGCGCGTTGGTGGTGACCGGGCGCAGCCCGGCATCGCGGAGATGGGCCTGGGCGGCGGCTTCCACCGCCGCACCACGCACCGCGCGCCCGATCGGCACGTGCTTCAGTTGCTGGTGGCGATCGGCATCGGCCGGCCGCCGCTGAAGGTCGACCACGCCGGCACCCGCAGCACGTTGCCGTTGCTGTCCAGGAACAGGGTGCCGGTGGCGCCGGCCAGGCCGCCTTCGGTCGCGACCTTGTCCAGGTAGGCGCTGATTTTCCAGGCATCGAAGCCGAACGCGAACAGGCGGCCGGACGCGCCGCGCGCCGAGGGCAGGATCTGGCCGGCGGTGGAGGCGGCCGGCAGGCCGGGCACGCCGCGCACGTTCCAGGCTTCGTTCGGATAGACGATGCCGTCCAGCGCCATGTCTTCCTCGGGCTTGCCGGTACCGACGGTCAGCTGCGAGGTACCCACGCGGGTCGCACCACCGGCGCCGGCCAGCGCCAGCTGCGGGGTCAGCGCACGCGCCTGCGGGGCCTTGACCGCCAGCAGCACGCCATCGATGGCGCCGGCGCCACGCACCTGCGCACCGATGTCGCCGACCGTGTCGCTCACGCCGATCGTGGCCACCACCTGGCCACCGCGCTGCGCAAAGCGCTCGCGGAAGGCGGCGGCGGCACGGCGGCCGTTGTCATCGTTGCTGTGGATCACCAGCACCTTGCTGCGCTCGCGGCCGCGCAGGTACTCGGCGGCGATGATGCCGTCGTCTTCCGGGGCCAGCGAGAAACCGGCGCTGCCAGCCGGCGGGGTGTCCTTGCCGCGGTTCAGGGCGAGCACCGGCACCGGCAGCTCGCGGCGGCCGAACACGGCATCCACTTCGTCGCGGCCGAGCGGGCCGACGATGAAATCGGCACCGGCGGTCACCGCCTTGTCGTAGGCGGCCACGGCACCGGCGGCGGTGCCGGCGGTATCGATGAACTGGATGTCCGGGCGGCGGCGGGTCTCACCGTAGTAACCGCTGAGCAGGCCATCCCGGACCGGCTGCGCGGCAGTGGCCAGGCGGCCGCTGAGCGGCAGCAGCACGGCCATCTTCACCGGCGGCCGGTAGCCATCGCTCATCGCCGGCGGGCGCTTGCTGGTATCGAACTGCGAGGCACCTTCGCGATCGAACGGCCGCGGCAGCGGCAGGCCGCGGGCGATCAGCGCACGGCCGGCGAAGTTGTACAGGGGCTCGTTGGCCGGCAAGGCCGCGGTGCGGGCGCGCAGGGTGGCATCGTCCAGCGTGCCGAGCAGGCCGGCGATGGCCTGCTGGTTGTCAGCGCGCGCCTTGCCGGTCAGCGCGGCGTGGGCACGGGCGCGCTCGAGCGCGGCACCGAGGTTGTCGCCGGTGGCCTGCAATGCGTTGGCGCGGGCCAGCTGCCAGCGCGTACGCAGCGCGGGCGTCACTGCTTCGGACGGTTCTTTCAGCGCGGCCAGCGCTTGTGCCGGCTGCTTGTCGGCCAGGGCCAGTTCGGCGGTGGTCAGCTGGTAACGCTGCAGGCTGGCGCCGCTGAGCTGGCGCGCGGTGACCTGGGCCAGCAGGGTGCGGGCGCGGGCGGCATCGCCGGCTTCGTGCCAGGCGAACGCGGCATCGGCCAGGGCGGCGCTGCGGGCACTGCCGCGCAGGGTATTGGCCAGCGCTTCCAGCTGGACCGCCGCATCGCGCGGCTTGCCCTGCTCGATCAGCGCCAGGGCCTGGCTCTGGGCCGGCGATTCCGGCGCACTGGTGAAGCTGGTCGTGGCGCAGCCGGCAAGCAGCATCAGCGACAACGAAAGGGCGGAGATCCGTACGACGGGCTTGTTCATGATCAGGTCCATTCGATGGGGGCAGCGGCCGTGGCCGGGGAACGGTACGATTCTACCCTTGACCACGGAAGAGCCGCTGATGAGTGCTGTCCCCACGCTGTATGTCGTTGCCACCCCGATCGGCAACCTCGCCGATCTGACCCCGCGGGCACAGGACGTGCTGCGTTCGGTGGCCGCGATCTGCGCCGAGGACACCCGCCGCTCCGGCCAGCTGCTGGCCCACTTCGGCATCCAGCAGCCGCTGGTGGCGCTGCATGACCACAATGAAGAAGCGTTGTCGCAGCGGATCGTGGCGCGCCTGCTGGCCGGCGAATCGTTGGCGCTGGTCAGTGATGCCGGCACGCCGCTGGTCAGCGATCCGGGCTATCGCCTGGTCCGCGCCGCGCGCGAAGCCGGGATCAAGGTCAGCCCGATTCCCGGCGCCTGCGCGGCGATCGCCGCGCTCAGCGTGGCCGGCCTGCCCAGCGACCGCTTCACCTTCGAAGGCTTCCTGCCGGCCAAGGCCTCTGGCCGCCGCGAGCGCCTCCATGCGCTGGCCGGTGAAACCCGCACCCTGGTGTTCTACGAATCCTCGCACCGGATCACCGAATCGCTGGCGGACATGGTCGCCGCGTTCGGGCCCGAGCGCCCGGCGGTGCTGGCGCGCGAGCTGACCAAGCTGTTCGAGACGGTGCTGGACGGTGACCTGGCCTCGCTGCTGCAGCAGGTCGAGGCGGACGACAACCAGCGCAAGGGCGAGTTCGTGGTGATGGTGCAGGGCGCGGCCGACGATGAGGAGGCCCAGCTGGCCGCCGGCCGCCGCATGTACGCCAAGCTCAGCGAACACCTCCCGCCCTCGACCGCAGCCAAGCTGGCGGCCGAACTCACCGGCGCCCCCAGAAAAGCCCTGTACGGCGGTTGATCGCCCCACGTGGGCGGGTAGATTGAATGCCGCCCTACGCCAACCGTCTGGAGGCACAGCCCCCTCTAGTAAAGGGGGCGCGGCGACAGCCGCGGGGAATTGGACGCTGGTGGCGCCCGGGGCCCACGGTTTGCATCGCAAACCGTGGGGATTCTTCGCGGCATCGCGAAGAAAGCGGCGGAGCCGGCCGATAAGCCGGGTTTTGTCGTGGACAGTCATTCTTCTAGGCGCTGCGTCACCGCAGCGCTCAAGCAACCTACCCGGACCCGACGCGGGCCACGCCATTAGGTCCCTATTTGGTCTTGCTCCAGGTGGGGTTTGCCGTGCCGGTCTGTTACCAGACTCGCGGTGCGCTCTTACCGCACCATTTCACCCTTACCGGCTTCCCGAAGGAAACGTAGGCGGTATCTTTCTGTTGCACTTTCCGTCGGCTCGCGCCGCCCAGGCGTTACCTGGCACCTTGCCCTGTGGAGCCCGGACTTTCCTCGGCATCCGCAAGGGATGACGCGACTGTCTGGCCGACTCCGCCGCGCGCATTGTCCCACATTCACGTCACCTCGGCGCAGACAGCCGTGCGGTCGTCAGCCGGGTCTCGCCGATGCAGTCACCCTCCGCATCGAACCGCCGCTCGGCGATGAAGCCTTGGCCGTCGGCGTCCAGGGCGATGATCGTGCTGGCGCGGGTGCCGTACTCGGGGCTGCGGATGAAGGCGGACGACAGCCAGCGCTCGCGCTCCAGGCCGATCCCCGTATCCGGCAGCGTGCGGTCGTCGGCGCGGGTCTCATCGCGCAGGGCCTCCCACAGCGGGGCCATATCGTCATTGCCGTGGTCCACCCATGCGCGCAGGGCGGCGTTCAATGTCACGGTTTTCGGCCACGGCGCGTCCAGCGGGCCGTTGGACATGCCGTGGATGCCCGGGGCCAGCGATTGCCGGTGCAGCGGGTGGTTGCCGAGGAACTGGCAGCTGCCGCGGTCGGCCAGCAGGAGGTTGAAGGGAGCGAACTCGACCGCCCGCCGGGCAAGCTGGTCGGCGAACAGGGCGGCGGGCGCGTCGTCGCGCAGGTAATCAGCCACCAGCGCTCCCCGGGACGGGCCGGTCTGCCGGGCGAGCGGGTCACGCACGTTGGTCACCACCGCCATGCGCCCTTCCGCGCCGATCCCGGCCCAGGTGCCGCCCGAGCGCAGGTCGCGTCCGGCGGCGATGCCGTCGTCCGGCGAGGCCCAGTGGTGCAGGGCGGCGGTAGGCCGCACGTGGAATTCATCGCGGTTGCCGGCCATCACCAGCTGCCAGCGGGGGTGCGTTTTCCAGGCAAGGGCGAGCAGACACATGCCTCACATTGTGCCGGTTCTGCGCAGCACCGAGGCGATGACGACCCGGCCAGGACTGAATACGGGCCGATGTTTCACGCGGTCTCCACAGGCCTGAACTTCGGCGAAATCTCAAAAAATGAGACGAAACAGCAACTTGTGGATAAGCCTTGAACAAGTCTCTAAACATTGCTGCAAGCCCTTGATGTTCAAAGTGATTTCCCCTTCGCAAAGTTGTTGACAACCCAATCGGCACTGCTAAGGTGGGCATCAGAGGGGAAACCGGGTTTTTTGTGGTTTTTCGTGGTTCAATGTTTCACCGGGCGAAGGAAAGGTGAAAACGTCGTGTTTCAAGGCGAGACGGCCATCACTGTTGACGACAAAGGGCGCATGGCGGTTCCGACCGCGCATCGCGACCTTGTCGCGCGTGTGAGCAACAACCGTCTGGTCCTGACCTACAACCCGTTCGAGTCCGGCTGTCTGTGGCTGTACGCCGAACAGGAATGGGAACGCGTCCGTGACGACGTCATGTCCAAGCCCAACACACAGCGCGTCGTGCGTCTGCTGCAACAGAAGCTGGTCGGTTCGGCCGCGCATCTGGAGCTGGACGCCAACGGCCGCATCAGTATTCCCGCCAGCCACCGTGGTGCCGTTGGCATTGAAAAGAAGGCGGTGCTGCTCGGTATGGGCGACAAATTCGAATTGTGGAGCGAGCAGGCTCATCGCGCGTTGATCCAGCAGACGTTGTCTGACGAGGATCTCGGCGATGGGTTGCTCGACCTGAAGTTGTGAGCCGGGGTGCCCGGATGCGCGGAGCAGCGCAGACCGGTCACCTTCCGGTGTCGCAGTCGCCGGCGGGCCACCTGCCGGTCCTGTACACGCAGGTCCTGGATGGCCTGAAGGTGATCGAAAACGGAGTGTATCTCGATGGCACGTTTGGTCGTGGCGGTCACGCGCGCGGCGTGCTCGAGCAACTCGGTCCTGGAGGCCGGCTGCTGGTCATGGACAAGGATCCCGAGGCGATTGCGGTAGCCGAGCGTGATTTCGCGCCGGACCCGCGCGTCTCCATCTTCCGTGGCAGCTTCGCCGATCTGCTGCACTGGGACGCCACCGCCGGGGGCTTGGACGGCGTGCTGTTCGACCTGGGCGTGTCCTCGCCCCAGCTGGATGTCGCCGAGCGCGGTTTCAGCTTCGGCAAGGACGGCCCGCTGGACATGCGCATGGACCCGGACAGCGGTGAAAGCGCGGCTCAGTGGCTCAACCGCGTTGAAGAGCGCGAGCTGATGGACGTGCTGTGGACCTACGGCGAAGAGCGCCAGGGCCGCCGCATCGCCAAGGCCATCGTCGCCCGCCGCGACAAGCAACCCTTCACCCGCACCGCCGAGCTGGCCGAGTTGATCGCCTCGGTGATGCCGCGTGGCAAGGACAAGATCCACCCGGCCACGCGCAGCTTCCAGGCGATCCGCATCCATATCAACCGCGAACTGGCTGACCTTGAGGCGGGCCTGGACGCGGCGATGGCGCGGCTCAAGCCCGGTGGCCGGCTGGCGGTGATCAGCTTCCATTCGCTGGAAGACCGCATCGTCAAGCAGTTCATGAACCGGCACGCCAAAGCCCCGCCGAGCAATCGCCGGCTGCCCGAGCTGGCCGCGTTCGTGCCGACGCTGGACCTGCACGGTGGCGCCATCAAGGCCGAAGACGACGAGCTGGCGGTCAATCCGCGCTCACGCAGCGCCGTGCTGCGCGTCGCCGAAAAGCGCGGGGTGGCCGGATGAGCCGCCTGCTGTTGATCGTGCTGCTGGCCTGCACCATCGCTTCGGCGATCGGTGTGGTGTTCATGCGCCATCGCCACCGCCAGACCTTCGTGGAGTTGTCCCGGGTCGAGCGTGCACGCGATGAGATCAACATCGAGTTCGGTCGCCTGCAGCTCGAGCAGGCCACGCTGGCCGAGGCGACCCGGGTCGACCGCGTTGCCCGCGAGCGCCTGGGCATGAAGTTCCCCGAAGCGGCCGATGTCGTGGTGATCCGGCCATGAACAAGTCGGGTCGCAATCGTGCGCGCAACAGCTTCAACCTCCGCCAGCGCCTGAAGTGGGTGGGGCTGGCGCTCGGCCTGTGTTCGGTCTCGCTGGTCGGCCGTGCCGCCTACGTGCAGATCATCAACAGCGAGTTCTACCAGCGCCAGGGCGAAGCCCGTTACCTGCGCGAACTGCCGATCAACACCTCGCGCGGCATGATCACCGACCGCAATGGCGAGCCGGTGGCGGTGTCCACTCCGGTCGCCTCGATCTGGGTCAACCCGCAGGAACTGCTGCGCTCGCCGGACCGCATCCCCGAGCTGGCGACCGCGCTGGGCATGCCGCTGGACGAGCTGACCTCCAAGCTCTCGCAGAAGGCCGATAAAGAATTCATGTACCTGCGCCGCCGGATCAATCCGGACGACGCGGAAAAAGTGGTCGCGCTGAAGATCCCGGGCGTGGCCTCGCAGCGCGAGTTCCGCCGCTTCTACCCGCAGGGTGAGGCGATGGCGCACGTGCTCGGCTTCACCAACATCGACGACCGCGGCCAGGAAGGGCTGGAGCTGGCCTTCGACGAATGGCTGCGCGGCAAGGCCGGCGCCAAGCGCGTGATCCGCAACCGCAAGGGCGACACGGTGGAGAGCGATCTGCTGCGCGCCGCCGAGCCGGGCAAGGACCTCACCCTCAGCATCGACCGCCGCATCCAGTTCCTGGCCTTCAAGGAGCTGCGCAATGCGCTGATCGCCAACAAGGCGGCCGGCGGTTCGATGGTGATCATGGACGTGGCCACCGGCGAAGTGCTGGCCATGGTCAATCTGCCGACCTACAACCCGAACGCCGTCGGCGGCGCCGCGCCGGATACCCGCCGCAACCGCGCGGTGACCGACCTGGTCGAGCCGGGTTCGACCATGAAGCCGCTGACCATCGCCTCGGCGCTGCAGTCCGGCGTGGTCACCAAGGACACCACGGTGGACACCAACCCCGGCTACATGGCGGTGGGGCGCTTCACCATCAAGGACGTGCCGCGCAACAACGGCGTGCTCAACGTCACCGGCGTGATCACCCGCAGTTCGAACATCGGCGCGGCCAAGATCGCGGCCAAGATGCCGGACCAGGTCTTCTACGACCACGTCCACAGCTTCGGCTACGGCGTCGCCCCGCACAGTGGCTTCCCCGGCGAATCGGCCGGCGTGCTGCCGCGCCCGGCGCGCTGGAGTGGTTCGTCCAAGACCACCATGTCCTACGGCTACGGCCTGAATGTCAGCCCGCTGCAGATCGCGACCGCCTATTCGGCGCTGGGCAACGGCGGCAAGCTGATCGCGCCGACCTTCGTCAAGGGCCAGCGCAACGAAGGCAAGCAGATCATCGACGAGAACATCGCCAAGGACGTGGTGGCGATGATGGAAACCGTGGTCACCCAGGGCGGCGCCAAGCAGGCGGCGGTGCTGGGTTACCACGTGGCCGGCAAGACCGGTACAGCCCGCAAGGCCGGGCCGGGCGGGTACGAGCGCGGGCATTACAACGCGCTGTTCGCCGGCGTGGTGCCGGCCACCAATCCGCGCTTCGCCACGGTGATCGTGATCAACGACCCGCAGGGCGGCAAGTACTACGGCGGCCTGGTGTCCGCGCCGGTGTTCCACAACGTCATGGAGGGCGCGCTGCGCCTGATGGACGTGCCGCCGGATGACATCGAGTCGTGGCTGGCCGCGCAGCAGTCCGGAAAGCTGGGGCATACCGCCTCGTCGTTGCCGACGCCGCCACCGGAAACGGTGATTGCGCCCGACGCCGCCGCAGAATTCGATGCCGCGCTGCCCAGCGCGCACGCCACAGTGCCGCCCGCGCAGGGAGGCACGCAATGAGCCAGATGATGTTGCTGTCGCAGTTGCTTCCCGATGTGGCGCTGAGCCACGACCCGACCATCACCGGCCTGGTGCTGGACAGCCGCGCGGTGCGCCCGGGCAATGCCTTCGTGGCGATCGCCGGTTTCGGCGCGCACGGGCTGGGCTTTGTCGACCAGGCCCGCGCCAATGGCGCCGGGGCGATCCTGTTCGACCCGCCGGCCCCGGCCGAGCTGCCTGCGCCGGTCGATGCGATTGCCGTGCCGGGCCTGCGCAACCGCATGGGAGCGATGGCCGACCAGTTCCACGGCCATCCCTCGCGCGCGATGACGATGGTCGGCGTGACCGGCACCAACGGCAAGACCTCCACCGTACAACTGCTGGCCCAGGCCTGGCACCTGCTCGGCACCCGCAGTGGCAGCATCGGCACGCTGGGCGTCGGTCTGTATGGCGATGTCGTGCCGACCGGCTTCACCACGCCGCTGGTGCTGCAGATGCATGACGTTCTGGCCCAGCTGCGCGATGGCGGAGCACAGGCCGTGGCGATGGAAGTCAGTTCGCACGCGCTCGACCAGGGCCGCGTGGATGCCGTCCATTACGACGTGGCGGTGTTCACCAATCTCACCCGCGACCATCTGGACTATCACGGCGACATGGCGCAGTACGGCGCGGCCAAGGCCAAGCTGTTCCATCGCGACGGACTCAAGGCCGCCGTGGTCAATCTGGATGACAGCTTCGGCAGCGAACTGCTGCGCACCGTCGGCGACAGCGTGCGCCCGATCGGCGTGAGCTCGCGCGGTGCCGCGCAGGCCACTCTGCGCGCTGATTCGCTCACCCTGGACGGCCGCGGCATCGCCTTCGACCTGATGGTCGACGGCCAGCGGCATCCGGTGCAGTCGCCGCTGCTGGGGCGTTTCAATGTCGACAACCTGCTGGCGGTCGCCGGTGCGCTGTATGCGCTGGACCACGCCCCGGCCGCGATCGCCGGGCTGCTCTCGCAGCTGCAGCCGATCGCCGGCCGCATGAACCGCCTGGGCGGTGAGGGCGGCCTGCCCACCGTCGTGGTCGATTACGCCCACACCCCGGATGCACTGGAACAGGCCTTGACCAGCGTGCAGGGCCATCTGGCCGGGCGGCTGGTCTGCGTGTTCGGCTGCGGCGGCGAACGCGATACCGGCAAGCGTCCCCAGATGGCCGCCATCGCGGAACGGCATGCCGACGTGGTCATCGTCACCGACGACAACCCGCGCGGCGAAGACGGCGACGTGATCGTGGCCGACATCCTCAAAGGATTTGATGCACCCGCTGCCGTCACCGTGCAGCGCGACCGCGCCGCCGCGATCGCCACCGCGATCGGCCAGGCCGGCGCGGGCGACATCGTGTTGATCGCCGGCAAGGGCCACGAGCCCTACCAGGAGATCCACGGGGTCAAGCACGCCTTCGATGACACCGAAGTGGCCGGCCGTGTGCTGGCCGCGCGCGCGGGGGTGGACGAATGAAACGCACCCCGCTGTCGCTGATCGCCCACTGGGCCGGTGGCGAGATCCATGGCGAAGACACCGCCATCGATGCCATCAGCAATGACACCCGCACGCTCGCCCCGGGCAGCCTGTACGTGGCCCTGCGTGGCGAGCGCTTCGATGGCCATGACTTCGCGGCCGACGCGTTGGCGCGCGGTGCCTCGGCGATGCTGGTCGAGCGCCTGCTGGATGTGGCGCTGCCGCAGATCGTGGTCGCCGACAGCGAGCATGCCCTGGGGCGTATCGCCGCCGGCATGCAGCGCGACCGCGACACCGCGGTGTTCGCGATCACCGGCAGCAACGGCAAGACCAGCGTCAAGAGCCTGCTGCTGGCGATCCTGGAACAGGTCGCGCATGACGACCGCAAGGTGGTCTACGCCAACCCGGGCAACCGCAACAACGAGATCGGCCTGCCGCTGGCCGTGCTCGATGCGCCCGAAGACGCCGATTTCGCCGTCTACGAGATGGGCGCCGGCAAGCCGGGCGACATCGCCTACCTGACCGAGATCGTGCGCCCGCACTACGCGCTGGTGAACAACATCGCCCCGGCGCATCTGGAGCGCATGGGCAGCCTGCAGGGCGTGGCCACCACCAAGGGCGCGATCTATGCGGCGCTGCCCTCCGATGGCGTGGCCGTGATCAATGCCGATGACGCCTTCGGGATCTGGTTCGAACAGCACATCGTCGGCCAGCCACCGCGCTGCCGCGTGCTGCGCTACGGCCTGGACCACAGCGCCGATGTCAGCGCGCGTGCGATCCGTCCGGCCGCGCAGGGCAGCCAGTTCGTGCTGTCCACGCCGCAGGGCGATGCAGAGATCACGCTGGGCCTGCCGGGCCGGCACAACATCAGCAATGCGCTGGCCGCCGCCTCGCTGGCGCTGGCCGCGGGCATCACGGTGGCCCAGATCGCCGCCGGGCTGGCCCGCGCCGAGCCGGTCCCGGGCCGCCAGATCGCGCACCAGCTGCCGAGCGGTGCGGTGCTGGTCGATGACAGTTACAACGCCAACCCGGGCTCGCTGGCGGCCGCCATCGATGCCCTGGCCGGCGCGAAGGAAGAAGGCTGGCTGGTGCTGGGCGACATGCGCGAACTCGGCCCGGACGGCGAGGCGCTGCATGCCCAGGCCGGCCGCCGTGCCCGCGAGGCCGGCCTGAAGCGGCTGTACACGCTCGGCCCGCTGAGCGCCGCCGCTTCGACCGCCTTCGGTGAAGGCGGCCAGCATTTCCAGAGCCACCAGGCCCTGGCCGCCGCGCTCGCCAGCGAACTGCATGCCGGCGTGCGCTGCCTGGTCAAGGGCTCGCGTGGCAGCGCCATGGACACGATCGTCAAAGCGCTGCTCGCGCAAGGAGAGGAAACCCCCAATGTTGCTTGAACTGGCCCGATGGCTGCAGCAGTTGGAGAGCCTGTTCGGGCTGTTCGGCTACCTGACCCTGCGCGGCATCCTCGCGGCGCTGACCGCCCTGTTCCTGTCGCTGTGGCTTGGCCCGGCGATGATCCGCAAGCTCGCCCAGTTCAAGGGTGGCCAGCCGATCCGTACGGATGGTCCGCAGACCCATTTCGCCAAGGCCGGCACCCCGACCATGGGCGGCTCGCTGATCCTGCTGACGATCACGTTGTCGGTGCTGCTGTGGGCTGACCTGCGCAACCGTTATGTCTGGCTGGTGCTGGCCGTGATGCTGTGCTTCGGCGCGATCGGCTGGTACGACGACTGGATCAAGATCGTCCGCCGCGACCCGAACGGCCTGAAGTCGCGCTGGAAGTACCTGCTGCAGTCGATCTTCGGCCTGGCTGCGGGTCTGTTCCTGTTCTACACCGCCGATGTCCCGGCGGCGATGACGTTCTACATCCCGATGTTCAAGTCGATCGCGCTGCCCCTGGCCGGCATCAGCTTCGTGGCCATCGCGTATTTCTGGATCGTCGGCTTCTCCAACGCGGTCAACCTGACCGACGGCCTGGACGGGCTGGCGATCATGCCGACGGTGCTGGTCGCGTGCGCACTGGGCGTGTTCGCCTATGCCTCGGGCAACGTGGTGTTCTCCAGCTACCTGCAGATCCCGCAGATCCCGGGTGCCGGTGAGCTGGTCATCATCTGCGCGGCGATCGCCGGTGCGGGCCTGGGCTTCCTGTGGTTCAACACCTATCCGGCCATGGTCTTCATGGGCGACATCGGCGCGCTGGCGCTGGGTGCGGTGTTGGGCACGATCGCGGTGATCACCCGCCAGGAACTGGTGCTGGTGGTGATGGGCGGCGTGTTCGTGATCGAGACCCTGTCGGTGATGATCCAGGTCGCCTCGTTCAAGCTGACCGGCAAGCGCGTGTTCCGCATGGCGCCGATCCACCACCACTTCGAACTGAAGGGCTGGCCGGAGCCGCGCGTGATCGTGCGCTTCTGGATCATCTCGGTCGTGCTGGTCCTGATCGGCCTGGCCACGTTGAAGGTCCGCTGATGAACGACCTGTCGCGCCAAGCCACCCGCCTGGAAGCCATCGGAGGCCACTTCGACAAGTGGCTGCTGGGCGCGATCATCACGCTCACCGGGCTGGGCGTGGTGATGGTCGCGTCGAGCTCGATCGCGCTGATGAGCAGCCCGTTCTACTACCTCAACCGCCACCTGATCTTCCTGGCGGTGGGTATCGGCCTGGCGATCATCGCCATGCGCACCGAGCTCAAGAGCATCGAGCAGTACAACCAGATCCTGCTGCTGGGCTGCTTCGCGCTGCTGGTGGTGGTGTTCATCCCGGGCCTGGGCAGCAGCGTCAACGGTGCCCGCCGCTGGATCAACCTGGGCATCTCCAAGTTCCAGACCGTCGAAGCGGTCAAGGTGCTCTACATCGTGTGGCTGTCCAGCTATCTGGTCCGCTTCCGCGACGAGGTCAATGCCACCTGGCCGGCGATGCTCAAGCCGCTCGGCGTGGCCGGCGCGCTGGTCGTGCTGCTGCTGCTGCAGCCGGACTTCGGCTCCTCCACCCTGCTGCTGGCGATCACCGCCGGCATGCTGGTGCTGGGTGGGGTCAACATGCCGCGCATGTCCATGCCGGTGATCATCGGCATGGTCGGCATGAGCGCGCTGGCGATCATCGAGCCGTACCGCATGCGCCGCATCACCTCCTTCCTGGACCCGTGGGCCGATCAGCAGGGTGACGGCTACCAGCTGTCCAATGCGTTGATGGCCGTAGGCCGTGGCGAGTGGACCGGCGTGGGCCTGGGCAATTCGGTGCAGAAGCTCTATTACCTGCCCGAAGCGCATACCGACTTCATCTTCTCGGTGACCGCCGAGGAGCTGGGTTTCCTCGGCACCTGCCTGATCATCTCGCTGTATGCGCTGCTGGTCGGCCGCACCTTCTGGCTGGGCATGCGCTGCGTGGAAATGAAGCGCCACTTCTCCGGCTACATCGCCTTCGGCATCGGCCTGTGGATCAGCATGCAGAGCTTCGTCTCGATCGGGGTCAACCTCGGCATCCTGCCGACCAAGGGCCTGACCCTGCCGCTGATCTCCTCCGGCGGCTCGAGCGTGCTGATGACCTGCGTGGCGATGGGCCTGCTGCTGCGCGTGTCCTATGAACTGGATCGCGCCGAGCGCCGCCAGGCCGTGCGCATGGGCGCCGACCAGGATGGCCCGCTGCCGGGCGACGTGCCCAAGGCCGACAGCGCCAGCGCGATCGCCGCGGCGATGCAGGACAGCGCCGCGCGCGATGCCGCACCGCGTGACAGCGCGCCCCGTGGCACCAGCCGCATGCAGCAGCGCATCGAACCGACCCTGGGGAGGATGGGATGAGCACGCCTCGCCTCGATCCCTCCCAGCGCCCGGTCATGATCATGGCCGGCGGCACCGGTGGGCACATCTTCCCCGGCCTGGCCGTGGCCAAGGTGCTGCGCGAACGCGGCGTGCCGGTCACCTGGCTCGGTGCCGATGGCGCGATGGAAACGCGCCTGGTGCCGCAGCAGGGCATCCACATCGATACGCTGGCCATCGGCGGCCTGCGCGGCAAGGGCAGGCTGTCCCTGCTCGGCGCGCCGTTCCGCCTGCTGCGCGCGGTCCGCGCGGCCGGCTTCCTCATCCGTGACCGCCAGCCGCGTGCCGTGATTGCGTTCGGTGGTTACGCCTCCGGCCCCGGCGGCATCGCCGCGCACCTGCACGGCCTGCCGCTGCTGGTGCACGAACAGAACCGCGCCCCGGGGTTGACCAACCGCGTGCTGTCGCGCGTCGCGCGTCGCGTGTTGGCCGGCTTCCCGGGCAGCTTCGCGAAGCGGGAGGAGGCGGTCGGCAATCCGGTCCGCGCCGAGATCGCCGCGATCACCCCGCCGGAGCTGCGCCTGGCCAACCGGCAGGGTCCGTTGCGCCTGCTGGTGCTGGGTGGCAGCCAGGGGGCACGCGTGCTCAACAACGCGGTACCCAAGGCACTGGCCGCGCTGGGCGCCGGCATGCCGGTGCAGGTACGCCACCAGAGCGGCGAGAAGCTGCACGCCGAAGCGCTGCAGGCGTATGCCGATGCCGGCGTGCAGGCCAGCGTGGAACCGTTCATTGCCGATATGGCCGAGGCATTCGCCTGGGCCGATCTGGTCGTGTGCCGCTCCGGCGCCTCCACCCTGGCCGAGCTGTGCGCGGTCGGCGTGGGCAGCGTGCTGGTACCGTTCGCGGCGGCCGTCGACGATCACCAGACCCGCAATGCGGAGTATCTGGTCGAGCGCGGCGCTGCCGTGTTGCTGAAGCAGGATGAAACGCTGGCGACACAGCTGGAAGGCGTGTTGCGCGAATTGTCCGAAAATTCCGCCCGACGCATGCAGATGGCCAACGCCGCGCGTGCCCTGGCCAAGGTCGATGCCGCTGAGCGCATCGCCGACATCATTCTCGAGGAATCCAAATGAACACCGCTACGCGCGCCAGCCTGGCGCGAGGCCGCGCATGATCCGCCGCCTCCACGACACCAACGACCTGGTACGCGCGTTCCCGCGCGTGCACTTCGTCGGCATCGGCGGCACCGGCATGAGCGGCATCGCCGAAGTGATGCTGACCCTGGGCTATGAAGTCTCCGGTTCGGACAACGCCGACAACGCCGCGACCCGCCGCCTGGCCGGCCTGGGCGCGCGCGTGATGCGCGGCCACTCGGCGGCCAACGTGCTCGGCACCGACTGCGTGGTCGTCTCCAGCGCGATCCGCGATGACAATCCGGAATTGATGGAAGCGCGCAGCCAGCGCATTCCGATCATGCCGCGCGCGGCGATGCTGGCCGAACTGATGCGCTTCCGCCGCGGCATCGCGGTGGCCGGTACGCATGGCAAGACCACCACCACCAGCCTCACCGCCGCGGTGTTGAGCGAAGGCGGGCTGGACCCGACCTTCGTGATCGGCGGCCAGCTGCTCGCCGCCGGTGCCAACGCCAAGCTCGGCGGTGGCCAGTGGCTGGTGGCTGAAGCCGACGAAAGCGATGGCAGCTTCCTGCGCCTGAACCCGCTGGTGTCGGTGATCACCAACATCGATTCGGACCACCTGGAAAACTACGGCAACGATTTCGCCCGGGTCCAGGCTGCGTTCGCCGAATTCCTGCAGCGCCTGCCGTTCTACGGGCTGGCGGTGCTGTGCATCGACGATCCCGAAGTGGCCGCATTGGCCGCGCAGACGCCGCGCCATGTCATGAGCTATGGCATGAGCAGCAACGCCGATGTGCGTGCCGAAGACGTGGTCCAGGACGGCCCGCGCATGCATTTCACCCTGCGCCTGCCGGAAGGCAGCAGCCACCCGGTGACGCTGGCCCTGCCGGGCGCGCACAACGTGCTCAATGCGCTGGCCGCCGCGGCCGTGGGCTGGCAGCTCGGCGTGGCGCCGGAAGCGATCGCGCGTGCGCTGGAAAGCTTCGCCGGCATCGGCCGTCGCTTCAATGACCTGGGCATCGTCACCACGCACACCGGCGCCAAGGTCCGCGTGATCGACGACTACGGCCACCATCCGCGTGAGCTGGCCGCCGTGTTCGCCGCCGCCCGTGGAGGCTGGCCGAGCCAGCGCCTGGTCGTGGCGTTCCAGCCGCACCGTTACAGCCGTACCCGCGATCAGTTCGATGCCTTCGCCGCGGTGCTGTCCGAAGTGGACGCGCTGGTGCTGAGCGAGGTCTACCCGGCCGGCGAAGCGCCGATCCCGGGCGCCGATTCGCGTTCGCTGGCCCGCGCCATCCGCGCGCGCGGCCGCAGCGAGCCGGTCGTGGTCGGCAATGCCGCCGAACTGGCGCACGTGCTGCCCGACGTCCTGCAGGACGGTGACCTGCTGCTGATGATGGGGGCGGGTGACATCGGCTACATCGCCCAGCAGATCGCCGGCGAAGGCTTCCAGGAGACCCCGGCGGCATGAACGCGCTGACCTTCCCGCCGCTGCGCATCACCGACCCGGCCCTGTTCGGCCGCGTCGCCGTGCTGCTGGGCGGTACCTCCAGCGAGCGCAACGTCTCGCTGGATTCCGGCCGCAACGTGATCGAAGCGCTGCGCGCGCGCGGCGTCGATGCGATCGCGGTCGACGGCATCCCGGCCCTGGCGCTCGCGCTGGTCGAGAAGCGCTTCGACCGCGTGTTCAACATCCTCCACGGCCACAACGGCGGTGGCGAGGACGGCATCGTGCAGGGCTTGATGGAAGCCTTCGGCGTGCCGTACACCGGCTCGGACGTGCTCGGCTCGGCGCTGAGCATGGACAAGATCCGCACCAAGCAGGTGTGGTTGTCGCACGGCCTGCCGACCCCGCGCTTCATCGCGCTGGACGAGGCCGCCGATGTCCACGCCGCCGCCGCCGAACTCGGCCTGCCGGTGGTGGTGAAGCCGGCCAACGAAGGGTCCAGCGTCGGCATCAGCCGGGTCACCGAAGACGCCGGGCTGGATGAGGCGGTCGCGCTGGCGGTGCGTTACGACGGCCAGCTGCTGATGGAGCAGATGGTGGTCGGCGACGAGCTGACCGTGGCGATCCTGGGCGACCAGGCGCTGCCGTCGATCCGCATCGTGCCCAAGGGCCAGTGGTACGACTACAACGCCAAGTACATCGCCGAGGACACCCAGTACCTGTGCCCGGGCCTGGATGGTGAAGACGAAATCGAGATCCGCCGCCTCGCACTGGCGGCGTTCCGCGCCGCCGGCTGCCGTGGCTGGGGCCGGGTGGACGTGATGCGCGACCGCGCCACGGGCCGCTTCTACCTGCTGGAAGTGAACACCGCACCGGGCATGACCAGCCATTCGCTGGTGCCCAAGTCGGCCAGCCAGGCCGGGATCGGCTTTGAAGAGCTGGTCTGGCGCGTGCTCGAGCAGACCCTGCCGGGTCACGCAGCGCAGGAGCACCGCCACGCATGAACGCGGTGCTGCGCATCTTCGTCTGGTTGCTGGCCCTGTCGGTCGTGGCACTGCCCGTGGTGGCGGTGCTCAACGGCTGGGTCGGTGCCGAGCGGTGGCCGTTGGCCAAGCTGCGCGTGCACGGTGAGTTCAAGCGGGTGCCGGCCGAGCAGCTGCAGCAGGTCGTGCTGCCGTATGCGAAGTCCGGTTTCTTCGCGGTCAAGCTGCAGGATGCGCAGGACGCGATCGAAACCCTGCCGTGGGTCGAGAGCGCACAGGTCCGCAAGCAGTGGCCCGACGTGCTGGAAATCACCCTGGTCGAGCACAAGCCGTTCGCGCGCTGGGGCAATGACCGCCTGCTCTCCGAGCAGGGCAAGCTGTTCGCCACGCCGAAGAAGCTGCAGGACCTGGAGCTGCCCGACCTCGATGGTCCGGACAGCCAGACCGAAGAAGTGGTGTCGCTCTACAACGATGCGCGCGCGCTGTTCGCGCCGGCCGGGGTGGACGTCAAGCGGGTCACCATGGACGCACGCGGCAGCTGGTCGCTGGTGCTGAGCAACGGCACCGAAGTGGTCGTCGGCCGCGACGATGCCCGTTCGCGCCTGCAGCGCTTCGTGCGCGTGCTGCCGCAGCTGGCCAACCAGGCGGCGCCGATCGAGCGCGCCGACCTCCGATACACCAATGGTTTCACGCTGAGCTGGGGTACCCCGGCTCCGGCCGCACCGGCCGCACCGGCCGCGCCGGCCAATGTGGCGCACAGGACGCAGGACAGGACATGAATCGCAAGGGTGACAAATCACTGATCGTCGGTCTGGATATCGGCACCTCCAAGGTGGTGGCGCTGGTCGGCGAGTATTCGCCGGGCAATCCGATCGAGGTCATCGGCATCGGCTCGCACGAATCGCGCGGTCTCAAGCGCGGCGTGGTGGTCGATATCGAATCGACCGTGCAGTCCATCCAGCGTGCGGTCGAAGAGGCCGAGCTGATGGCCGGCTGCGAGATCCGCTCGGTGTACGCCTCGATCTCCGGCAACCACGTGCAATGCAAGAACTCGCCCGGCATCGTGCCGATCCGCGACGGCGAAGTGACCTGGGGCGACCTGGATCGCGTGCTGGACGCGGCCAAGGCGGTGGCGATCCCGGCCGACCAGAAGATCCTGCATGCGATCCCGCGCGAGTACGTGCTGGACGATTCGCAGGAAGGCATCCGCAACCCGGTCGGCATGACCGGCGTCCGCCTGGAAGTGCACGCCCACCTGGTGGTGTGCGCACAGTCGGCCGCGGCCAACATCTCCAAGTGCGTGCAGCGCTGCGGCCTGCAGGTCGATGACCTGGTGCTGTCCTCGCTGGCCTCCAGCGTGGCCGTGCTGACCGCCGACGAGCGAGAGCTTGGCGTGGTGCTGGTCGACATGGGCGCCGGCACCACCGACCTGGCCGTGTTCGTGCAGGGCGCGATCTGCCACACCGCGTCGTTGCCGATCGCCGGCGACCACGTCACCAACGACATCGCGCACATGCTGCGCACGCCGACCCCGGAAGCCGAGCAGATCAAGGTGCGCTATGCCTGCGCCCTGGCCCAGCTGGCCACCGCCGAGGAAAGCATCCAGGTGCCCAGCGTCGGCGATCGTCCGCCGCGCCGGATGCCGCGCCACGCACTCGCCCAGGCGGTGCAGGGCCGTTACGAGGAAATCTTCGAGATGGTGCAGGCCGAACTGCGCCGCTCCGGCTTCGAGGAACTGGTGCGCGCCGGCATGGTGCTCACCGGTGGCGCCTCGAAGATGGAAGGCGTGGTCGAACTGGCCGAGGAAATGCTGCAGATGCCGGTGCGCGTGGGCATCCCGCAGCACGTCACCGGGCTGGGCGAAGTGGTCGGCAACCCGGTGCATGCCACCGGCGTCGGCCTGCTGCTGATGGGCAGCCAGATCGAACACCCGCGTCGCCCGTCGCTGCCCACCGGCCGCGCCGGCAGCATGTTCAAGAAACTCAAAACCTGGTTCCGCGGCGAATTCTGATCGCGGTCGCAACACGCAGTACACATGCAATACGCGATAAGCAGTTCCCGAAAAATCCACGTAGTCCACGCAACACCGGCACCACCCGCAACGCGATGCAGCACCACCGGCCCCCGGGTCGTTCATTGAAGCAGGCAACACCGCCGCGGTTGGCTCTATCCGGCCCGGCATACCAACTACAACTCGCCGGCACGACGGTGGGGAGGACAGGAGAAGGATTCTCCGAAGCCCCCGTCCCGCGTAAACGGCAACAAGAGGACACGGACATGGCGCATTTCGAACTGATTGAAAAGATGGCACCCAATGCGGTGATCAAGGTGATCGGCGTGGGCGGCGGCGGCGGCAACGCCGTGGCGCACATGGTCAGCACCAGTGTGGATGGCGTGGAATTCATCACTGCCAACACCGACTCGCAGGCCATCAAGAACTGTGGTGCCAAGCTGCAGCTGCAGCTGGGTACCAACGTCACCAAGGGCCTGGGCGCAGGCGCGAATCCGGAAGTCGGCCGCCAGGCCGCGCTGGAAGACCGTGAGCGCATCATGGACGCCCTGCAGGGTGCGGACATGGTGTTCATCACCGCCGGCATGGGCGGCGGCACCGGTACCGGCGCAGCCCCGGTCGTGGCGCAGCTGGCCAAGGAGATGGGCATCCTGACCGTCGCCGTGGTCACCAAGCCGTTCCCGTTCGAAGGCCGTCGCCGCATGCAGGTCGCGCTGAAGGGCATCGAAGAGCTGAGCCAGCATTGCGATTCGCTGATCACCATCCCGAACGAAAAGCTGATCACCGTGCTGGGCCGCAACGCCACCATGATCCAGGCCTTCCGTGCCGCCAACGACGTCCTCCAGGGCGCCGTGCAGGGCATCGCCGACCTGATCGTGCGTCCGGGCCTGATCAACGTCGACTTCGCCGACGTCCGCACCGTCATGTCCGAAATGGGCCTGGCGATGATGGGCACCGGCACCGCGCGTGGCGATGACCGCGCCCAGGCCGCGGCCGAAGCCGCCATCCAGAACCCGCTGCTGGACGATGTGAACCTGGCCGGTGCCAACGGCATCCTGGTCAACATCACCGCCGGCGCCGACTTCACGATGGCCGAGTTCGACGAGATCGGCCGCACCATCGACGGCTTCGCCTCCGAAGATGCCACCGTGGTCGTGGGTACCGTGCTGGATCCGGACATGCAGGACGAAGTCCGCGTGACCGTGGTCGCCACCGGCCTGAACCGTGCCGTCACCGCCAAGACCCAGCGTCCGGGCGAGCGCGCACCGATCAAGCTGGTCCGCAACGCCACCACCGGCCAGCCGGAATTCGGCGAGTTCGACAACGGCGGCGATGCGGTCTCCAAGGCCGTGGGCGGGATGGGCATGGGCATGGGCCTGCGTCGTCCCAGCGCCGACACCGTGGCGCCGACCGCCCCGAGCGCGTCGGGTCCGGCCGCTGCTGAACTGCCCAACGATTACCTGGACATCCCGGCGTTCCTGCGCCGCCAGGCGGACTGAGCAACGCATGCCGGGGCCTTGTCCTCCCCGGTAAGCGCCTCCATGTCCCATGCTGCCGGGCCAGGATCGGCCCGGCAGTCTGACCGCCGTCGTGCATCACGCACGTCCGGGCAGTGCTGTCGACGCACCACGGTTCACGGAAGGGACAGCGGTAGTGCGTGTTATTCTTGTTTGTCACAGCCGCGCTGACCGCGCGCTTTCTGGTCCTGCCCCCCGATGATTCCGCAACGCACCCTCAAGAACACGATCCGCGCCACCGGCGTTGGCCTTCACAGCGGTGACAAGGTCTACATGACCCTGCGCCCGGCCCCGGTCAACCATGGCATCGTGTTCCGTCGCGTCGATCTGGACCCGGTGGTGGAAGTGCCCGCACGCGCGGACCTGGTCACCGAAGTCACGCTGTGCACCGGCCTGACCTATCACGAGGCCAAGATCCAGACCGTCGAACACCTGATGTCGGCCCTGGCCGGCCTGGGTGTGGACAACATCATCGTGGAGCTGTCCTCGGCCGAGTTGCCGATCATGGACGGTTCCTCCGGCCCGTTCGTCTTCCTGCTGCAGTCGGCGGGCATCGCCGAACAGGACGCGCCGAAACGTTTCCTGCGCATTCTCAAGACGGTGGAAGTCACCGATGGCGACAAGGTCGCCCGCTTCGAGCCGTACGAAGGCTACAAGCTCGGTTTCACCATCCAGTTCAACCACCCGATGATCCCGGCCAAGCAGTCGCGGGCGGAAATCGAGTTCTCGACCCTGGCCTACACCAAGGAAATCTCGCGCGCCCGGACCTTCGGCTTCATGCGGGATCTGGAATACATGCGCGAGCGCAACCTGGGCTTGGGCGGTTCGATGGACAACGCCATCGTGCTCGACGAGTTCCGGGTGCTCAACGACGACGGCCTGCGCTACGCCGATGAGTTCGTGCGCCACAAGATCCTCGACGCGATCGGCGATCTGTACCTGGCCGGCGGCCAGGTGCTGGGTGCCTACGAAGGCTTCAAGTCGGGCCATGCGCTCAACAACAAGCTGGTGCGTGCCCTGCTGGCCGATGCCAGCGCCTGGGAGTGGGTCAGCTACGAGTCTCCGGCTGCTGCGGCGCCGGTGGTCTACGGCCTGCCGGCGTACGCCTGAGCGCGGTTTCGCTGCAACTCATTGATTTGGAACAAAACAAGACGGCGCCCAGGGCGCCGTTTCTGTTTCCAGCGGTGACGGCGGGCTGAAACCGGCGTGATCTTGACGTCAATGAACCGTAGGGGTGCACAGCGCACAGATTTGTGAACCTCATCAAGGTTCTTGCCAGATTTAACGCTAATTTAATAAAACACTAACGACTGGCGGCGGTTCGGCCGCTACAGTGCAGACCGGCTCCCAGCCAAAGTTCACGTGATCGTGACGCGGCCGGGAAGGGGCGGGATGCCCCGATGGCTTCACGATTTGGAGGAATCCACATCGCGCAGACAAGCCAACGCGTCGCGTAGCCCTTTGTGCGTGGCGGCTGAAACAGCGTGGGGGCCATTCCTGTTGTCGATCGCTGGGGAGCGTGGGGGAGGGGCAGATGCTGTTTTGACGGTCACCTTGGTGACCTTCAGCCCGATGGACCGGGCCGCGTCGATCAACTGTGCTTCGGCAAGCCGGACCTTGGCGTGCCACACGGGAGATTCGACGAGAAAAACGAGGTGCTCGCCGTTTACATTCGCCAGCCGGCAACGGGTGGCCAGTGCAGGCGGCAAATGGGGGCGCAATTGACGGTCCAGCGCGTCGAGCCACAGGGCACGACGCAGCGGGTTACCGGCTTTGTCCGCCATGACCGCATCCAGCGCCGGCTTCGGCGTGGATGGGGAACGGGCACTGGATTTCGGCTCAGACATGAAAACTCACTGATGGCATTCAAAAAGATCGTAATCAAAACGCGTGAAGGACAGGCCAAGACGCCGCTGGCGCGTTTGCGTTTCTACTTCGAAGATTCCCCCCGTGCCCTGCTGGGCAGTGTGCTGGGGGTGGGCTGCCTGATCGGCTTCGGTGCCGGTATCGGTGGCAGCATGTTCAACGATTCCCGGCTCCACGCCAAGGTCGCACAGCAGGAACGCGAACTGGCGCAGGCCCAGAAAGACGCTCAGACCCAGGTCAACGCGCTGGCTGCGCGGATGGGCGAGCTGCAGGCGCAGGCCACCCGTCTCAATGCCCTGGGCGAACGACTCACCCAGATGGGCAAACTGGAGGACGGCGAATTCGACTTCAACGAGACCCCCGGCCTCGGTGAAGGCGAGCCCGGGCCGACCCAGGACATCCCGGTCAGCGCGGTCAACGCCGACTTACAGGTGCTGGAGCAGCGCTTCGCTGCTTCAGGCCGCCAGCTGTCGGTGATGGAATCGCTGATGTTCGACCACCAGCTCGAACAGAACGCCGTGCCCTCGCGCATGCCGATCCGCAATACCTACATCACCTCGAACTTCGGCACCCGCAGCGATCCGTTCGGTCGCGGTGCGGCCACCCACAAGGGCATGGATTTCCACGCCAAGGTCGGTGACCCGGTGATGTCGGTGGCCGACGGCGTGGTCAGCTTCGCCGGCGTGAAGGGCGGGTACGGCAACGTGGTCGATGTGGACCATGGCAACGGCTATGTGACCCGCTATGCGCACAATTCGCGCCTGGTGGTGAAGCCGGGCGACCTCGTCCGGGCCGGCCAGGAAGTGGCCAAGGCCGGTTCCACGGGCCGTTCCACCGGTGCCCACGTGCACTTCGAGGTCTGGGAACGCGGCCAGGTGGTCAATCCGCGCAAGTTCCTCGGTGATGGCGGCAACACCCCGGTCGGCCGCGTTTCGCGGGGCTGATCACGGTAACGAACTTGAACGGGGGTGCTTGAAACGCCGGACCCCCGTCCCAAGCTACAATGGGTGTTGCCATAGACAGGGCGCAGTGCGCCCTGTTTCGTTTGCGGCGTGCGCATCCCCCGGGGAGAGCGCCGCCGTTGGGGCGTCTCATTCCAACCGGTTCCTTCAATGATCAACAGCCTGCTTACCCGCGTCTTCGGCAGTCGTAATGAACGACAGCTGCGCCAGCTCAACCGCATCGTCGCCAAGATCAATGCGTTGGAGCCGGAAATCGAAAAGCTCTCCGACGAGCAGCTCAAGGCCAAGACCCCGGAGTTCAAGCAGCGCATCGCTGACGGCGAGGCCCTGGACAAGGTGCTGCCCGAAGCGTTCGCGGTCTGCCGTGAAGCCAGCCGCCGCGTGCTGGGCATGCGCCATTACGACGTGCAGCTGATCGGCGGCATGGTCCTGCACCTGGGCAAGATCGCCGAAATGCGGACCGGTGAAGGCAAGACCCTGGTCGCCACGCTGCCGGTGTACCTCAATGCGCTGGAAGGCAAGGGCGTCCACGTGGTCACCGTGAACGACTACCTGGCCCGCCGTGACTCGGCGCAGATGGGCAAGCTCTACAACTGGCTGGGCATGAGCGTGGGCGTGGTCTACCCGGGCATGCCGCACGGTGACAAGCGCGAGGCCTATGCCAGCGACATCACCTACGGCACCAACAACGAATTCGGCTTCGATTACCTGCGCGACAACATGGCGCTGTCCCGTGCGGACCGCTACCAGCGCGGCCTGCACTATGCGATCGTCGATGAGGTCGACTCGATCCTGATCGATGAAGCCCGTACCCCGCTGATCATTTCCGGCCCGGCCGATGATTCCCCGGAGCTGTACATCCGCGTCAACCGCGTCGTCCCGCACCTGATCAAGCAGGAGGCCGAGGAAGGCGAGGGTGATTTCTGGGTCGACGAGAAGGGCAAGCAGGTCCATCTGTCCGAAGCGGGCATGGAGCATGCCGAGGCGCTGCTGGTCGAAGCCGGCATCCTCAATGCCGAGACCGAAGGCCTGTACGCCGCGCAGAACCTGACCGTGGTGCATCACCTCAATGCCGCCCTGCGCGCGCATGCCATCTACCAGCGCGACGTGGATTACATCGTGCGCGATGGCGAAGTGGTGATCGTCGATGAATTCACCGGCCGTACCCTGGCCGGCCGCCGCTGGTCCGATGGCCTGCACCAGGCGGTGGAAGCGAAGGAAGGCGTGCCGGTCCAGCGCGAGAACCAGACCCTGGCGAGCATCACCTTCCAGAACCTGTTCCGCATGTACAAGAAGCTGTCCGGCATGACCGGTACGGCGGATACGGAAGCCTACGAATTCCAGAGCATCTACAACCTGGAAGTGGTGGTGATCCCGACCAACCGCCCGACCATCCGCAAGGACGGTTCGGACCAGGTGTTCCTCAACCGCAACGGCAAGTTCAACGCGGTGCTGGCCGATATCCAGGCCTGCAACGAGCGTGGCCAGCCGGTGCTGGTGGGCACGACCTCGATCGAGACCTCGGAGATGCTGTCCGAGCATCTGCGCAAGGCCGGCGTGCACCACGAAGTGCTCAACGCCAAGCAGCATGACCGCGAAGCGACCATCATCGCCAACGCCGGCATGCCGGGCGCGGTGACCATCGCGACCAACATGGCCGGCCGTGGTACCGACATCGTGCTGGGTGGTTCGCTGGAAGCGCAGCTGCATGAGCTGGGCGAAGACGCGACGCCGGAACAGCGTGCCCAGGTCAAGGCCGAGTGGCAGGTCCGCCACGACGCGGTCAAGGCCGCCGGTGGCCTGCACATCGTCGGCACCGAGCGCCATGAATCGCGTCGTATCGACAACCAGCTGCGTGGCCGTTCGGGCCGCCAGGGCGATCCGGGTTCGTCCCGCTTCTACCTGTCGCTGGAAGACAACCTGATGCGCATCTTCGCCTCGGACTGGGTCCAGAAGGCGATGCGCATGATGGGCATGAAGGAAGACGACGTCATCGAGGATCGCCTGGTCAGCCGGCAGATCGAGAAGGCGCAGCGCAAGGTCGAAGCGCACAACTTCGACATCCGCAAGAACCTGCTGGACTTCGACGACGTCAACAACGATCAGCGCAAGGTGATCTACAGCCAGCGCGATGAGCTGCTGGATGCGGAGTCGGTGAAGGACAACGTGGATGGCATCCGCGGCGACGTGATCTTCGACGTGGTGGCGCGTTTCGTGCCGCCGAACTCGATCGACGAGCAGTGGGACCTGCAGGGCCTGGAAGCGACGCTGGCCTCGGACTTCGGCATCGACATGTCGCTGACCGAGCTGGTCAAGGCACACGAGGAGCTGGACGCCGAGGGCATCGCCGAGAAGGTGCAGGCCAAGGTCGACGAGCATTTCGCCGCAAAGGAAGCCGGCGTGGGCGACGAGACCATGCGCGCGCTGGAGAAGCACGTGATGCTGACCGTGCTGGACCAGAGCTGGAAGGAGCACTTGGCGCGCATGGATTACCTGCGCCAGGGCATCTACCTGCGCGGTTATGCGCAGAAGCAGCCGAAGCAGGAATACAAGAAGGAAGCGTTCGAGCTGTTCTCGGAGATGCTGGAGAACGTGAAGCGGGAAGTGGTGACGTTGCTGGCACGCGTGCGCATCCGCAGCGAAGAGGAAGTGGCGGCGCTGGAGCAGGCCGAGCGCCAGCAGGCGGAGGCGCGTCTGCTGCAGTCGCAGTTCCAGCACCAGGACGCCGGCAGCTACAGTGCGGACGAAGAGGCGGCAGAGGTGGAGGCGGCGCAGCATGGCGTGCCGCAGGTCACCCGCGACGAGCCGAAGGTCGGCCGCAATGATCCGTGCCCGTGCGGCAGCGGCAAGAAGTACAAGCACTGCCATGGTCAGCTGAGCTGATCGGCTGATCGGCTGATTGGACGTGCTGAAGAAGCCCCGCCCTGTGCGGGGCTTTTTTGTGGTTCTTCCTTCCAGCCGGGGCAAGCATGACGCACGCCCTGAGCTCTTTGCAGGCGCGGCGGATGGTGGGTCGAGCGATGGACCGCGCTACGCTTGCCGGCGAATGTCCTCCGGCGTCGGCCTGCGGCCGCCCCCTCCCCCTTGATTTCGCCCACAAGCGCAGCGCGGCCCATCGTGTCCAGATCACTGGCGCACACAGAAGAATCCGCTTTCCGCACTCCCAACGCGCGCGAGCCCCGTAGCGGCCCGCAGGCTCCTGGGCAAAATCAAGGAGGAGGCCGTCGCCGCCAGGCGGCGGCCGGGGGACATTTGCCGAGGGGCCTGCGGGTCGCTGCGGGGCCCTTACGCTCGCGGCAGCCCCAAGTGGAGACGCCACCCGATCAACACCGCGCCTGGACGACCAACCGGCGGGGCATTGCGTCACGTGCCCCGGTTTGGGCATCCTCCGGGTATGTCATCTCCCCTTCGTTCGATCCATGTCGTGGCCGGCGTCATCACCGACGCCCGCGGCCGCATCCTGCTCAACCGTCGTACCGAGAACCGCGATATGGCCGGCCTGTGGGAGTTCCCGGGTGGCAAGCGGGAGCCCGGCGAGACCTCGGAGGAGGCGCTGGTGCGGGAGCTGCGCGAGGAGCTGGGGATCGAGGCCGAGGTCGGTGAGTGGATCATGGACGTGCCGCAGATCTATCCGGACAAGCGACTCCGGCTGGAGGTGCGTCGCATCCAGGGCTGGAAAGGGTCGCCGCGCGGCCGTGAGGGCCAGGCGATCACCTGGGTGGCGCCGGACAAGCTGCACCGGTATTCGATGCCGCCGGCGGACCTGCCGGTGGTCGCGGCGTTGCGGCAGCCGGACCGGTACCTGATCACCCCCGAGCTGGAGGGCGAGGAGGACAGCGTCCACCAGGCCTGGCTGGGGCGCCTGGCGCAGGCCCTGGAGAGCGGGGTGCGCCGGGTACAGCTGCGCACGCCGTCCAGCCCGGCGCAGGTGGCGCTGGCCGAGCGGGTGATCCAGCAGCATGGACCGCGCACCCAGTGGCTGCTGAACCGGGACATCGACCTGGCCGGACGGCTGGGCGTCGGGGTGCATCTGGGCAGTGAGCAGCTGCTGGCGCTGGATGAGCGGCCGCTACCGGCCGGTCAGCTGGTGGCGGCGTCGTGCCACGATCTGGCGCAGCTGCAGGCGGCGCAGCGGCTGGGCTGTGATTTCGCGGTGCTGGGGCCGGTGCAGGCGACGGCCAGCCACCCGGACGCCACGCCGCTGGGCTGGGAGGCCTTCGAGGCGCTGCGCGAGCAGGTGTCGTTGCCGCTGTACGCGCTGGGCGGAATGGCCCCCGGCGATATCGGCGAGGCGCGCCGGCATGGCGCGCAGGGCATCGCGGCGATCCGGTCGCTGTGGCCGGCTACAGCGTGATCCAGAAGCAGCCGTACTGACGGCGCAGGCCGAATACCGTGCGGGCCGGGGTGGCGGTGTTGCCGAGGGTCTGTTCAATGCGCAGGCCGACCGGCCGCGGTCGCGCCGGTGCCTCCGTCGTGCCCACGGCGACGAGCCCGGGGTCGAGCGGCACCGGGGCGGCATCCGGGTAGACCGGGGCGATGTCGACCAGGGGGCGCTGCACCACGGATTCCAGCCGCCCGATGATCTGGTTCGCGGTGGCGTTGGAGACGTTGCTCCAGAGGTAGATCGAGGACAGGCGGTTGACGTCCTGGGCGCTGACCGCATCGCGGATCTGCCCGGTCAGTTCACTGAGCCGGCGCGCGCAGCCGGCGCGGTAGATGCCGGTGTTGCCCACGCTGGCCGTGCGCGCGGGAAGCCGCGAGGTCGCGCCCAGTGCATCGCAGCGGCGGTCGGTGAACACGGTGTCGCCCTGTGCGGTGGTGCAGCGGTTCACGCGCTGCGCTGCCTGCGCCAGCGCAGGCGGCGAGGGCAGGCACAGCGCACACAGCAGGAGCCACACGAGCGGTTTCATCGCAGCAGCGTAGCGGCGCGCGCGTTATCTGCAAGCGATGCGTCGCAGGCTCAGCTGCGCAGGAGTTTCAGCACCTGGGTGGTCGGTTTGGCCAGGTTGAGGGTGTAGAAGTGCAGGCCGGGCGCGCCGCCGGCGACCAGCCGTTCGCACAGGCTGGCCACCACCTCGGCACCGAACGCGCGCACCGATTCGGCATCATCGCCATAGGCCTGCATGCGCTTGCCGATCCAGCGCGGAATCTCTGCGCCGCACTGCTCGGAGAAGCGCCGCAGCTGGCTGAAATTGGAGATCGGCATGATGCCCGGCACGATCGGCACGGTGACGCCCAGCTTGCGCACCGCATCGACGAAGTGGAAGTAGGCGTCGGCGTTGAAGAAGTACTGGGTGATCGCCGCATCGGCGCCGGCGTCGATCTTGGTCTTGAAGTGCTTCAGGTCCAGCAGCGCGTCGTTGGCCTGCGGATGGGTCTCCGGATACGCGCCCACTTCGATCCGGAACGCATCGCCGTGCTCGGCACGGATGAAGCTGATCAGTTCGGAGGCATAGCGCAGGTCGCCGGGATGGCCCATGCCGGAGGGCAGGTCACCGCGCAGGGCGACGATGCGGCGGCACCCGATCGCGCGGTAGAGTTTGAGCAGTTCGCGGATCTCCTCGCGGCTGCCACCGACGCAGGACAGGTGCGGAGCCGCCTCGAAGCCATGGTGCTGCTTGAGGTGACGGACGGTCTCGGAGGTGTAGCTGAGCGTCGAGCCGCCGGCACCGAACGTACAGGACACATATTCCGGCGCGAACACCTTGAGCTTGGCCGCGGTCCGGTCCAGCTGGGCACGCTGCTCGTCGGTCTTGGGCGGATAGAACTCGAAGCTGATGGCGGTCATGGGCGGGGCGCGTCGGCGGGTGTGGGTGAATCATATCTCTTCATCGCGATGAATGTGAAGTGCGTGGCATGTCGTCTGCACATGGCGCCGGGTACAGTGACCGTGAACTTCAACGGAGCACGGCCATGCAGATTCTCGTCACCGGTGGCACCGGGTTCATCGGACGCCGCCTGTGCACGCGCCTGTTGGCCGACGGCCACGATCCGATTGTCCTGACCCGCCGCCCTGGCCATGACCCGCAGCCGGGCGTACGCAGCGTTGCGGCGCTGGAGGAGGTCGGCCCCGTCCAGGCCGTGGTCAATCTGGCGGGCGAACCATTGATGGACGGCCGCTGGACCGATGCGCGCAAGCAGGCGCTGCGCGAGTCCCGGATCGGCACCACACAGACGCTGCTGGCGTGGATGGCCGCGCTGCCCGAGCGCCCCAGGGTGCTGGTGTCCGGCTCGGCGATCGGCTGGTACGGACCGCGCGACAGCGCACCGCTGGACGAGACCGCCTCGCCCGGCCATGACTTCGCCGCGATGCTGTGCCGGCAGTGGGAGGCCGAGGCGCTCAAGGCCGAGGATCTGGGCGTGCGCACCTGCGTGCTGCGGACCGGGATCGTGCTCGAACGCGAGGGCGGCGCGCTGCTGAAGATGCTGCCACCGTTCCGCATGGGGCTCGGTGGGCCGATGGGCGATGGCCGGCAGTGGATGAGCTGGATCCATCGCGAGGACCTGGTCGGGATGATCCTGTGGCTGCTCACCCGCGATCAGGCGCGCGGCGCCTACAACGGCACCGCGCCCGGCACGGTCACCAACCGGACCTTCGCCGCCACGCTGGGCGAGGTGCTGCACCGCCCCGCGCGGCTGACCACCCCGGCGTTCGCCTTGAAGCTGGGCTTCGGGGAAATGGCCGGGTTGCTGCTGACCGGACAGAACGTACAGCCGGCGCACGCCTTGGCCGAGGGCTTTGCGTTCCAGTATCCGACGCTGCCGGAGGCGCTGCAGGCGATCGTGGGCGCGCCGGAACGCTGAGGCGCGGATGTTCATCCGCCTCACTCGACCGCTCATCGCCTGTCTACGGCCGCTGCTCATCTAATTACCCCCGCCGACTCGACCCGCGCCAGTCTCCCTGCTCACCCAGCAGGAGCCTGCCATGTCGACCGTCCGCCACCACCGTATCCACTCCCTCGCGCCGTTGGGCGCGCTTGCCCTCACCGCATGGGCCACGCTGGTCAGCCCGGCCCACGCGGCGACCGAGCGCTTTCAGGATCTGCAGGTCGAGGTGATCGGCAGCGGCCGGCCGGTGCTGATGATCCCGGGCCTGAACAGCGGTGCCGAGGTCTGGCGCGAGACCTGCGCCGCGCTGCAGCCGCAGGTGCAATGCCATCTGATCCAGCTGCCGGGCTTTGCCGGCGCGCCCGCCGTGGCCAGCGATGATTTCCTGAGCGCCATGCGTGACCGCCTGCTGGCCTACAGCGCGGACCGCAAGCTCGATCATCCGGCCGTGATCGGCCACAGCCTCGGGGGTGTGCTGGCGCTGCAGATGGCGATCGCGGCGCCACGGAAGATCGGGCCACTGGTGATCGTCGATGCCCTGCCGTACTTCGGCGCGGTCCAGAATCCGGCGGCAACGCCAGCCACGCTCACCCCGATCGCCGAGCAGATGCGGGCCGGCATGCTCGCCGCCGACGCCACGCAGTACGCGGCGCAGACCGATGCCGCGGTCGCCAACATGGCGCACGCCCCCGGGCACGTCGCGACCTTGAAGCAATGGGGACGCGACAGTGACCGCGCCACCACCGCCAACGCGATGTATTCGATGACCATGACCGACCTGCGCCAGCCGATCGCCGGCATCACCACGCCGGTGCTGGTGCTGGGCGCGTGGGCAGCCTATCAGCCGTTCGGTGCGACCGAAGCCAGCACGCGGCAGGTGTTTGCGACCCAGTACGCCGCGCTGCCCGGCGTGCGGATCGAGATGAGTCGGGCCGGCTACCATTTCCTGATGTGGGATGATCCCCGCTGGCTGCAGACGCAGATCCGGGGCTTCCTTGATCTGCCTGCAGCGCCCTGACCGGTAGCAGCGTGGAGACGATGAGCGAGAAGCGGACAGCACGCGATACCGGTTTCTGGTGGCGCAACAGCGCGGTCTGGTTGGCCTACCTTGGCGTGAGCCTGCTGCTCGGGTTCACCTACGGAGGGCACTGGTCCGGCATCGTCCTGATCTCTGTGATGGTGTCGCTTTCCCTGTGGGCGGGCAGCGCGTTCATCCGCGGCTGGGCGCTGCGGCATGACTGGTTGCAGCGCGATCTGCTTGGATTGACGTGGCGGCTGCTGCTCGCGGTGGTGATCGTGGCGGCGGCTGCCCAAGTGCTCACCGCCGCCGCGCTGTTGCCCGCGCTGGCCTGGGACTGGGTGCAGCTGCCGGGACAGCGCGCGAACTATCGCCCGGCCGCTGTCGTCGGCTACTGGTTCAATACCGCCATCGTGCTGGGCGTGTGGTGCGCGCTGTGGACCGGCCGCCGCGCGCTGCAGCGTGCGCGGCACAGCGAGATGGCGCAGCTGCGCGCCGAAGCGCAGCGGGCGACGCTGGAGCACCAGGCGCTGCGTGCGCGGCTCAATCCCCACTTCGTGTTCAATGCCCTCAACAACCTGCGCGCGCTGATCAACGAAGATCCGGCACGGGCACGCGACATGGTCACCCATCTGTCCAGCACGCTGCGCCATGCTCTGGTGCATACCGATGGCGGCTGGGTCACCCTGGCCGAGGAGTGGCGCGTGGTGCAGGACTACCTGGCGGTGGAGTCGATCCATTACGAAGACCGCCTGCGGGTGCACACCGACATCGATCCGGCCGCGCTGTCCGCACGGCTGCCACCGATGGCGCTGCAGCTGCTGGTGGAGAACGCGATCAAGCACGGCATCGCGGTCCATCCCGGCGGTGGCGAGCTGCATCTCCGCGCGTACCTCGAGGGCGGCCGGCTGCGGGTGGAGCTGGACAATCCCGCCGCGCACGACGCCGGCAGCGAAGGCCACGGCATCGGGCTGGCCTATCTGCGCGCGCAGCTTGGCATCGATGCGGTGCCATCACCCTCCGGCCGGGGCACGTTCCTGCTGGAGCGTCAGGGCGAGCGCATGCTGGCCCGGTTGGAGGTGCAGCAATGAGTGCTTCACTGCGCGTGTTGATCGTGGACGATGCGCGGCTGGCGCGCCGCGAGCTGCGCACCCTGCTGGCGGCGATCCCGTGGGTGGAGTGTGTCGGCGAGGCCGACGACGTGCCCGCGGCACGCGAGGCGATCCTGCGCGAGCAGCCCGACCTGGTCCTGCTCGATGTGCAGATGCCCTCGGGCGAAGGCTTCGACGTGCTCGACGGACTGGAGACGGTGCCGATGGTCGTGTTCGTCACGGCCTACGACCAGTACGCGGTGCGCGCCTTCGAAACCAACGCGCTCGACTACCTGGTCAAGCCGGTGGAAGCAGGCCGCCTGCAGGCGGCGCTGGAACGCGGTCGGGAGCGCCTCCCGGCGCCGGCCGCCCCCGCTGCGACGGACAGTGTTCGCGATGCGCTGGGCGCCGACGATCAGGTGTTCCTGCGCGATGGCGAGCGTTGCTGGTTCGTCGCACTGGGCGAAATCCGCAAGGTCGTGGTCGACGGCAACTACGCACGGCTGTGGTTCCGTGACCAGAACGCGGTGCTGGCGCGCAGCCTCAGTACGCTGGAAGCGCGGCTGTCGCCGGCGCTGTTCTTCCGCGCCAACCGCAACACGCTGGTCAACCTGCGTCGCGTGCGGGCGATCGAGCCATCCCTGGGCGATGGCTACGACCTGACCCTGGATGACGGCAGCCAGGTCGAGGTGTCGCGGCGGCAGGCGCGCGAGCTGCGTGAGCGGCTGGCGCTGTAGGGCACGCGCTGCTCGCGTTACCCTGTGCGGGATCTCCACCGCCTGACCCTGCCCATGTCCATCGTGCTTACCGCGTTCGCCCGTCCCCGCCTGTTCCCGCGTGTCCCGCGCGGCAACACCATCCAGGACTGCAGCGCCGAGCAGTTCGAACAGCACCTCAACACGCACGCGCCGTTGAAGGTGCTCGATGGCTATGCGCCGTTCTGCAAGCTGCATGTGTATGAGAACTGGACCTCCACACGCTGCCTGACCGTGCCGATCACCGACGCCAACCGCCACCAGCTGCGCAGCGGGTATGAGGCGCGCAACCGCGAGGAACTGCCGGTGCTGGTGCGCTGGTTTGAAGGCGTGGAATCACCGCGCGCCAACTACCTGGTCGTCATCCTGTACAGCGCCGGGCAGTTGGCCAAAGAGGGCTCACCCATCGATGCGGACTGGGGCATCGTCGGCTGCATCTACACCGCCGAACCGGAAGAAGTGCCGATGGCGCCGATCACCATGATGCGCAATGCGCTGGGCGTAGAAGAGGGCGGCTCGGGTGTGCCGCTGGATCGCGAGGCGTATCAGCGCGCGGTGACGTTCTGGGACCGCAACGCCAACTGGCGCCCCTGAGGCGCAGGAGCCCGCAGTCGGGTAGTGCCGGCCGCTGGCCGGCTCCTCGCGTCCCTTGCTTCGTTCGTCAAACAGACTGAGGAGCCGGCCAGCGGCCGGCACTACCGTTCAACGTGGTTTTCCGATGGTCGCGTAGCTGCCCTCGGTGAGCTGCAGCAGGTCGGCCGGTGCCAGCGCCACCTCCAGCCCACGCCTACCCGCACTGACATGCACGGTCGGCAAGGCCTGAGCGCTGGCATCAAGAAAGGTGCGGTGCTTTTTCTTCTGCCCCAGTGGGCTGATCCCCCCGACCAGGTAGCCGGTCGCGCGCTGCGCCGCTTCGGCGTTGGCCATCCCGCACTTACGGAAGCCGGCCGCTGCGGCGAGTGCCTTGAGGTCCAGTGTGCCGCTCACCGGTACGATCGCCACCAGCAGCTCGTGCGTCTCGGTGCTTGCCAGCAGCGTCTTGAACACCTGCGCCGGATCCAGCCCGAGCTGCTGCACCGCTTCGCCACCGTAGGATTCGGCGGCGGCGTCATGGTGATAGGACAGCACGCTGTGCGCGATGCCATATTTCTTCAGCAGGTTGATGGCGGGGGTCATGGCGGCATCGTAGCCCGGTGCGGACCGGCTGCCTTGACCGAGGCTACTGCGGTCGCTGCGATAATGGCGGCGTTCCCGTCTGGAAAGTTCCCATGCGCCTCTCTGGCCAATTCAACGCGCTCAGCTTCGACAGTGATGTGGCGCGCGGACCGTATCCCCCTCAGGGGTTTGTGTCGATCGCGGAAGGCGCGCTCGGCAATGGCGATTGTTTCGGGCTGTATTGGCCGTTGGGGCGTGAGGGAGATGCGCCCTTCGTCTGCGAGATGTTCCATGACGAATGGCGTATGGAACTGCGCCATTCCTCGGTGCAGGTGTTCTCGCGCTGGCTGGAGCTGAACGAAGGCGAGTATGGCGAGCTTGAGGTCGAAGATCCCGGTTCGCCAACCGGGCAGTTGGAGCAGGCGCGCGCGCAGGTGCTGGCAGGGCAGGTCGAGCAGGCCATTGAACTGCTGCGCGCAGCCTGCACCGGCTTCCCGGAGCTTCAGCAGGGCTGGGCGCTGCTGGCAAGCCAGTACATGCGGCAGGGGCAGCGCGATGCGGCGATCGATGCAGCACGTTCGGCCGTGCTTGCCAACTGGGCGTTTGGCATTCCCGAGGCCGGCGTGCTGCGCATCCTGCGCGCTGCCCCGGCCAGCACTGATCCGGTGATCGCGTTGGTGCAGCGGATGGGCTTCGCCTTTGGCGGCGCCAAGACCAATCCGGATTACGCGCTGATGCAGGCCTGCATCGATGACTGCTGGGCCGCCGGTGACGCCCTGACGGCGCTGCGACTGTCGCAGAACCGGTGCTACGTGCTTGCTGGCGAAACGGTGTCTTTCCAGGAACGGGAAGGGTTCACGCTGTCGCGCTGGCAAGCCGGATTCGCCGGGCAGTGCCAAGCCGTCCTGAACGACGACCGCAGGTGTTTCGGCCAGGACTGAAGGGCCTTCCGCCACGAAAACGGGCGCCTTTCGGCGCCCGTCTGTTTTCAACGCAACTGGACCGGCGTGCCGATCAGTAGCGGTAATGCTCCGGCTTGAACGGACCATCCACCGGCACGCCGATGTAATCGGCCTGTTCCTGGCTCAGGGTGGTCAGCTTCACGCCGATCTTTTCCAGGTGCAGACGCGCGACTTCCTCGTCCAGCTTCTTCGGCAGCAGGTACACCTTCTTCTCGTAGCTGTCCTTGTTCGCCCACAGGTCGATCTGCGCGAGCGTCTGGTTGGCGAACGAGTTGGACATCACGAAGCTCGGGTGGCCGGTGGCGCAGCCCAGGTTGACCAGGCGGCCTTCGGCCAGCAGGAAGATCGCGTTGCCGTTCGGGAAGACGTACTTGTCCACCTGCGGCTTGATGTTGACGTGCTGCACGCCCGGGAAGCCGACCAGCGCATCGACCTGGATCTCGTTGTCGAAGTGGCCGATGTTGCAGACGATGGCCTGGTCCTTCATCGCGCTCAGGTGCTCGATGCGGATGATGTCCTTGTTGCCCGTGGTGGTGACGTACAGGTCGGCACGGCCCAGGGTGGATTCGATCGTGTTGACTTCGAAGCCTTCCATCGCGGCCTGCAGGGCACAGATCGGATCGATCTCGGTGACCACGACGCGCGCGCCGTAAGCACGCAGCGAAGCGGCGCAGCCCTTGCCCACGTCACCGTAGCCGCAGACCACGGCGACCTTGCCGGCCAGCATCACGTCCATCGCGCGCTTCAGGCCATCGGCCAGCGACTCGCGGCAGCCGTACAGGTTGTCGAACTTGCTCTTGGTGACCGAGTCGTTGACGTTGATCGCCGGGATCAGCAGGGTGCCGGCCTGGGCCAGCTGGTACAGGCGGTGCACGCCGGTGGTGGTCTCTTCGGAGACGCCCTTCCAGTCCTTGACCACGCGGCCCCAGTAACCCGGGCGCTCCTTGGCCACGCGCTTGAGCAGGTTCTTGATGACCTGTTCTTCGTGCGAGGCGGCCTTTTCATCGACCCAGGTGCTGCCGTTTTCGAGCTCGTAGCCCTTGTGGATCAGCAGGGTCACGTCGCCGCCATCGTCCACCACCAGTTCCGGACCGGTCAGGGTGCCGTCGGGCAGGGTGAAGGTCAGCGCGTCCAGGGTGCAGTCCCAGTATTCCTCCAGCGACTCGCCCTTCCAGGCGAACACGGGGGTACCGGACGCGGCGATCGCCGCAGCGGCGTGGTCCTGGGTCGAGAAGATGTTGCACGAGGCCCAGCGCACGTCGGCGCCGATGTCCTTCAGGGTCTCGATCAGCACCGCGGTCTGGATGGTCATGTGCAGCGAGCCGGTCACGCGCACGCCCTTCAGCGGCAGGGTGGCGGCGTGCTTGCGGCGGATCGACATCAGGCCCGGCATTTCATGCTCGGCGATGTCCAGCTCCTTGCGGCCCCAATCGGCCAGGGAGATATCGGCAATCTTGTAATCGCCTTCGGTGGAGAAGGTCTTGGCAACAGCGTTCATTCAAAGCTCCGGTGTAATGACGAGTCGGTACTCGTGTTCGCCGGGCGCCGTTGGAACCAATCCTGGCCACCGAGCCTGGCCGCCCCCGGACAAGGTCCGGAACGGTCGCAGCGCCCCTCGGTGGAGGGTCGCCCATTATATCGCGGCCCGCTGCATTGGCATGAATCGGTCCCCGCCCCCAACCATCGGCAGGGGGGCGATCGGCGCCCGGCTGTTAAGGTCGGGGGTTTGTATCAGCATAGGGACGGAACATGACACGCAACCATGGTCGACGCGCACCGCAATGGCGCCATACCTTGATCCTCGGCCTGGCCCTGCTGGCGGTGCCGCCGCTGGCGCTCGCCGCCGCCCCGGCCGCCAGGACCGCCGCGCAGGCGGTGGCCGCCCAGGGCGATCAGGGCGGCTACCAGCTGCCGTCGCCGGCCCTGCAGGCCGTGGTCGATGCGCCGCGTGCCCCGACCCTGAGCCTGTCCCCGCGCCGTGACCTGGCCGCGCTGCTGCAGACCCCGCCGCTGCCGTCGATCAACGACGTCGCCCAGCCCGAACTGAAGCTGGCCGGCCTGCGCATCAACCCGGCCACGCATTCGGCCAGCCGCTTCAGCTTCGCCGACAAGCTGTGGCTGATGAGCGTGGCCGACGGCAAGGAGCGTCAGATCACCGGACTGCCGCAGCCGTTGTCGATCGCCACGTTCGCCTGGTCGCCGGACCAGAAGTACATCGCCTTCAACCAGGTGCACGCCGCCACCGGGACCAATGAGCTGTGGATCGTCGATGTCGATGCCGGCTCGGCGCGCCGTCTGGTCGGTGATCTGAACACGGTGATGGGCGATGGCTACAGTTGGCAGCCCGACAGCCGCGGCCTGCTGGTGATGCAGCAGCTCAAGGGCCAGGGTCCGGCACCGGCCGCCGGTGGCATTCCGACCGGCCCGGCGATCCAGCAGACCGAGGCCGACGCCGGCGTCCGCACGATCCGCACCTACCAGGACATGCTCAAGAACGAGGCCGACGCGCGCCTGTTCGATTACTACGCCAGCGCGCAGCCGGCCAAGGTCGCGCTCAACGGCGTGACCACGCCGCTGTCTACCGGTGGGGTCTACTGGGATGTCACCCTTTCCCCGGATGGCCGCTACCTGCTGAGCGAGCGCGTCGTGCGCCCGTACTCCTACCTGGTGCCGGCGAGTGCGTTCGCGCGTCGCATCGAAGTGCTGTCCGCGGTGGACGGCAAGCTCGAACACACCGTGGCCAACCTGCCGTTGAAGGAAGGCCTGCCGACCGGCAACGATGCGGTGGCCACCGGCGTGCGCCGGATCGACTGGCGCGCCGATGCGCCGGCGACCCTGGTCTGGGCCGAAGCGCAGGACGGCGGCGACCCGAACCGCGAGGCCAAAGTGCGCGATGCGGTGCTGATGCAGGCCGCCCCCTTCGACACGCCGCCGGTGACGCTGGCGCAGCTGGGCAGCCGCTATGCGGGCATCCAGTGGGGCCGTGGCGATCTGGCCCTGCTCAACGAGTCGTGGTGGAAGAACCGCGAGGTCAAGCAGTGGCGGATCGCACCGGATCAGCCGGAGAAGGCGGCCGAGCTGCTGTCGGCGCGTTCCTCGCAGGACCGCTACAACGACCCGGGCCGCCCCGGCCTGGTGCGCGACGTCAACGGTCGCTCGCGCCTGCAGGTCAGTGCCGATGGCCGCAGCATCTTCCTGTACGGGCTGGGGGCCTCGCCGGAAGGCGACCGTCCGTTCGTGGATCGCTTCGATCTGGACAGCAAGCAGACCACGCGCCTGTTCCACTCCCAGGCCCCGTTCTATGCTGCGCCGGTGGCACTGCTCGACCAGGAAGGCACCTCGCTGCTGTTGACCCGTGAATCGCCCGATGAGCCGGCCAACTTCTACGTGCAGTCGCTGGCCGATGCCACCGCGGCGCCGACGGCGTTGACCCACTTCCAGCACCCGCTGCCGCAGCTGCGTGGGGTGAGCAAGGAGCAGATCCGCTACAAGCGCAACGATGGCGTCGACCTGACCGCCACGCTGATGCTGCCGCCGGGCTACAACGCGAAGAAGGACGGTCCGCTGCCGTTGCTGATGTGGGCTTACCCGGGCGAGTTCAAGACCGCCGAAGCCGCCAGCCAGGTGACTGACTCGCCGTACCGTTTCAACGCGATCAGCTACTGGGGCCCGCAGGCGTTCCTGGCCAAGGGCTACGCGGTGCTGGTCAGCCCGTCGATGCCGATCATCGGCGAGGGCGACAAGGAACCGAACGACACCTACCTGCCGCAGCTGATCGCCAACGCCGAGGCGGCCGTGAACGAAGTGGTGCGGCGTGGCGTGACCGATCGTGAGCACATCGCGATCGGCGGCCATTCCTATGGGGCGTTCATGACCGCCAACCTGCTCGCGCACACCCGCCTGTTCAAGGCCGGCATCGCCCGCAGCGGCGCGTACAACCGCACGCTGACCCCGTTCGGCTTCCAGGCCGAAGAGCGCAACTACTGGCAGGCGCAGGACGTCTACCAGAAGATGTCGCCGTTCAACTACGCCGACAGGATCAAAGACCCGATCCTCTTCATCCACGGCGTGGACGACAACAACTCCGGCACGTTCCCGATCCAGAGCGAGCGCATGTTCGCCGCGGTGAAGGGGCTGGGCGGCACCTCGCGGCTGGTGATGCTCCCGAACGAATCGCATGCCTACCGCGCGCGCGAATCGATCATGACCATGCTGGCGGAAAGCGAGCGCTGGCTGGAGCAGACCGTGGGCGAGGGCAAGCCGGTCAAGAAGAAGCGCTGACCACACCCGGCCGGTCCCGCCGCGGCGGGACCGGCTACGAGCCGCTGCAGATCATGATCGTGGATGCCGACCGGTTGGCATCCACGGAAAATGACGGATGGGTACCGGCCGTTGGCCGGTACCAGAAATGATCGGCACCTGCCGGCCAGCGGCCGGCACTACCAGATGTAACTATTTGCGCGACGCAGCAACGACCCCAATGTGGGGTAGGCTTGAGCGGATTCCGTTCCCGAGGCCAGTGCGTCGCAGATGAACGAGTACCGTAGCAGCATCGTTTTTGCCACTCCCGATATTCCCCTGCGTGACGATGTACGCCGACTCGGCGCACTGGTCGGCGACCTGCTCGCCGAGCAGGTCTCCACGCAGTTTTTCGATGATGTGGAACAGGTGCGTACGCGCGCCATTGCCCGCCGCGAAAGCGACGCCCCCCTGTCCGATCTCAACGATGCACTGACCGGCCTGCCGCCGGCGCGCGCCGAAGCGATGGTGCGTGCGTTCAGTACCTATTTCCAGGTGGTGAACATCGCCGAGCGCGTGCATCGCATCCGGCGCCGACGCGACTACCAGCGCGCCGGTACCGCCACGCCGCAGCCGGATGGCCTGCAGGATGCACTGGTCAATCTCAAGGCGCAGGGCGTGACCCTGGCCGAGCTTGCCGAGTGGCTGCCGCGCATCGACATCGAGCCGGTGTTCACCGCGCATCCGACCGAAGCGGTCCGCCGTGCGCTGCTGGAAAAAGAGCAGTTGATGGTGGCCAGCCTGGTCGACAACCTCGACGGCCAGCGCACGCCGGGCGAAGCCGCCGCCGATGCCGCGCGTTTCCGCATGGCGCTGACCGCCTCGTGGCAGACCACCGATTCTTCGCCGGTGCGCCCGACCGTGGAAGATGAGCGCGAACACGTCGGCTTCTATCTGGTGCAGGTGCTGTACCGGGTGATCCCGGTGCTGTACGAATCGCTGCAGCAGGCGCTGCTGGATACGTATGGCGAAGAACTGCCGCTGCCACGCCTGCTGCGCTTCGGCACATGGGTGGGCGGCGACATGGACGGCAATCCGAACGTGGATGCCGGCACCATCCGCAACACGCTCGATGCCCAGCGCCAGGCCGTGCTCGGCCGCTACCAGAAGGACCTGCTGCAGCTGGCCAGTCTGCTCAGCCAGTCCACCGAACGAGTCGCGGTCAGCGATGAGCTGCAGGCGCGCGTGGATCATTACAAGGCATTGCTGCCCAAGGTCACCTCGCGGCCGCGGCATGCCGACATGCCCTATCGCCTGCTCAACGACCGCATGCGTGCGCGCGTGCAGGCGACGATGGAGGATGCGGACGGTGCGTATGCATCGCCACAGGAACTGACCGACGACATCGAGCTGATCCTGCGCAGCCTGCACGGCAACAAGGGCGACCACGCCGGCGGCTTCGCGGTGCGCCGCCTGCTGTGGCGGGTACGCACCTTCGGTTTCCATCTGGCGCGGTTGGATGTGCGCCAGGAATCCAGCGTGCATGGCCGCGCGCTGGCCAGTGTGCTGGATGGGCAGGACGCCTGGGACGCCGCCGATGCGGTCACCCGCGCGGCGCGCCTGGCCCCGTTCGCCAGTGGCGAGCAGGCTCTGCCGGCGAGCAGCGAAGAGGGCGGGCAACGCCTGGATGCGGTGTTCGCGGCATTGGCCGATGCACGCCACCGGCACGGTGCCGACGCGCTGGGCAGCTACATCATCTCGATGGCGCATGACCGCAGCGATGTGCTCGCCGTGCTCGCGCTGGCGCGCCGCGGTGGCCTGGTGGATGACGCCGGCGCGGTGCCGCTCGACATCGCCCCGCTGTTTGAAACGGTGGACGATCTCAAGCGCGGCACCGATACCCTGCGTGATCTGCTCGACGATCCGGTCTACCGCACGCACCTGGCGTCACGTGGCGATGTGCAGATGGTGATGCTCGGCTATTCGGACAGCGGCAAGGATGGCGGTATCGCGGCCTCGCGCTGGGGCCTGCAGCGCGCCCAGGTGGAACTGCTGGACGTCGCCGCCGAGAACGACATCCGGCTGACCTTCTTCCACGGCCGTGGTGGCTCGATCAGCCGCGGTGGCGGCAAGACCACGCACGCCGTGGATGCCTCGCCGCGCGGCAGCATCGATGGCCGCCTGCGCGTGACCGAACAGGGCGAAGTGATCCACCGCAAGTACGGCATCCGCGCGCTGGCGCTGCGTTCGCTGGAGCAGTCCACCGGTGCGGTGCTGCGCTCCAGCCTGCGCCCGCGCGCAGCGGAACCACGCGAGGACCAGTGGCGCCCGGTGATGGACCTGATCGCGCAGAAGAGTGCGGAGGCGTACCGCGCCTTCGTCGGCCAGAAAGACTTCATGCAGTACTTCCGCCTGGCCACGCCGATCGACGTGATCGAGCGGATGACCTTGGGCTCACGCCCCTCGCGCCGTCTGGGCGAGGATGCCGCACTGACCAACCTGCGCGCGATTCCGTGGGTGTTCGCCTGGAGCCAGGCGCGTGCCGTGATCCCGGGTTGGTATGGGGTCGGCAGTGGCCTGCAGGCGGCGATCGACGCTGGCCACGAAGACATCCTGAAAGAGATGGCGCGTGACTGGCCGTTCTTCAGCACCTTCCTGGACGACATCGCGATGGTGCTGTCCAAGGGTGACCTGACCATCGCCGAGCAGTTCTCGCAGCTGTCCGGTGCGTTGCATGGCCGCTTCTTCCCGCAGATCCAGCGCGAACTCGACCTGACCTCGCAGTGGATCCTCGCGCTGACCGGGCAGGACGAGCTGCTCCAGCACGATCAGCGCCTGGCGCTGTCGATCCGGCTGCGCAACCCCTACATCGATCCGATCAGCGTGCTGCAGGTGGACCTGCTGCGGCGCTGGCGCGACAGCGGGGGCGAAGACGATGACGTGCTGCGTGCGCTGGTGGCCTGCGTGAATGGTGTCTCGCAGGGCGTACAGAACACCGGGTAACCCATGACCGGTAGGCCATGACCGCTGGTCATGGCACATCGCTACCGGGTAGGCCATGACCGTTGGTCATGGCACATCGCCCGGCGCAGGCGGATTGGACGCCAGCAGCTCCAGGTGGCGCTGCTCCATCTCCTCGCGCAGCTGGCGGCGGATCAACGCGGCGGCGTGCCGGCGGCGTTCGTCGCTGGTGTCCGGTTGCAGCGGCGGTACCGGCGTGGGCTTGCCGTCCTCGTCCACCGCGACCATGGTGAAGAAGCAGCTGTTGGCATGGCGCACGCTGCGCTTGAGGATGTCCTCGGCCACCACCTTGACCCCGATCTCCATCGAGGAGGTGCCGGTGTAATTCACCGAGGCCAGGAAAGTGACCAGCTCGCCGACCGCGATCGGCTGGCGGAACATCACCTGGTCCACCGAGAGGGTGACCACGTAGCTGCCGGCATAGCGGCTGGCACAGGCGTAGGCGACCTGGTCGAGCAGGCGCAGCACCGCACCGCCATGCACCTTGCCGGAGAAATTGGCCATGTCCGGCGACATCAGCACGGTCATGGACAGCTGGTTGGATTTGAATTCGGGCATGGGCCGATTGTAGCGGCCGATCGGAGGCCCGGTAGTGCCGGCCGCTGGCCGACAGCCAGGCAGATCCTGCCGGACGTCACGAGGTTGCCGGCCAGCGGCCGGCACGATCCACAACGTGAAAGGGCCGCTTTCGCGGCCCATCGGCTTTCTCATCATTGCCGCGCTGCGCGCGGCCAGCCGGGCATGGCCCGGCTCTACCCATAAGAAAATGGGCCGCTTGCGCGGCCCATTTGTCTTACTTCAGCTTCGCATCCGCGCGCAGGGCAGCGGCGCGATCGGTCTTCTCCCAGGAGAAGGCGGTCGCGTTGACCTGTTCGCCAGCACCGTTGGTGTAGCTGAACTCCTTGGCCTTGCGGCCGAAGTGGCCGTAGGCGGCGGTCTGCTGGTACATCGGGTGGATCAGGTCCAGCATCTGGATGATGCCGTACGGGCGCAGGTCGAAATGCTTGCGGATCAGCTTTTCGATCTTGTCATCGCTGATCTTGCCGGTGCCGAAGGTGGTGACCGAGATCGAGGTCGGCTCGGCCACGCCGATGGCGTAGGAGACCTGCACTTCGCAACGGTCGGCCAGGCCGGCGGCCACGACATTCTTGGCGACGTAACGGGCAGCGTAGGCGGCCGAACGGTCGACCTTGGACGGATCCTTGCCCGAGAACGCACCACCACCGTGACGGGCCCAGCCGCCGTAGGTGTCGACGATGATCTTGCGGCCGGTCAGGCCACAGTCGCCCACCGGGCCGCCGATCTCGAACTTGCCGGTCGGGTTGATGTGGAACTTGGTGCCCTTGTGCAGCCACTTGGCCGGCAGTACCGGCTTGATGATCTCTTCGCGGACGGCCTCGATGAGGTCCTTCTGCTTCACGCCCGGGGCGTGCTGGGTCGACAGCACCACCGCGTCGATGGCCGAGACGGCGCCGTTTTCATAGCGCAGGGTGACCTGGCTCTTGGCGTCCGGGCGCAGCCAGGACAGCGGCGAGTTCTTCTTCTTGCGGATCTTGGCCTGCTGCTCGACCAGACGGTGCGACAGGTGGATCGCGGCCGGCATGTAGCTGTCGGTCTCGTTGGTGGCATAGCCGAACATCAGGCCCTGGTCGCCAGCGCCCATTTCTTCGGGCTTCTTGCGGTCCACGCCCTGGGCGATGTGCGGCGACTGCTTGCCGATCAGGTTCAGCACGCCGCAGGTCGCGCCGTCGAAACCGACGTCGGAGCTGTCGTAGCCGATGTCCAGGATCACCTTGCGGGTCAAGGCTTCCAGGTCGATCCAGGCGCTGGTGGTGATTTCACCGGCGACGATCGCCACGCCAGTCTTGACCATGGTTTCGCAGGCCACGCGCGCACGCTTGTCCTGGGTCAGGATCGCGTCCAGCACCGCATCGGAGATCTGGTCGGCAATCTTGTCCGGATGGCCTTCGGAGACCGATTCGGAGGTGAACAGGTAGCTGGACATCAGGCGTAATATCCTTTGATTCGGATGGAAAGATGGGCGCGAATGATACACGGCAAGTCGCGCGCTTGCATTGTGCGCCAGCGCGGGTTGTCCGTGGTTAAGCCCGTGTGCCCGTCGCAGGGCCCGGTGTGACGGGATTGAGGGCCAGCGTCACCGCCCAGTGTTCCACCAGCGTGACAGTGGGCAGCAGCGGTCCGCCGCCCGAGCCTCCCGGCGCCCAAGGGCCGCGCAGCCGGCGCACAAGCCGCGGCCGATCGTCATCCCGCTGTCGTTGAACCGCCATCGGCTTGTCGTGCGTCTGGCGCAGGCTTCGGCGCATCCGGCCGCCGGGCATGAGGAGCACGCCATGCAGGATTTCGAGCAGTGCGACGTGCGGGAGGCCGCCAAGCGGCCGGTGACGACCCTGGCGCCCTATCGGCGGGCCGTCTTCCTTTCCGACGTGCACCTGGGCTCACGCCACTGCCACGCCGCCGAACTGGCCCGGTTCCTGGCCGCCCTGCGCTGCGAGCGCCTCTATCTGGTGGGCGACATCATCGACCTGTGGTGGATGGCACACCGCCGGGCCAGTTGGCGGCCGGCCCACAGCGACGTGATCCAGGCCCTGCACGCGCTGCAGCGGGCGGGCACCGAGATCATCTACATCCCCGGCAACCACGATGCCTCGCTGCGCAAGGTCTGCGGGCTGATGCTGCCGGCCATGCAGGTGCGTCGCCGGGCGATCCACGTGACCGCCGACGGGCGGCGTCTGCTGGTCGTGCACGGCGACGACTACGACGGCATCACCCACTTCGGCGGCCTGCAGGAAAAGTTCGGCGACTGGCTGTATTACCGCATCCTCACCGGCAACCACCTGCTCAATGCGGCGCGGCGGCGGCTTGGCCAGCGCTACTGGTCCCTGTCCGAATTCCTGAAGAAGCGCAGCGGCGCGGCCGAGCGCTACATCGAGCGCTTCGTCCAGGCCGGGCTGGACGACGTGCGCCGGCGCGGCCTGGATGGCATCGTCTGCGGGCACATCCACCGCGCGGCGCTGGTGAAGCGCGACGGACTGATCTATGCCAACGACGGCGACTGGGTCGAAAGCCTGACCGTGCTCGCCGAGGATCCGGACGGCACCCTGCGACTGCTGGATCACACCGGGCGGACCCTGGTGGCGCTGCCCGGCAACGCCGCATGGGCCAGAGCCGCCTGAGCGCAACGCCCCCGGCGCACGCACGCTTGCGGCTGCTAGCATCGGCCGATGGACTCCTTTACCCAGATCGTACTCGGCGGCGCAGTGGCCGCCGCCATCGCCCCGGCCGGCCATCGCCGCGCTGCTCTGTTGGCCGGTGCCGCACTCGGCACCCTACCGGACCTGGACGCGCTGGTGCTGGCGTTCACTGCGGCCGATCCGGTGGCGCTGATGGTCGAGCACCGCAGTTACAGCCACTCGCTGCTGGTGCTGCCGTGGGTGGCCGCGCTGATCTGGTGGCTGTTCAAACGCTTTGGTCACGGCCGCGTGGCGCAGGCGCCGGACCGCTGGTTCTGGGCGATCCTGCTGGCGCTGATCACCCATCCGCTGCTGGATGCCTTCACCGTCTACGGTACCCAGCTGTGGTGGCCGTTCACCCCGCACCCCACGATGTGGGCCAGCGTCTTCATCATCGACCCGCTGTACACGGTGTGGCTGCTGATCGCCTGCGCGGTGGCGTGGTTCGCGCGGGCGCGGCCGTTGGCGCAGAAGGCGCTGGTGGCCGGCCTGGTGCTCAGCAGTGGCTACCTGGGCTGGTCGCTGCTGGCCAAGCACACCGTTGATCGTGAAGCTGATCGTGTGCTGGCCGCGATGGGGCTGGGCGATGCGCCGCGCTTCTCGGTGGCGATGCCGTTCAACACGCTGCTCTGGCAGGTCGTCGCGATGACGCCCAACGGCTACGTGATCGGCGAGCGCTCGCTGATCGCCGACCGTGGCCCGATGACCTTCGAGGGCCATCCCTCCAACGTGCAGGCCCTGCGCCAGGCGGCCACGCTGCCGGCCGTGCAACGACTGAACTGGTTCAACCGCGGCTTCATGCGTGCGCAGGTGGTCGATGGCGAGCTGCGGCTCAGCGACCTGCGCATGGGCCTGGAGCCGGACTACACCTTCACCTTCGCGGTGGCGCGGGCCGATGGCGAAGGCTGGGCGGCGATCACGCCGCGACAGCTGCGTCCGGCGTATGAAGGGGAGCAGGGCAGGGCGATGGTGAAACGCCGGTTCGCGGCGATGTGGCAACGCATCTGGCACGCACCGACGAACGCCGAGGTCATCGCACCCAAGGCAGGATGGACGGAGGCACCGTGACCGAGCGGTTCGACATGGAAATCAATGGCACGCGCTACACCCGGCTGGCCGATGTGCCGCCGGAGTATCGCGCCCTGTTGCTGGAGCTCACCCCGGGCCGGTCCGCCGAGCAGCCGGCGGTGCCGTTGCGCGAGATCATGCGCAAGGCCAAGGCGCAGCCGGACCGCGAACGCCAGCAGCAGGTGCTGCTGGACGAGCTGCGCAAGGTCGATCCCGAACGCGCGCGACGCATGCAGAACAAGATCACCGAGCGCAGCCAGCGGCCGGCCACCGGTACGCTGGAAGTGGGCAGCACGCCGACCGCGCGGCCGCGCGAAGGCGCCCGCAACACCGCCGGTGGCAGCACGGTGGCCCCGGGGGACCGGGGCGGACTCGGTATCTGGTTGCTGCTGGCCGCTGCGGTCGTGGTGACCGTGATCGCCTGGGCGACGCGGTAGGTCCGCGACGCGATCAGTACACGGTCGCGCGGGCCTGCACGAAGGAGAAGAAGAACACCGCGTTCGGGTCGTTCTGGACCAGGCTGAACTCGCGGCGCATGCCGTCCACCGTCTCCTGGTCGACCAGACCGGCTTCCAGCAGCGGATCGGCGGCCGACAACAGCAGCTGCTCCCAGAACGCGATCATGGTCTTGCGACGCGCCGGTTCGCGGTTGTCCAGGTGGATGGTCTTGATCTCGGTGTGCACGTCGCGGAAGCCGCCGGCCAGCAGCAGGTTGCCGAGCTTGGCGCCGACGAACGGATCGCCCCCGTGGTCGTACTGGAAATCATTGAAGGCCATCCAGTAGCGCCAGATGTGCGGCGAATACGGATCGAGCAGGAACGAGGCGTTCATCACTTCGGTGACATACACCGGCGAGCCGGGCACCAGCACGCGGCGCACTTCGTTGAGTACCCGCGCCGGTGACGGCACATGCTCCAGCACCCAGCACAGGAACGCCGAGTCGAACTCGCGGGCGCCGAACGGCAGGTTGCCGGCATCGGCCTGCAGCAGCGTGTAACGCTCGCGGCACCACGGCGTCTTGGCCAGGTTGGTGGCGGCGGTGGCGAGCTGCGTCTCGCTCAGGTCCACGCCGGTGACATGCAGCTCCGGGAAGCGCCGCAGCAGGATGTCCGTCTGCGCCCCGACGCCGCTGCCGACTTCCAGCAGACGCTGCGCGCCGCTGTAATCGATGCCGCTGAAGATGCTCGATTCGAACAGGCGCGACTGGGTGACCAGGCGGTGCTGCTCGGTATCGGAGAAGCCGTGGAGGTAGGTCGGTGCAGTGATCGGCGGGGTCATGGCGGAATGCTCAGGCAGCGGACGACAACGGCTCGCCGGCAGCGAGGGCATCGAAATAGTCGGTGGTCAGGGCGACCTGGCTGGCGGCGTCCTCGGCGCGGTTGACCACCGCACGGAAGGCGGCGTTCTCCGGCCGGTCCTTGGCGTACCAGCCCAGGTGCTTGCGCGCGATGCGCACACCCTGCTGCTCGCCGTAGAAATCGTGCAATGCGTGCAGGTGCCCCAGCAGCAGGTCGCGCACCTCGGCGATCGAGGGCGGCGCCAGCAGCGCGCCGGTGGCCAGGTAGTGCGCCACCTCGCGGAAGATCCACGGGCGCCCCTGGGCGGCACGCCCGATCATCACCGCGTCCACGCCGGTCTGCTTCAGCACCTGCGCGGCTTTCTGCGGTGAATCGATGTCGCCATTGGCGATCACCGGAATGCGCAGCGCGGCCTTGATCGCGGCGATGGTCTCGTATTCGGCGGTGCCGGTGTAGTGCTGGTCGCGGGTACGGCCATGCACGGCCAGCGCGGCGATGCCGCTGTCTTCGGCGATGCGCGCGATCAGCGGGCCATTGCGGTGATCGCAATCCCAGCCGGTGCGGATCTTCAGCGTGACCGGCACGTCCACCGCGTTGACCACGGCGGTGAGGATGCGCGCGACCAGGTCTTCATCGCGCATCAGGGCCGAGCCGGCCCAGGCGTTGCAGACCTTCTTGGCCGGGCAGCCCATGTTGATGTCGATGATCTGCGCGCCGTGGTCCACGTTGTAGCGCGCCGCCTCGGCCAGCTGCTGCGGCTCGGTACCGGCGATCTGCACGCTGATCGGGTCCGGCTCGCCGGCATGGTCCATGCGGTGGAGCGATTTGCGGGTGTTCCAGAAGCGCGGATCGGAGATGGTCATCTCCGAGGCGGCCAGACCCGCGCCCAGCCGTTTGCACAGCAGGCGGAAGGGCTTGTCGGTGACACCGGCCATCGGCGCCAGCACCACGTTGGGCTGGATGTTGTAGGGGCCAATCTGCATGTGCGCATTGTAGTGCCGGCCGCTGGCCCGCAACCAAGCAAACACCGACGCGCGTTCAGGCCGATCCGGAAGGGCCTGATGCGCTCCGGTCATGAGCATATGCTTGACGATTGCTTCCACCGCCCCCAGCGGCGGCTGATGCTGGCGGGTTACCGGTCGTGCCGACGCTGGCCGGCAATCACGCGATGAAGGGCGGCGGCCGGCGCTATCGGGTCAGGCTGCCGGCGATGTACAGGCCAGCGAGCGCCAGGCAGGTCAGGGAACTGGCATACCAGAAGCGCGCACCGTTGTAGCCCGGGCGGACCCGGCCGATGATCAGCCCGGCCAGGCCCCGGCCGCCGAGGATGCCGATGATCCCCAGCAGCACCCAGCGGGTGCCGGGCAGCGGGCGTACCCAGCCGGCCGCCGACAAGGCATACAGCGTCCAGATGCCCAGCACGAGGGTGATCGCGGCAGTGATCAAGGCGGGTTCGGCACGCCCGGCACGGGCCAGGCGCACCATGCGTTGGCCGGCCCCGAAGAATTCATACCACGGGGCACCGAAGGCGATGCAGCCGATGTGCAGCAGCACCGCAAGCGCGGTGCCGGTGGCGGCCAGCAGCATCCAGAAGGGGGTGTCGGTCATCTCGTGCGTCGTCCGTGAGCGGGGAGCTCATGGTCGAGTGACGACAGCATCGGGGCAATCCAGGCAGCGGCCATTCGCTGGCAATTTCCGGTCGCGCTCAGGGCGCCGGACCACAGGCATAGGCCAGCACGGCCAGATGCCGCTGCGGGTCGAGCCCGAGCAGGGCCAGCACGGCGGCGTCCTCGAACGAGCCGATCGCGCAGCCGGCGGCGTGCATCGCCGCCACTTCCTGCCCCAGCGCGCCCAGCCAGACCCCGGCCTCGATCAACACGAAGCGGCCACCGCGTTCGCCGTACTTGGCCAGCGTGCCGGCCGGTTCGGCGATCAGGAACAGCACGGCCGCCGGCCGCTCCGGCCAGTCCACGCCGAGCAGCGTGGACAACGCCGGCCATGCCGGGCAGGGCCCTACCGGCACCAGCGCATGCCCGATCGGGTCGTACCAATGGATGCCCGGTTCTGCGGCGATCGCATCGTCGGTGCCGTACAGCGCGGCATACGCCTGGATCGGGTATTTGGCACCGCCGGACGGCAGGCGCCGCGTGTCACTGTCGCCGGTCCGGGCCCGCAGCGGGGCCAGCACGCGCCCCAGTTCCTGCGCGCCCCAGCGTGCGTCACCGAAACGACGGCCACTGTGGCGCTGCGCCAGGGCATCGCCGGGGTGTACCGGGTCCGGCAGGGCGACGCCGGCCGCTGCATGCAAGGGCCGTGGCGGCGACCAGGCGCGTGCGGCATCCTCGGCGATGCACGCGCGCATCACTTCAGCGCGCGCGGGATTAAGCTCGCCGTTGTGCCAGAACAGATGGAACAGCGGGGCATCCTGCCAGGGGGAAGGCGGTGACGGCATGCGGTTCTCGGGGATCAGCCCAATGGATGCGGGAAGGGGTTCGGAAACGCGCCGCTGTGCGGCACGCCGGGGTACCGCCAGGCCACGTCCTGGCAACGGCCGCCGAGGAACGGCGCACGCTCGTCGGCATGCAGGCCGCTGAGCTGCGGCGACAGCACCCGCATCACCCGCAGGCCGGCCGCGGCCACATCGGCGGTGGTCAACTCGCGGTAGTACAGCGCGATGCCGGCATGGCCCAGCCGGCGCCGCAGCAGATCGAGCTCGGCGATGGCGCGCGGCGCAGCGGGACGCATCACCTCGCCTGGTGGCGGCAGCTGCAACGTGCTGTCGCCCGCCTCCCGCAGCAGCGGCAGCTGCGGCCACAGATCCGGGCGCAGGGTGTAGAACGCGGCATGTTCGTCGAAGCTGCGCAGTGCCGCCGGTTCACGCGGAAGCCGCGCGCTTTCGCGGCCACACAGATGCGCGGCGAAGGTCAGCGCCTGCTGCCATTCCAGCAGCGCCTTGTGCAGCGCCTCACCCGGATCGGCGCGGCAGGCGATGCCGAGGACGTGCCGGGCGCGGCCTTCGAACGGGATGCCGCCCGCGACTGCGACCACCGGGTGCGGGTTCCAGTGCTGGGTCAGGTCGAAGGCCTGCAGTTCGCCCCCGCGCGCGTCCACGAATGCTTGCCATTGGGTCGGCAGCGCGATTCTCCGGCCGGCTACGCCGTTGAGCCAGGTCACCGCCAGCGCATCGCGCTCCAGCAGCTCCTGGGCCGCGCGCAGCAGCGCCAGCCAGGCGCCATCGCGGCCATCCCGCCAGGCCGCCAGGCCACTGGACGTCGACGGCAATCGCGCCTGGCCGCTGCGCGGCCCCAGTCCGACCAGTTCCTGCGGCACCCAGGCCACCCGGTTGTCATCCAGCGCATGCACCGCCGCGAACAGATCGTCGTCGCGTTCGGGCATCGGCCATGGGAAGCCCGGCGTTGCACGTTGGCGGGCCGAGAACAGCGCGAAGGCCGATTCGTCCAGGCGTTGTGCGGGCGTCAGCGCATCGCGGCGCCGCACTTCCAGGCTCGCCTGCGCCGCCGCCAGTCGCTCCAGGGCTTCGGCGACCGCGCCATCGGCGGCCGCATCGGCCTCCAGCGCGACCGCCCCCGAGACGCCCTGCCAGGGATTGGCCGGGTCGGCCGGGGTGGCGGCATTGTGTACGCGCCGTCCCTCGAACAAGGGGCCGGTGGCATCGCAGGGGTTGGCCTCGATCGGCTGGGCCGGGCGCACCAGACCGCAGCGCGGACGCGCCGCGCCATGCAGCAGGTGCGACGACAGCGTGGGCGTGTCCAGCGCCGCCGCCTGCACGGCGGCGCGGCTCATTTCAACACGCTCAGCCAGAGCATCATCTCGAGCGCGCCGACGGCGAACAGGCCCAGCAGCAGCCCGATGGCGATGCCGATGCCGCGCCCGAGCGAACGCCCCGCGCGTTCGTAGACGAGGGCATAGATGCCGAGATACAGCCCGACGGCGACGAACAGCCCGAAGATCGGGTTGGAGGTGCTCATGAAAATGCCACCGCCGATCGCGGCCAGCGGCAAGGCAAACAGGCCCAGCAGCACCCGGCTCGTGCGGCTCAGACCGGCCGTCGGCACTGTAGGCGTGGCTGACGCTGATGCCGTCTCCGGACGGTCCGGCTCCGCAGCAAGCGGCGGCTCCGGGAGCGGGGGAGGCTGCGGGGCGTGAATACCGGTGCCGGTATCGACGGGAACTGCCGTGGCGTGCGCTTCGCTGCTGTTGGCGGCGGGCGCAACGGGGTCCAGCCTGCCGAGCACCACGGCGGACAGCACCGAGGTGCCGAGCAGGGTGACGACGCAGGAACTGCAGGTGGTCGAGGTCGAGCCGCCGCCTGCGGCGGCAAGGTCCTGGCGCGAAGCACTGGCATCGAACTGGGTCGGCAGGCGATACATGGGGTCACTCCCTTGACCGAGGCGGAAACGCCCGGCGCGGGAGGCACATTATCACGGGCGCGCGGCGTCCCAAGGCAGCGGCAGCGGTGCCGGCAGCGACGCCTCGCCGCCCTGGCAGGCGGGGCACCACGGCAGCCGCAGCACCCGGTCGCGTTCCCCATGCAGGCGATGCAGGTCGAGCCAGACGCTGCGTTCGAGATAGCCCAGCAACAGCTGGGGTTGATCCAGCAAGGGGGCGACCAGCGCCGCGATCCGCGCCGGCTGCGCCGCGACGGCGGGCAGCGCCGGCACCACGGCGTCGCCCCAGCGGCGCAGCACCCGGTTGCCCAGGCAATACACGCAGGCGCTCTGGCCCGGCACCACATAGGGCCCGAGCGCGAGCGTGTGGTGATAACTGAGGTCGAGCAACAGATGCGGCTGTGCCGGCATCCGTGCGCGGTAACGGGTGAGGGCCTGTTCCCAGCCGAGCCCATGCCGGACCAGGACCAGCAGATCGGCGTCCGCAACGGCATCCACGCGCTGCAGATCCGCGCTCGCGTGCTGGTCGAAGGCGTCGGCCAATCCGGGCAGGGGTTCGCCGAGCCAATCGAGAGCATAGCGGCGCACGCTGCGCACCGCCTGCAGCGGCACCAGTACACCGAGGCGTATCAACTGGCGGACCGCCGGGCCACAGTCGGGATCGTGCTCGAGTATCGCCAGCGTGTCGTCCTGCCAGTGGCCGAGAATCCGTTCGACGACCGTCGGGGTATCCGCCTCATCGACCACGTAGAGCTCGTCGGCGCCACCGGAGACCAGCAGCAGCGGGCGCTGCGCATGTGTCTGCGAGAACACGGCCCAGGCCGGATTGCGCGTCCAGCGCGGTGCGTCCGGGTGTGGGCCTGCGTGTTGCTGACTGCCTGCTGCTGCCACTGCGTACAGTCCCTGTATCCGCGAAAGCGCAAGGATAGCGGCAAACAGGCGTGCCACGTTCTGCTAGGGTGCGCGCGTGCCCCTACCGCCTCATGCCAACCCTTCGGTCCCCCAGCCGCCCTGGCGCGAGGCCATGCTGTGGATGCTGGTGCTCGGCGCGATGTTCATCCACGGCTACAGCTGGACCAACCACTGGGCCGCCAGCCAGGGGCAGACGTACAGCCTGCACGGTCGCTGGGACGAGGTGATGCCGTTCTGGGCGTGGACGATCTGGCCGTACCTGGCGCTGAACCTGCTGTACCCGCTGACGTTCTTCCTCTGCCCGACCCGATCCGCCCTGCGCCGCCATGCGCTGGCCATCGCGCTGGTGCAGGCCGCCTGCATGCTCGCCTTCGTGTGCTGGCCGACCGGCAACGTGCGTGTTTTGCCGCAGCCGGATGGCGTGAGCGGGCTGTTGTTCGCACAGCTGCGCGCGTTCGAGGCGCCGTTCAACATGGCGCCGTCGCTGCATGCCGCGGTATTGGTGGTGGTCTGGCAGGCATGGCGGCAGTGGCTGCAGGCCGATGCGGCGGTACTGCGCTGGCTGTGGCACGGCGCCTGTGGGCTGATCCTGCTCTCGACGCTCACCACCTGGCAGCACGATCTGCTGGATGTGCTAGCCGGACTCCTGGTGGGCGCGCTGGCGCTGTGGATCACGCGCTGCATGCCGACGTCGCTGGGGCCTGACGGCTGATCCATCCTCGAAGGCGAGTGCAGGCGCGGCGGCGAGTGGGTCGGGCGCTGGGGCGCGATGCCCTTGCCGGCGAATGTCCTCCGGCGACGCCCTGCGGACGCCGCCTCCCCCTTGATTTCGCCCACAAGGGCATCGCGCCCCACGTGTCCAGGCCACCGGCGCTGCATGGAGAGCACCGGTTTTCCTTTGCATGCCGCGAGCCGGAGCCCCGTAGCGACCGGTAGGCCCCTGGGCAAAATCAAGGAGGAGGCCGTCGCCGCAAGGCGGCGGCCGGGGGACATTTGCCGAGGGGCCTACCGGTCGCTACGGGGCCCTCACGGTCGCGGCAGACCCCAGCGGAGACACGCCCAGATAGACGGTGAGACGCTGGGAGAAGAACAAAAAAAAGGCCAGCGCGAACGCTGGCCTCTCGGTATGCACCTCGGTGACGCTTACTTGCTTTCGGCGTCGGCCGGGGTGAAGTGCGGCATTGCCGCGGCGGCGCCTTCCTTCTCGGTCGAACGGCCCGCGAACTGATTGGCGAAACGCACATGGCGGGCAAACGCCGCCTCCGGGTCCTGGGCGATCGAAGCGACCAGGGCGCCGTTGAACGCATCGCCTGCACCGGTGGTGTCCAGCACCTGCACCTGCTCGGCGCCCACGCGGTAGTACGGCTGGGTGTCGCCACGCAGGTTTTCTTCAGCGTGCGAAACGAACACGCCGACCGAACCCAGCGTCACCACCACGGTGCCGTTGCCGACCAGCTTGCGGCACAGCGCATGCAGGCTCGCACCATCCAGCGCGGCGACGTCGTTGGCCTCCACGCGCTCGCCGACATGACGGCCGAGCAGGGCGGCGAACTCGGTCTCGTTCGGGGTCAGCACGTCCGCCAGCTTGAGCAGGCCGATGCTGGAGGGCGCATCGGCGGGGGCCACGTTGAGCACGGTGGTGGCACCGGCCTCACGCGCGATCGCCAGGGCGGCCTCGATGGTTTCCACCGGCGATTCCAGCTGTGCCAGCACCACCTTGGCGCCGGCCAGCAGCGCGCGCTGCTGTTCGACGAAGTCCAGGCTCAACGCTGCGTTGGCACCCGGGCCGATCACGATGGTGTTACGGCCACGGCTGTCGACATAGATGCCGCCGGTGCCGGTCGGCTCGCTGCTGGCCTCGGCGGTCAGCGCGAAGCCGTCCTGCTCGGCCAGCCCACGGGCCATCGCACCGCCGGCGTCATCGCCCAGCGCGCACAGGAACGTGGTCGGCGCGCCGGCACGGCGGGCGGCCACGGCCTGGTTGAAGCCCTTGCCGCCGGGACCGGTGCTGTAGCGGCCGGCAATGGTCGCACCCGGGGCCGGGAGCGACTCACAACGCCAGACATGATCCACATTGAAGGAACCGATTACGACGACACTGCTACTCATAAAGACTGTTTCTCAAGGAACGGATATCAGCTGAAATGCGTCAGCACGCCGGCGATGGTCGCCGTCATGAAGGTGGCAATGGTACCGCCGAGCACTGCACGCAGGCCGAACTTGGCCAGATCGTGGCGACGCTCCGGTGCCAGGCCACCAATACCACCGATCTGGATCGCGATGGAGCTGAAGTTGGCAAAACCGCACAGCGCGTAGGTCGCGATCAGGCGGCCCTCGTCGGAAAGCACCATCCCCGGCACCTGGCCGTTGACGATCTTGGACAGCTCCGAGTACGCCACGAACTCATTGATCACGACCTTCTGGCCGATCAGCGAACCCACGGTGGTGGCATCGGCCCACGGCGTACCGATCACCCAGGCGATCGGGGCCAGCAGGTAGCCGAACAGGGTCGACAGGTCGGTCGGGCGGCCGATGATCGCGGCCAGGCCGGTCACGTCACCCAGCCAGGTCAGCGGGGCGTTCAGCAGTGCGATCAACGCGATGAAGGCCAGCAGCATCGCGCCGATGTTCAGCGCCAGCTTCAGGCCGTCACCGGCACCGGCCGCGGCGGCGTCGATGATGTTGCTGGAGGTCTTCTCCACTTCCATCTTGACCGTGCCGCGGGTGAGCGGGGTGCCGGTCTCGGGCACGAGCAGCTTGGCGACCACCAGGGTCGCCGGGGCGGCCATGATGCTCGCGGCCAGCAGATGCTTGGCGTAGAAGGCCTGCTGCACCGGGTCGTTGCCGCCGAGCATGCCCACGTACGCCGCCAGCACGCCGCCGGCGATGTGCGCCATGCCGCCGATCATCATCGTGATCAGCTCGGACTGGGTCATCTTGGCGATGTACGGGCGCACGGTCAGCGGCGCCTCGGTCTGGCCGATGAAAACGCTGGCGCAGACGCTGGTGGTTTCCGCACCGGACACGCGCATGATCTTGGTGATCGCCCAGGCCATGCCGCGCACGATCATCTGCATCACGTTGAGGTGGTACATGACCCCCATCAGCGCCGAGAAGAAGATGATGGTCGGCAGCACCTGGAAGGCGAAGATGAAACCGAACTGGCTGGTGTCCATCAGGCTGCCGAAGATGAAGCCGGAGCCTTCATTGACGAAGCTCAGGATCTTGACGAAGCCCTTGCCCAGCGCGTCGAACACGTCACGGCCACCCGGGACCAGCAGCACCACCGCCGCGAAGGCGATCTGCAGTGCGATACCGGTGACGACCAGGCGCCAGTCGACAGCCCGCTTGTTGTTCGAGAACAACCAGGCAATGCCGATCAGCACTGCCAACCCGAACAGGCCGAAGCCAATCCTGCCCAAACCTTCGACCATGAGACTTCCCTTGGGGTGCCGCGAAAAACGGGAAGCCTAGAGCAGCGGCAAGGGCGGGGCAAGGAAAAGCAGCGTCCGCGAGCCGATCGGTCGTGATCGGGCCTGTATCGGCAAGGGATGGCCCGGTTTCCGCGAGGCGTGTCATGGGCCTTGAGATCAGGGCGTGCGGCCTGCGCGCGCTGCGCGCCACCCTCTACACTTACCGGTATCGATCCGGCCCGGTCGCGGGCCCGCAGCAGGAGAACCACATGCTCTATCGCCGTCTTGGCTCCACCGGCCTGAAGCTCTCGGCCCTGTCCTTCGGGGCCTGGGTGACCTTCGGCGATCAGATCGGCCGCGACGAAGCCCGCAAACTGATCGCCACCGCCTGGGATGCCGGGGTCAACTTCTTCGACAACGCCGAGGGCTATGCCCGCGGCCGCGCCGAGCAGGTGATGGGGGATGTGATCGCCGACCTGCGCCTGCCACGCGACGGCTTCTGCGTTTCCAGCAAGGTGTTCTTCGGTGCCGTCGACGACCCGCGCCCGACCCAGCACGGCCTGTCGCGCAAGCACGTGACCGACGCCTGCCACGCCGCGCTCAAGCGCCTGCGGGTGGAGTACCTGGATCTTTATTACTGCCATCGCCCGGATCCGGACACGCCGATTGCCGAGACCGTGCAGGCGATGGATACCCTGATCCGCCAGGGCAAGGTGCTGTACTGGGGCACCTCGGAGTGGTCGGCCGCGCAGATCCAGGAGGCGGTCGACATCGCCCGTGATCGCCACCTGCACGCGCCCTCGATGGAGCAGCCGCAGTACAACCTGCTGCACCGTGAGCGGGTCGAGCGCGAGTACGCCCCGCTGTACGCGGAGGCCGGCCTGGGCACCACGATCTGGTCGCCGCTGGCCTCCGGCCTGCTGACCGGCAAGTACAACGCGGGGATCGACCCGCAGTCCCGACTGGGCCAGGAACAGCTGGGCTGGTTGAGGACACAGGTGCTCGACGACGGCACCGACCGCATGGAACGGGTGCGCCGCTATACCGCACTGGCCGCGCAGCTCGGTGTTTCGCCGGCGCAGCTGGCGATCGCCTGGTGCCTGCGCAACCCCAATGTGTCCAGCGTGATCCTCGGCGCCAGCCGGGTCAGCCAGCTGGAAGAGAACCTGGGGGCGCTGGCCCTGTTCGAACAGCTGGATGAGAGCGTCTGGCAGCAGGTGGATGCGGTGTTTGGTTGATCGGGTCGGGTTGGATGTGGGGGAGCCGGCCAGCGGCCGGCACTACCTCCCACCTGCAGGGCACCTCGATGTCCTGCAAACCCGGACCGGTAGTGCCGGCCGCTGGCCGGCTCCCCAACCCTCTGAAACAGCACGCCTCGCTCAGTGTGATTGACAAAACCTATTGATAACTGGCGTTCGATCATTAATCCCATCTATTAAAGTGAGAATGGTTGTTGATTGTCAACTGAGAATCATTATCATTTGACTCGCCCCTCGCAACGAGTCCAGACGATGAACACTCAAGCTGCTGTACTGCTGCGCCCCGAAACGCTGACCCTCCGCGACCGTCTGGTCCGCGTGGTCCCACCGGAAGAAGTGATCGACAGCGAAGCCCTGCTCAAGGGACGTCGCGAAATCCTGATCCAGCACGGCGACCGGTTCTATCGCCTGCGCCATACCAGCAACGACAAGCTCATTCTGACCAAGTAATGCCGGCCCGCTGGCCGACTGCAGTACTGCCGTCCGTTGGCCGACTCCGGTACTGCCGTCCGCTGGCTGACTCCGGTAGTGCCGGCCGCTGGCCGGCTGCTTCAGCGGTCAGCGACCGTGGTCCACATCCATGCGGGTCCCGCACCTCCCCCCGCGACTCGCCATGGTCCCAGCTCTCTCCCCCTCGACACTCCGCCGTCGACTCCGGTCTCCGGCGTGGGTCGAGGGTCTCCCCCGCAACCGCCGATTGCAGGTAGATCGCCATGAGCCGCGCCCTCTCCGTCGGCCGCCCACCGGGCCGCCATCCCATCGCCGGTCTACCCTCGGCCACGCAATTGGCCTCGCTGGGTACCGTGCTGTGCCTGTACCGTCCCGACAGCAGTGAACTCGGTGGCTGGAAACACGCCGTCTCCGCGCATGCCTGCCAGGGCATGGACAGCGAAGGCATCCGCGAAAGCCTGTGCTTCGTCGATGCCCGCGGACGCTGCTGCTGGCGCCTGTATCTGCTGCCGGACAGCGATTTCCTCGCCTGGGACCGCCTGGTCTCCGCGTTCCCCGCGCGGCCCGAACCGGTCAACGACGCAGGTGTCGCCGAACGTCTCTGGCGTCGCCTCGCGGTGCGCCTGGGCAACGACGCCTGGCGCATGTGCGCGCTGCGCCTGCAGGTGGGGGAAGGCCGCGAACTCGCCGCCAGCCTGGCCTCGTTGTCGTCCCTGGGCGCCACCACCGCGCGCCGGATCGGCAACGTGGAAGGCGCCGAAGGCGAGCTGTGGGTCGATGACTGCTGCTGCGCCACCGCCGCCCGACGCGGCGGACCGTGGACCGCCGATGGCATGCCGGTGATCCAGCTGTAATGACGCACTCACTCGCCCTCGCAGGGCTGCTGCTCGCGCTCACCGCCAGTGCGCACGCCGTACCGGCCGACCCTGCGCGCGACCACGCCAGCATCCTGGCGATGCAGGGCGAATACACCGTCGACTTCGCCTTCGACGAAACCGTCCTGCTCGCACCCGGCTACGAACGCGCGCCGGCCGTGCGCACCGGCGGCAACGAAGTGGTGATCGTGGTCGAAGACACTCCGACGCGGGTGGTGCTGCAGCACCTGCTGGTCGAACCCAAGAGTGGCCACGTCACCAAGCACTGGCGCCAGGACTGGGCGTACCAGGCACCGCACCGGTTCGAGTTCAGCGCCGAACAGACCTGGCAGGTGCGCCCGATTCCCGCAGCGCTCACCCGCGGCGCCTGGACCCAATGCGTCTATGAAGTCAGCGACGCACCGCGCTACTGCGGCACCGGCCGCTGGACCTACGACAACGGCATCACCGCGTGGACCAGCGACCTCAGCTGGCGCCCCCTGCCGCGCCGCGAATACACCCGCCGCAGCGACTACAACGCGCTCGCGGTGATCAACCGGCACACGCGCACCCCGAACGGTTGGACCCACGAGCAGTTCAACACCAAGATCCTGCGGCACCCCGACGGCACGCAGACACCGATCGCACGTGAGTTCGGCTTCAACGATTACAACAAGACCACCGAGGTGGACTTCAAGCCCGCCTACGCCTACTGGACCGCCACGGCGGGTTACTGGGCGAAGGTGCGCCAGCGCTGGGACGGCTTCCTCGGGCAGGCACCGGGCGTGCACCTGAAAACCACACCCGACGGCATGGCCATGATCATCCCGCTGTTCACCCAGGCCCAGGACATCCAGGACGGCAAGACAGTGGCGGACACCGAGATCGACGCCGTCTTCCAGCAGTGGGTGGAAAAAGCACCGACAGAACGCGCGCGCTGACGCAGCCGCAACCGGTGGCGCTCGCTTCCATCGCCGAACGTCGAAGTAGCACACTGCCCGATCGACTGTCGTGCCAACTGCGGACCAAACGCTTGCCTATCCGCCCAAAGCCATCCATCGAGAAGGATGGCGGGTAGCCCTGCCCAGGACCGTCAGGGCGCCAAGGATGGCGCCCACGAGCCCCCAAGGATGGGTTTACGGCGCGTCCTGGGCAGGGCTGCCCGCCAGCCTTCAGGCCATGAACGCCAAGACGCCGTCGCTTTCGCTTTGACGCCGTCGCTTTCGCTTTCAGTGCAACGGCGCCCCAAACTCACGCCTCCCGAAGCGCCAACGCCGGCGGCGTATGCAGGATCCGCCGCGTGCCCCACCAGCCGGCCAGCATGCTCAACACAACCCCCAGCGCGCCGCCCACCAGCAACGGCACCCACGGCGGGCTCAGCGTCAACTCGAACACCTGCCGCGCCACCACACTGCCCAGCAGCGCCGCCGTGCCCACGGCCAACAACGCCGACAACAGGCCGAGCGCACCAAACTCCACCAGCACCGCACCGCGCAGCTGACGGCGCGTCGCCCCCAGCGTACGCAGCACCGCACTGTCGTAGCGCCGCTCGCCGGCCGTGGCCTGCAACGCCGCCAGCAACACCAGCAGGCCGGCCAACAGGCTGAAGCCCATCACCAGCTGCACCGCCTGCGTCACCCGGTTGATCACTTCGCGCACCCGCTCCAGGATGCCGTCGATATCCAGCAGCGAAATGTTCGGGTACTCCCGCGTCAGCCCGGCCAGTGCCGGCGCCTGCGCGCGCGGCAGATGGAACGCGGTGATCAGGTTGTAGGGCGCATCGGCCACCGCGCCTTCGTTGAGCAGCAGGAAGAAATTGACCCGGAACGAATCCCAGTCCGCCTTGCGGATGCTGGTGACCGTGAAGCTGCGCTCTTGGTCGCCCATCTGCAGCGTCACCGTATCGCCCAGCTTCATCCCGTAGCGCTCGGCCCAGCCCTGCTCGATCGAGGCCTCGGCGGCCGTGCTTCCGGCCTTCCAGAACGTTCCGCTGAGCAGCGTATTGGCCGGCGGGAAATCGTGCCGCCACGAGAAGTTGACCGGCCGGTTGGCATCGTCATCCTCGTTGCTGTTGTCCTCGCGCGCCTGCCGCTGCGGCGGCCGGTCGTTGACCGCCAGCAGGCGGCCGGTACTGAACGGCTCGATGCCCGGCGCGACCACCCCGAGCCCACCCAACGTCGCCAGCACCGCATCGCGCTGCTCGGGCTGGATGTTCATCAGGAAGTAGTTCGGCGTATCGGTCGGCAGGCGGTCGCGCCACTGCGCCAGCAGCCCCGGACCGATCACCGACAGCAACAACAATGCACACAGCGACAGCGACAGGCCGACCAGCTGCATCACCGCCAGCCCGCGCCGGCGCGTCAACGAGGCCAGGCCCAGCTTCCAGCGCCCACGCAGGCGCGGCTGCAGCCCACGCAGCAGCCACAGCAGCAGCGCGCCGAGCGCACCGGCGAGGGCCGCCAGCGCCGCCAGCCCACCCAGCACCCACGTCGCCAGTTTCACATCGCCGGTGGCCTGCACGGTCAGTGCCACGGTCGCGGCCAGCGCGGCGGCATAGACCAGCATGGAACTCGGCGGCAGCGCGGCGAAGCTGCGGTTGAGCACGCGCATCGGCGGCACGCTGCGCAGGCGCAGCAGCGGCGGCAGGCCGAAGCCCAGCAGCAGTACCAGTCCGATGCCCGCTCCACTCAGCGCCGGTGTGGCCTGTGGCAGCGGCAGGCGGTTCGGAATCAATCCACCCAGTGCCTGCACCAGCCCGGCCTGTGCGGCCATGCCCAGGCCGATGCCGACCAGGCAGGCCGGCACCGCCAGCATCACCAGCTGCAGCGCCATCGCCGAAAGGATGTCGCGCTGGCGCGCGCCCAGGCAGCGCAGGATCGCGACCTGGTCGATGCGTCGCATCGCGAAGCGGTTGGCCGCCAGTGCGGTGGCGACACCGGCCAGCAACACCGCCAGCAACGCGGCCAGCGAGAGGAAGCGCCCGGCCAGGTCGAACGCACCGCGTACACCGCGCTGGGCGTCGGCGATGCCGACGATCCGGTAGCCCTTGGCCTGCGGTGTGAGCCATTCGCGGAAGGCCTCGATCTGCGCCTGGTCACCCGCGAACATCATGCGATAGGACGCGCGGCTGCCCGGCCCGAGCAGGCCGGCGCGATCGACATCGATGCGGTTCACCAGCAGCGGCGGCGACAGCTGCATCAGCTCACCGGAGGTGTCAGGCTCGGCCTGCAGCACCCGGGTCACGGTCAGCGCGCCCGCACCGAACTCCAGCGCATCGCCCACCTGCAGGCCAAGCGCCTGCATCAGCCGTGGATCGGCATACGCTTCGCCCGGCGGCGGCGTTCCCGCGGTTTCACTGGCGCTGTCGTGCAGGGTGCGGCTGACCCGCAGTTCGCCACGCAGCGGATAGCCGTCGGCGACCGCCTTGATGTTGGCCATCTGGCTGTCATCGCCATGGAACAGCACGCTGGGGAAACTGACCATGCGCGTCGTCGCCAGGCCGCGCTCGCGCGCTGCATCGGCGAAGGTCTGTGGAACATCCTCGCGCCCGCTCAGGCCGAGGTCGCCGCCGAGCATTTCCGCCGCGCTGCTGGTCAATGCCAGCGTGACCCGGTTGACCAGGGTCCCGACCGCGGTCATCACCGCCACGCCCAGCACCAGCGCGGCGAACACGGTCAGCAGATCGCCGGCGAGGAACTCGCGGCGCAGCGCACGCGCCGCGTGGCGCACGACGTTCATGCGCCCGCGCCGGCAACGGTGTCGGCCAGGCGGCCACCGTCGAGCTGGTAGATGCGCTCGCAGCGCTGGGCCAGGCGCAGGTCGTGGGTGACCAGCACCAGGGTGGTATCGCTGGTGGCGTTGAGCGCGAACAGCAGGTCGCTGATCTGCTGCCCGGTGGCCTGGTCCAGGCTGCCGGTCGGCTCATCGGCGAACAGGATGCGCGGCCGCGCCACGAACGCGCGGGCCAGCGCCACACGCTGCTGCTCGCCGCCGGAGAGCTGGCGCGGGTAATGGCGTGCACGGTGGCCCAGGCCGACCTGCTCCAGCACCTCGCGCACGCGTGCGGCATCTTCGCGGCCGGCCAGTTCCAGCGGCAGCGCGATGTTCTCTTCGGCGGTCAAGGCCGGCAGCAGGTGGAAGCTCTGGAAGACGAAGCCGACCTCGCGGGCGCGCAGCTGCGCGCGGGCTTCCTCATCGAGCGCGTTGAGCTCGGCACCCGCCAGCGCGATCGTGCCGTGGCTGGGCAGGTCCAATCCAGCGAGCAGGCCGAGCAGGGTGGTCTTGCCCGAACCTGAAGCGCCGACGATCGCCACGCTCTCGCCTTCATGGACGGTCATGTCAATGTTGTCCAGTATGTGGACTTCACCCTCCGGGCCACGTGCGGACTTGCCCACGTTGTGGGCGGCGATGGCGACGGGCGCGCTGCGGGGGGACAGGCTGTCGATGAGGATTCTCCAATGAACCAAGCAAACGGAAGGGGCCGCGCGGCCTCGATGGGCTGGCTGCTGGCATGGTTGCTGCTGATGCCGATGCTGGCCTGTGCCAAAGGTCCGGACACCCGTGCGGCGGTGCTGGTGGTCGGCGACAGCCTCAGTGCCGCCCACAATATCCCGGCCGCGTCGGGCTGGGTAAACCTGCTTCAGCAGCGGGTCAAACAACAGATCACGCCCCCGCCGGCGATCATCAATGCCAGCATCAGCGGCGAAACCACCGCCGGCGCGCTGACCCGCCTGCCCGGGCTGCTGGAGAAGCACCGGCCGTCCGTGGTGGTGATCGAGCTGGGCGGCAACGATGCGCTGCGCGGGCTGTCCCCGGCGCAACTGCGCGGAAACCTGGAAAAGATGATCGTGGCCAGCCAGAAGGCGGGCGCGAAGGTGCTGCTGCTGGGCATCGACGTGCCGCCCAACTACGGCCCGGCCTACCGCCAGCGCCTGCGCCAGACCTATGCGGAGCTGGCCAAGGCGTACAAGGTGCCGCTGCTGCCGTTCCTGCTGGAAGGCGTGGCGTTGAAGCCGAACCTGATGCAGGCCGACGGGTTGCACCCCACCGCGGCTGCGCAGCCGCAGGTGCTGGAGAACGTCTGGCCGCTGCTCAAACCCCTGCTGTGATCGATGTGCGGTGAACTTCACGCCGCGTCCACCGGCGATGCGGCATGTTTCACAAAGCTGAAGAAAGAGGGAATCCCATGCGTCAGACAAAGGAGACCTCCGGCCTGGTGCTGGTGGTCGAAGACAACCGTAATATTTCCGAGATGATCGGCGAGTACCTGGAAGGGCGCGGCTTCGAAGTCGACTACGCCCAGGATGGGCTGGACGGTTATCGTCTGGCGGCCGAGAACAGCTACGACGTGGTCGTGCTGGACCTGATGCTGCCGCGTCTGGACGGCATCGAAGTCTGTCGCCGGCTGCGCAACGACGCCCGCAAGTCGACGCCGGTGCTGATGCTGACCGCGCGCGACACGCTGGACGACAAGCTCACCGGCCTGGGGTTCGGCGCCGATGACTACCTGACCAAGCCGTTCGCGATCCAGGAACTGGAAGCCCGCCTGCGCGCGCTGATCCGCCGCGAGCGTCGCCAGGTCGGCTCGGAAGTGCTCAAGGTCGCCGACCTTGTGCTCGATCCGGTCAGCATGCGCGCCACCCGTGCCGGGACCGAACTGCAGCTCTCGCCGATCGGCCTGCGCCTGCTGACGATCCTCATGCGCGAATCGCCGCGCGTGGTGACCCGCCAGGAAATCGAACGCGAGATCTGGGGCAATGGCCTGCCCGACTCGGACACCCTGCGCAGCCATCTGTACAACCTGCGCAAGATCATCGACAAGCCGTTCGACCGCCCGCTGCTGCACACCGTGCAGAGTGCCGGTTACCGTATTGCCGATATCGCCCAGCCGATGAGCTGATGGGCGGTCGATCGCCGCTCGGCCGCCTGCGGGCGGCATGAGCGATCCGATCCTCCGGGACCCTCTGGAGCATGACGGCCCGGCGTTTGCCGGGCCGTTGTCATGGTTTGCACGATGGACTCACGGCAAGCTTTCCTATAATCGCCGCGAACCGCCCTGGACCCCGTAATGCCGCACGGTCTGCCGCGCAAGATCCGCATCGTCTTCATCCTGCAAGCCGTGCTGGCCAGCCTGGGCATCCTGCTGGGTGCCTGGCTGGTATCGCTGGTGATCAAGCACAGCCTGGTCAGCAGCGCACTGAAGGAAGAGGCCGGCTACTACTGGCAACTGCACGAGGCCTCGCCGGTGCAGCCGCCGCCCAATACCCAGAACATCCGCGGCTACCTGCTCGAGACAGGTCAGTCGCCGCTGAGCCTGCCGGCCAACCTGCGCACGCTCACGCCCGGCTTCCATGAGCTCAAGGACGACGACCAGCTGGTGCTGGTCGATGCGCGCCCGGAAGGCCGCCTGTACCTGGTGTTCCTGCGCTCACGCGCGGAGTTGCTGGCGTTCTGGTTCGGCATCGTGCCGGTGCTGCTGACGCTGCTGGCCGTCTATGGCGCCTCGTGGATCACCTACCGCGCGTCCAAACGCCTGGTGTCACCGGTCAACTGGCTGGCCCGGCGCGTCTCGCGCTGGGATCCGGGGCACCCGGAAGCGGCCGATCTGGCCCCGGCCAAGCTGCCCGCCGACATGCAGGGCGAGACCCGCCAGCTCGCGGCCGCGCTGCACTCGCTGGCGACCAAGGTCACCGCGCATGTCGCGCGCGAGCGCAACTTCACCCGCGATGCCAGCCACGAACTGCGCACGCCGCTCACCGTGATCCGCGTGGCCAGCGACATGGCGCTGGGCGACCAGGACATGACGCCGCGGCTGCGTCGCGGCCTGCAGCGCATCCAGCGCGCCGGACGCGACATGGAGGCGGTGATCGATGCCTTCCTGATCCTCGCCCGCGAGGCCGATGTCGAGCCGCAGGTCGAGCTGTTCGACGTCAACGAGATCGTCCGCTACGAGGTGGACAACGCCCGCGAGCTGATCGCCGGGCGGCCCGTGGAAATCCATCTGCACAGCAGCGGCCCGGTGATGCTGCACGCACCGCCGCGGGTGCTGCAGGTGGTGGTCAGCAACCTGCTGCGCAACGCCTGCAGCTATACCGACGAAGGCCGCATCGACGTCGACGTCGAAGCCGACCGCGTGGTCGTGCGCGACACGGGGATCGGCATGTCCGCCGAAGCGCTGGGCCGTGCCTTCGAGCCGTTCTATCGCGCCGAGCCCAGCCGCCCGCAGGGCACCGGGCTGGGGCTGTCGATCGTGCGCCGGCTGTGCGACCGCTTCGGCTGGAAGATCGGCCTGGCCAGCGAGCCCGGGCAGGGCACGCAGGCCACGATCCACTACCGCTGAGCCGCGCTCAGTCGCACTGCACCTTGGGCGCCAGCGCAGCCCGCCAGATCGCATAGCCTTCCGGCGTCATGTGCAGCATGTCCTCGCGGAACAGTGCCGCGCGCGGCTGGCCGTCGGCGCCGAGCATCGGCGTGTAGACATCGGTGTAGCCGGTGTTGGGCAGGGTGGCCAGCGCCTTCCTGATCAGCCCGTTGGCTTCCACCACCGCCGGCAGCAGCTGCGCGCGCGAGGGGCTGGGCTTGATCGAGATGATCTCCACCGTGGTCTTCGGCAGGTCGCGGTGCACGCGGTTGACGAAGGCCACCACGTCGTCGCGGACCTGCGCCGGGCTGCGGCCGCTGTTGAGGTCGTTGTCGCCGGCGTAGAAGAACACCTTGCACGGCGCATACGGGATCACGATGCGGTCGGCATACCAGGTGCTGTCACGCACTTCCGAACCGCCGAAGCCGCGGTTGAACACCGGCTGGCCCGGGAAATCGGCCGCCAGGCTCTCCCACATCCGGATCGACGAGCTGCCGATGAACTCGATGCCGCCGCGCGGTGGCGGACTGGCCGCGTCCTGTTCCGCGAACTGCGCCATGTCGCCGGCCCAGGCCACGTTGGAGACCTGGGTCGGCACCTGCGGCGCGGCAGGGGCCGGCGTGCGCGCCAGCGCGGGCAGGGCGGCGCCCAGGGCAAGGGCGAGCAGAAGGGGGCGGGCACGGCGGTGCAGCATGGACGACTCCTGTGGTGGGGCACCGAAGGCGCCCGGACGGGTAGGTGTTCATCATAGAAGCTGCCGCCGGGCCGCGCTTTACCACGGACGGGCGTTGGCCGCCTTCGACAATGCCCCGACCGGCTTATGGCAAAATGAGGGATTGCCTGCCCCATTCAGCGATGCCCATGACCGTCTGCCGTGTGCTGTTCCTGCCGTTCCGGCCCGCGTTGTCGACCGGGGTGCCTGCCCATGGCGGATGAAATCGGGCACCTGCCGCGCGGCCCCCGGCGCATCTTCAAGGCGGCGGTCTGGTCGTGGCAGGGGCTGCGTGCGGCCTGGCTGCACGAGTCCTCGTTCCGGCTGGAGGTGTACCTGCTGATCGTGCTCGCCCCGTTGGCGCTCTGGCTCGGCCAGACCCCGGTGGAGCGCGCGCTGATGATCGGTTCGTTGCTGCTGGTGCTGGCCATGGAACTGGCCAACTCGGCGATCGAGGCGGTGATCGAACGCTACGGCGCCGAGTTCCACGAGCTCGCCGGGCGCGCCAAGGACATGGGTTCGGCCGCCGTGTTCGTGCTGATGATGAACGTACTGGTGTGCTGGACCCTGATCCTGCTGCCGCAGATTTTCTGACCTAAAACTTCTGACGCGTCACCCGCGTCATCCCCCCTGTAAGGATGGAAGTCCATGTTTCTTGAGTTGTTGTCCGACCCCAATGTCTGGTTAACCCTGCTGACCCTGAGCGCACTGGAAATCGTGCTGGGCATCGACAACCTGGTGTTCATCTCGATCGCGGTGAGCAAGCTGCCCGAAGCGCGTCGTCCGTTCGCGCGCAAGCTCGGCATCGCCGTGGCCTGCATCACCCGCATCCTGCTGCTGGTGTCGCTGGCGTACCTGGCGCACATGCAGGCCAACCTGTTCACGGTAGCCGGGATGGGCATCTCGATCCGCGACCTGGTGCTGATCGTCGGTGGCCTGTTCCTGATCATCAAGGGCGGCATGGAAATCCGCGAGCTGATCACCGGCGGCGAGGATGAGGATCCGACCACCACCAAGGCGTCGGCCGTGTTCGGCATGGTCATCGCGCAGATCGCCATCATCGACATCGTGTTCTCGCTGGACTCGGTCATCACCGCGGTCGGCATCGCCGAACATGTGCCGGTGATGGTCGCCGCGATCCTGCTGTCGGTCGCCGTCATGCTGCTGGCCGCCAATCCGCTGGGCCGCTTCATCGACGCCAACCCGACCGTGAAGATGCTGGCGCTGGCCTTCATCCTGCTGATCGGCGCGGTACTGATCCTGGATGGCCTGGACGTCCATGTGCCCAAGCCCTACATCTACGCCGCAATGGGCTTCTCGGTGCTGGTGGAGTGGCTGAACCTGCTGATGCGCCGTCGCGCCGTGGCCCACCACGTGCCGGGTGCCGGCAACTGGTAGGTGCCGACCGTTGGTCGGTACTCCCTGGGTACCGACCCACTGCCGTTACCACATCCGCTTTACCCGAGACGTGGCATGCTCCGGATCCCGTTCATCGAGATCCGGAGCCGGCCATGCGATCGTTCTCCCGTTTGTTGTGCCTGGCCGTGCTGGCCTCCCTGTTGTCCGGTTGTGGCTACAACGCCATCCAGCAGAAGGATGAGCAGGTCAAGGCCGGTTGGGCCGAGGTGCTCAACCAGTACAAGCGCCGCGCCGATCTGATCCCCAACCTGGTGCAGACCGTGGAAGGCTATGCCAACCAGGAACGCCAGGTCCTGACCGATGTCACCAACGCCCGTGCGCGCGTGGGGCAGGTCAACGTCAACGCCGACGATGCCGACTCCCTCAAGCAGTTCCAGCAGGCCCAGGGCGAGCTGAGCGGTGCGCTGTCACGCCTGCTGGTGGTCACCGAGAACTACCCGAACCTCAAGTCCGACCAGGGCTTCCGCGATCTGCAGGCGCAGCTGGAAGGCACCGAGAACCGCATCACCGTGGCCCGCGGCCGCTATATCCAGATGGTGCAGGACTACAACACCTACATCCGCCAGTTCCCGCAGGTGATCACCGCCAAGCTGTTCGGCTATGCGACCAAGCCGAACTTCACGGTGGAGAACGAAGCGCAGATCTCGCAGCCGCCGGCGGTCAAGTTCGGCTCGCAGGCGCCCGCACCGCAGCCGCCCGCGCCGCAGCCGCAGCCGCAGCCGCAGCCGGCGAACTGAGCCCGTGACCATGCGCCTGCTGCGCTGGCTCCTGCTGCTCTGCCTGGCGCTGGCGTTGCCGGCCTGGGCGCAGAGCCAGGCCGCGATCCCGCCGATGTCCTCGCCCGTGGTGGACACCACCGGCACCCTGGACGCGGCGCAGATCCAGGCGCTGGAGGCGCAGGCGCTGGCCCTGCAGCAGCGCAAGGGCAGCCAGCTGCAGATCCTGATGGTGCCGAGCACCGCGCCGGAAACCATCGAGCAGTACACCCAGCGCGTGTTCGAGCAGTGGTCCATCGGCCGCAAGGGCGTGGATGACGGCGTGCTGCTGGTGGTGGCCAAGGACGATCGCCGGGTCCGCATCGAGCCGGGCTACGGCCTGGAAGGCGCGATCCCGGACGCGATCGCCAATCGGGTGATCCAGGAGTACCTGGCACCGCGGTTCCGCAGCAACGACTACGCCGGTGGCCTCACCGATGCCAGCGCTGCGCTGGTCAAACTGATCGACGGCGAAGCGCTGCCTGCGCCGGTGAGTACGCATCGCGCCCAGGACGCCCCTGCGGGTGGCAACTGGACGATGGCGCTGGGCATCGGCCTGTTCGCCGGTCTGTTCCTGCGCGGCATCCTGGGCTGGCTGCCGCGCCCCCTGCGTGCGCTGGCGAGCGGTGCCGGAGCCGGGGTGGCCGCGTTCCTGTTCACCTCGCTGGTGGTGGCCAGTGGCGCGGCCGCCGTGGTGGGCCTGCTGGTCGGCCTGACGTCGGCCGGTCGCGGCGGCGTGTTCGCGCGCAGTGGCGGCTGGGGTGGGGGTGGCTGGGGCGGTGGCGGGTTCGGTGGCGGCGGGGGTGGCTTCGGCGGCGGTGGAGGCGGCTGGGGCGGTGGTGGTGGACGTTCGGGAGGCGGTGGCGCCTCGGGAGGCTGGTGATGCGCTGGCTCCGGCACGTGTTCTCCCCGTCTGTGCGGCGCGCCTTCCCACCCGCACATCTGCAGGCGATCACCGAGGCGATCACGGCGGGCGAGCGCCGCCACGGTGGCCAGGTGATGTTCGCGGTGGAAGCGGACCTGCCGCTGGCCGCGTTGTGGCAGGGCATCACCGCACAGCAGCGCGCCGGGCAGGCGTTCGCCCAGCTGCGTACCTGGGATACCGAGCACAACAACGGCGTCCTGATCTACCTGCTGCTGGCCGACCATGCGATCGAGCTGGTCGCCGATCGCGGCCTGCGCGGGCGGATCGGCGAGGCGCAGTGGCTGGTCATCTGCGCGCACATGCAGCAGCGGCTGCGCGAGGGCGCCCTGCAGGAGGCCGTGCTGCTGGCGATCGAAGAGGTCTCGGACCTGCTGGCCGGGCACTATCCGCCCGTTCCGGGGTCACAGGGTGACGGCCTGCCGGACACGCCGCAGATTCTGGGCTGAAGCCCGGCAATCGCGCGATCGGGACCGCCGCGAGGCCGCTCCCGGGCGGCGCTAGAATATCCGCATCCCTGCAAGGCGCCCTTCATGATCTATTTCCACGATATCGACCCCATCGCCATCTCGCTCGGGCCGATCAAGGTGCACTGGTACGGCATCATGTACCTGCTCGGCTTCACTGCCGCCTGGTGGCTGGGGCGCAGGCGGATCGCGGCCGGGCGCCTGCCCGGAGTCGATGCCAACGGCTTCTCCGACCTGCTGTTCTACGCGATGCTCGGCGTCGTCGTCGGTGGGCGCGTGGGCTACATGCTGTTCTACGCGACCTCGGAATTCCTGCACAACCCGCTGCTGCTGTTCAAGGTCTGGGACGGCGGCATGAGCTTCCATGGCGGCCTGCTCGGCGTGCTGTTCGCCTCGTGGTGGTGGTCGCGCAAGCATCGCCTGCATCTGTTCGACACCCTCGATTTCATGTCGCCGCTGGTACCGCTGGGCCTGGGCTTCGGCCGCATCGGCAACTTCATTGGTGCCGAACTGTGGGGCAAGTACACCGATGGCAGCTGGGGCGTCGTGTTCCCGAGCGGCCTGCCGGCCCCGTTGAACGGGCTGGACCTGGCCACGCTCAAGGCCGAGTTCGCCACCGGCGCGCTCAACCAGTACGCCCGCCATCCGTCGCAGCTGTATGAAGCGCTGCTGGAAGGCCTGGTGATGTTCGTGGTGCTGTGGGCGGTGTCGGCCAAGCCGCGCCATCGCTACGTGATCGCCGGCCTGTTCGCGCTGATGTACGGCCTCTTCCGCTTCGCGGTGGAGTTCGTGCGCATGCCGGACAACGGCGTCTATCTCGCCTTCGACTGGTTCACCCGTGGCCAGCTGCTCAGCCTGCCGCTGGTGGCCTTCGGCCTGGTGTTGCTGGCGCTGTCGCGCCGTGCGCCGGTGCTGCAGCCGGTGCTGCCGGTCGCTACCGCAGGCGCCAAGGCATGAAGGCCTATCTGGACCTGCTCGCGCATGTGCTGGAGCACGGCACGGAAAAGTCGGATCGCACCGGCACCGGCACGCGGAGCGTGTTCGGCTGGCAGATGCGCTTCAACCTCAACGACGGCTTCCCGCTGGTTACCACCAAGAAACTGCACCTGCGCTCGATCATCCACGAGCTGCTGTGGTTCCTGAAGGGCGATACCAACATCGGGTACCTCAAGGACAACCAGGTGCGGATCTGGGACGAGTGGGCCGATGCCAACGGCGACCTCGGTCCGATCTACGGCAAACAGTGGCGCAGCTGGGCCACCGCCGATGGCGGCGCGATCGATCAGATGCAGTGGCTGGTGGACGAGATCAAGCGCAACCCCGATTCGCGGCGGCTGGTGGTCAGCGCCTGGAACGTGGGTGAGCTGTCGCAGATGGCCTTGATGCCGTGCCACAACCTGTTCCAGTTCTACGTGGTGGACGGCAAGCTCAGCTGCCAGCTGTACCAGCGCAGCGGCGACATCTTCCTGGGCGTGCCGTTCAACATCGCCAGCTACGCGCTGCTCACCCACATGGTGGCGCAGGCGACCGGGCTGGGCGTGGGTGATTTCGTGCATACACTCGGCGATGCGCACCTGTACTCGAACCACTTCGAGCAGGCGCGCGAACAGCTCGCGCGTGAGCCGCGCGCGCTGCCGAAACTCTGGTTGAACCCCGAGGTGACCGACCTGTTCGGCTTCCAGTTCGACGATATCCGCATCGACGGCTACGACCCGCACCCGGCGATCAAGGCCCCGGTGGCGGTGTGAGCGGCACGCCCCTGAAGCTCTCGCTGATCGCCGCGCTGGACACCGACCACGGCATCGGCCGCGACAACGACCTGCCGTGGAAGCTGCCCGATGATCTCAAGCGCTTCAAAGCGCTGACCGTCGGCAAGCCGATCCTGATGGGGCGCAGGACCGCGCAGTCGCTCGGGCGGGCCTTGCCCGGCCGGTTGAACCTGGTACTGACCCGCAGCGGGCAGGTGCCGTTCGACGGCATGCAGGCGTTGGCCTCGATCGAGCAGGCGCTGCAGGCAGCGGCGGACACCGACGCGGAAGAACTGTGCGTGATCGGCGGCGGCGAAATCTATCGCCTGGCGATGGCCCAGGCCACCGATCTGCACCTGACCTGGGTGCACACCACCGTGCCGGCCGATACCCACTTCCCGCCGGTCGATCCGGCGCTGTGGGTGGAAGTGGCGCGCGAACACCACGCGGCCGACGAGCGGCACGCGTACGCGTTCGATTTCGTGGATTACCGCCGGGCCTGAGCGGGCGCTGCAGGCAGGCCGGTCGCACTGACCGGCCTGCGGCTCATTCGGCGTCGCTGGTGACGTCGTTTTTCTGCGGCTGTTGCTGCGGCTGCTGCTCGGCGTTCTGCGCGGGCTTCGCACCACCGCCCTGGCGGCCCTGGCCACCCCGGCCACGATCGCGGCCCTGGCCCTGGCCCTGGCCTTGACCCTGACGCGGTGGACGCCCGCTCGGCGGCGCACCCTCGGCGGCCGGCCGGCGTGCCGGCGGACGCGGCGCGGAGACCGGCTTGGGCACATCGCGGCCCGGCACCTGCACCACGCGCAGTTCTTCGGTATCCAGCTGCAGCGCGGTGAGCTTGCCTCCCCATACGGCACCGGTATCGATCGCGTGCACGCCCTGGGTGATGGTGAGGCCCAGCGCGGACCAGTGTCCGCAGACGATCTTCAGATCGCGCTCGGCGCGGCCCGGCACTTCGAACCAGGGATACAGCCCCTGTTCCTGGGTGCCCGGCGTGCCCTTGTCCTCGATCCCGATCCGGCCCCGCGGCGTGCAGTAACGCATGCGCGTGAACAGATTGATGATCGCGCGCGAGCGGTCGTAGCCGGCCAGGCCGGGTGACCAGCTCGGCTTGTCGCCGTACATGTTGCGGAACAGCTTGCGGTAGCCGCTGCCGTGCAGCTGCTGCTCGACCTCGCGGGCGTGCTTCTCGGCCAGCTGGGTGGTCCACTTCGGGGCCAGCCCGGCGTGGATCATCATCCAGCCCAGCTCACGGTCCACGTGGGCCAGCTTCTGCAGGCGCAGCCACTCCAGCAGCTCATCGCGGTCCTCGGCCTGCACGATCCGCAGCAGGTCCGGGTTGACCTTGCGCTGCTCTTCCTCGGTGCGGGCACCGACGGCAAGCAGGGACAGGTCGTGGTTGCCCAGCACGATCACGCTGCTCTCGCGCAGCGAATGGACCAGGCGCAGGGTTTCCAGCGATTGCCCGCCACGGTTGACCAGGTCGCCGCAGAACCACAGCTTGTCGACCGCGGGGTCGAACTTGATTTTTTCCAGCAACCGCTGGGTGACGTCGTAGCAGCCCTGCAGGTCGCCGATGGCCCAGACACTCATGCGTGCGCCTCCATCAGTGCAGTGTGCGCGGAACGGTCAGGACGAACGGCGCGATGGCGGCGGCGAACTCGGTGCCGTCGTCGGCCACCATGTCGTAGTGCCCCTGCATCGTGCCGTGCTCGGTCTCCAGCATGACACCGGAGGTGTAACGGAAGTCTTCACCGGGGCGCAGCCGCGGCTGCTCGCCGATCACCCCATCCCCGTCGACATGCTCGATGCGGCCGTTGGCATCGGTGATCCGCCAGTGGCGGGCCACCAGCCGTGCCGCGACGCGGCCCCGGTTGAGGATGCGGATCGTGTAGGCGAACGCGTAGCGGCCGTCCTCCGGCGTGGACTGGTCATCGAGGAAGCGGGGGGCGACCTCGACGGAGATCGCGTAGTTTGCAGCGTCGTTCATGCAGGCAGTTTAGTGAATGTTGTGCACGATGAGATGAGTGCCGCCCGGCCGGGTGGCGCTCCCGTCATGAAGGTCGGGCGGTTCCACGTACGCGCGGCCGGTCAGGGCCGCCGGCGGCGCGCTCACTCTTGCGGAGCGGCATCACCGTCGGCGCAGGGTACGTTCGCCAGCGCGATGAACTGCGCCACGTCCAGCTGCTCGGCGCGCGCATCGCTGCGCACGCCGGCGGCTTCGAACTGCTCGGGCGTGCACACGTTCTGCAGCGCGTTGCGCAGGGTCTTGCGGCGCTGCCCGAAGGCGGCCTTGACCACGTGGGCGAAGCGCTTGCGGTCCAGGATGCCGACCGTGGCCGGATCGCGCGGTACCAGCCGCACCACGGCCGAATCGACCTTCGGCGGCGGCCGGAACGCACCCGGCGGCACCACGAACAGCGAGGTCACCTTGCAGAAGGCCTGCAGCATCACGCTCAGCCGGCCGTAGACCTTGCTGCCCGGATCGGCGGCCATGCGGTCGACCACTTCCTTCTGCAGCATGAAGTGCATGTCGGTGATCACCGCCGCGTGGTCCAGCGCATGGAACAGGATCGGCGAGGAGATGTTGTAGGGGAGATTGCCGACCAGGCGGATCGGGCTGCCTGCGGCCAGTTCGGTGAAATCCACCTGCAGCACGTCGCGGTGGATGATGGTCATCTCGCCCAGCGGTTCGGCGGCGGCGGCCAGCGGCCCGACCAGATCCCGGTCGAACTCGATCACGGTCAGCTTCGGGTGGCGGCGCAGCAGCGGCAGGGTGATGGCGCCCTGGCCCGGGCCGATCTCGACCAGGCGGTCGCCGTCCTTCGGGTTCACCGCCAGGACGATCTTGTCGATGTAGCTGCGGTCGGCGAGGAAGTGCTGGCCGAGCTGCTTCTTGGCGGGGCCGGAGAAACCGGGCGCGCCGGAGGAGGAATACGAAGAAGTCATGGCACCAGTGTACGTTGGCGCGCCAGCCGGGCACACAGCGCGGTGGCAGCGAGGAGGCTGGAGGGGTCGGCGATGCCGCGGCCGGCCAGACCCAGGGCGGTGCCGTGGTCGACCGCGACGCGCGGGTAGGGCAGGCCCAGGGTGATGTTGACGGCCTGCTCGAAGCCGCTGTACTTGAGCACCGGCAGGCCCTGGTCGTGGTACATCGCCAGCACCGTGTCGAAGCCGGCCAGCTTGGCCGGCAGGAACGCGGTATCGGCCGGCAGCGGCCCGACCAGGTCCATGCCCCGGGCGCGCAGGCGCTCCAGCAGCGGGATGATCAGGTCGAGCTCTTCGCGGCCGAGATGGCCGTCTTCGCCGGCGTGCGGGTTGAGGCCGAGCACGGCGATACGCGGCGAAGCGAGGCCGAAATCGCGCTGCAGGGCGTCGTGGAGGATCTGCAGGGTCAGCGCCAGGCCATCGGCGGTGATCGCATCGGCCACCGACCGCAGCGGCAGGTGGGTGGTCGCCAGGGCGACCCTCACGATCGCGTTGGCCAGCATCATCACCACCGGGGTGCGGGCCTGGTCGGCCAGCAGTTCGGTGGTGCCGCTGTAGGCGATGCCGCCTTCGTTGATGACCGCCTTGTGCACCGGGCCGGTGACCACCCCGGCCAGTTCACCGGACAGGCAGGCCTGGCCGGCCTGGCGCAGCGCGCCGATCACCGCGCCGGCGTTGGACGGGTCCGGGGTGCCGAAGCGCGAGGGGACGGCATTGCGCACCGCGCGCAACGGCAGATCGCCCGGCTGGCGGGCGATGGCGTCTTCAGGCAGGAGTTGCAGGGGCAGCGACAGCGCGGCGGCGGCAGCCTGCAGCGTGTCCGGGTCGGCGAAGGCCAGCAGCCGGCAATCAGTGCGCGGCTGCTGGATCAGTCGAAGGCAGAGCTCCGGGCCGATCCCCGCCGGCTCGCCCGGTACCAGCGCGAGCTGCGGGAGCATGGATCAGGACTGCGGCGGGGTGGCGGCCGCGGCGCCGCCCGGGGCGTAGCCGCGCATGTCCACGTAGGCTTCGCCACGCAGTTCCTGCAGGAAGCGGTTGTACTCTTCTTCCAGCTTGCGGCGGCCGATCGTTTCACGGATCTGGGCACGCTGGTTGTCGGTGGTGGCATCGGTCTGGCGCGTGGCGACGCGCTGGACGATGTGCCAGCCGGCATCGGTGCGGAACGGCTGGCTCACGCCGCCGTCGGCGACGCCTTCAACCTGCTTGCCGAAGTCCGGGCCGAACGCGTCGGCCGGGAACCAGCCCAGATCGCCGCCCTGGCCCTTGCTGTTGTTGTCTTCCGAGGACTCCTTGGCGACCGCGTCGAACTCGGCGCCGCCGGCGATGCGGGCGCGCAGGGTGTCGATCTTGGCCTTGGCCGCGGCATTGTCCTGCTGGTCGGTGATGCGGACCAGGATATGACGGGCGTGGTACTCGGTGATGGTGTGACCAGCGCCGGCGGCGGCGCTGGCATCACGCACTTCCACCAGCTTCAACAGCTGGAAGCCACTCGGGCCACGCAGCGGACCGACCACGTCGCCGGACTTCATGTCTTTCATCATCTGCGCGAACGCGTTCGGGATTTCATCCAGCGAACGCCAGCCGAGGTCGCCGCCTTCCAGCGCGTTCGGGCTGTCCGAATAACGGACGGCGGCCGCGTTGAAGTCGATCTCGCCCTTGTCCAGCAGTGCCTTGACGCCATCGGCCTTCTTCTGGCCGGTGGTGATCTGATCGGCGGTTGCGCCTTCAGGCAGGCCGATCAGGATGTGGGCCAGATGGTACTGGGTACCGGCGGCCGCCTGCTGCTTGAGCGCGCCATCCACTTCACCTTCGCTGACGCTGATCCGGCTCTGCGCGAAGCTCTGGCGCAGGCGCTGGACGGTGATCTCGTCGCGCACCGAATTGCGGAAATCGTTGAAATCCAGGCCATCGCTGGCCAGGCGCTGGCGCAGGGCGTCCAGCGTGGAGCCGTTCTGCTGGGCGATGGCGTTGATCGCCTGGTTCAGTTCCTGGTCGCTGACCTTGATGCCGCTGCTCTCGGCGCGCGCCACCTGCAGCTTGACCAGGACCAGACGCTCGAGCACCTGGCGGCTGAGCACGTCATCGGGCGGCAGCTGGTTTTCACGACCGGCGTACTGGGCCTTGATGTTCTGGACGGCGCGGTCCAGTTCGCTCTGCAGCACGACGTCCTCATCGACGATCGCCGCGATGCGGTCCAGCGGCTGACTCTGCTGGGCCAGCACCTGCAACGGGGCCGTCGCGGAGGAGACCGCCAGCAGGGAGGCGAGGAGTACGGGAAGGGTCTTGGTCATGGGATCTGATTCGGATCGTAGTCGTCGCGGGCTGCACCGGTGTTGCTGGGCGGCACCAGATAGAGGTCGTCTCGGTAGTACCCGAGAATAGCACGGCGCAAGGTGCGGTCCGTGTTCTGGCCGATGGAGCTCAGGCCCTTGAGCACGAACTCGATCTGGAAGGAGTTGTTGAGTTCACCCTCGCGGTTGCGCACGTAGCGGCGGGCGATCGCGCGGACGGCGAGGCAGCAGCTGTCCCACTGCACGCCACCGATGATTTCCAGCGGGGCGCGGTCCTGGATGGAGTAGTAGTAGCGGCCGACCAGGCTCCAGCGCTCGTTGAGCGGGTAGAGGAAGGACAGGTCGGCCTGCTCCAGCAGCGTCCGGTCGCGGCGGGTCGCCGTGGTCGATGCCTGCGGGTTCAGACGGCTGCGGTAGGTCAGGTTGACGATGCCGTCGTTGGACATCAGGTAGCGTGCACGCACGCTGGCCAGGTCCTCGCGCTTGTACTTGGGATCCCACTGATAGGTGGCGCCCAGCGTCCAGCGGTCGTTGATCATGTAGTTCGTATCGGCGATCCAGGCCGACTTGCCCTGCTCGACCGGGGTTTCAACACTGTTGAGCGTGACCCGGGAATCGTCGAAGTACAGGATCTGGCCGATGCTGCCCGAGAAGCGTTCCTTGCCGGTGTCCTGGTCGATGAAGCGGGTGCTAAGCGCCAGGGTCAGCTGGTTGGCGTCGTTCTGGCGATCGGCGCCGGAGTAGCGCGAATCGCGGAACAGCTGGCCCCAGCTGAAGGTGAAGTCACGGGTATCGAAGACCGGCAGGTCGCTCTGGTCGCGGTACGGCGTACGCAGGTAGAACAGGCGCGGTTCCAGCGTATGCAGGAAGCGGGTGTCGCCGATGGTGGTCTCGCGGTCGAAGAACAGCCCGGCGTCGATGGTGCCGATCGGCAGGCTGCGGCTCGGCGAAGTGTTGCCGCGCAGCTGGTCCGGGGTGGCAACCGCCAACTGTTCCGGGGTCAATTGGTTGCGACGGATGCTGTCAGCCAGGCCCCGCTCCAGGTCGTACGCGGTATAGCGGTAGGCCAGGGTCGGGGTGACGTACCAGGCCGCGCCGCTGAAGGGCATCGAGACGTACGGTTTCACGTCCAGGCGCGAACCGCCGTCCATGCTGCGTGACACGCCGGTGCGCTCGTATTCCTGGTCCGCGCCGAACTTCTCATGCACATCCAGATGCGTGAAGTTCACCGCTTCGGCATACACGCCGGTTTCCAACCACGGCAGCAGGGGCTTGTCCCAGTTGACGAACAGGCGCGGCTGGCGCGCGTACGGCAGGGACGACTCGGTCAGGGTGTAATCGGTGAGCTGCCAGTAGTCGGCCATCAGGCCGCCGGTCCAGTTCTCACCGGTGCCGTAGAGGCCGATCTGGCTCTGCAGGTTGGAGGTGGTCACCCCGAGCAGCCGATTGGAGAAATCCTCCAGATAGCGCTCGTCGCTGACCCAGGCCAGGCTGGCGCGGGCCTGCCAGTTGGCGTTGATGTTGTGGTACCCGCTGAACTCCACGCGGCCGCGATCCTTGTCGCGCAGCTTGTCGTTGGGCAGGTAGGCGGTCAGCAGCTCGCCGCGGCCACCGTCGTACAGATAGCGGAATTCGTTGTCGAGCATGAAACCGCGCTTGCTCATGTAGCGCGGCATCAGGGTGTCGTCGAAGTTCGGCGCCAGGTTCAGGTAGATCGGCTGGGTGTAGTCGAAGCCGTTGCGGCCGGACAGGCCGATCTGCGGGTAGAGCAGGCCGGTCTGGCGGCGATCATCGATCGGGAACTTGAAGTACGGCGCCCACAGCACCGGCACCTTGCCGATCCGCAGCACGGCGTTGCGCGCGGTACCGAAGCCGGCGTCGTTGTCGACCTCGATCTGCGGCGCCGACAGCTTCCACACCGGCTGCGAGGGGTCGCAGGTGGTGTAGGTGGAGCGGTGCATCTGGCCGACCGCACCCTGCAGGTCGATCGACTCGGCACCGCCGTTGCCACGGCGGGACACCAGCTGGTACTGGATGTCGCTGATCTTGTGGGTGTCGCTTTCCTGGTTGCCTTCGGCGCGACGGGCCTTCATCCGGATCGAGGAGTCCTGGTAGCGGACGTTGCCCTCGGCGATGTAGTTGCCGCTTTCGGTATCGAAGCTCAGGTTGTCGGTGCCCAGGAACTGGTCGCCGCGCTTGAGCGCGACATTGCCCTGGTAGTTGGGTACCACGGAGGTCCCGGTCAGTTGGTCGCCTTCGATGTCCGTCGGCTGCTGGTCACGCGTCGCGGCCGCGGCTTTGTCGGCCTTGGGCGCATCGTCGAACACGGGCAGCACGTCGGTCACCGGGCACAGGCCCCAGTTCACCGGCTTGTCGTCGGCCAGGGCCGGCAGGCAGATGGCGATACTGAGGGGGAGGGGCAGCAGGCGGAGGGCTCGGCGCACGCGGTATCGGATTCGGGCGAAAACGGATCGTAGCTTGCCCCATCCCTTGCATAGGGGCAATGAAGGTCTCACCCACGCAGGGGCCCGGGTTCATTCGTCGGCCCGGTCCGCGCGGATCAGCGCAGCTGGCCGACGTGGGCCACGCTGCATTCGGCGAGGGCCTGCAGGTCGTATCCGCCCTCCAGCATCGAGACGATCCGGCCGGCCCCGTGGCGGCGGGCCAGCCCGCGCAGCTCGGCGGTGATCCAGGCGAAATCCTCGGTTTCCAGCATCAGATCGGCCTGCGGGTCGCGCATGTGCGCATCGAAGCCGGCCGAGATCAACAGCAGCTGGGGCCGGAAATCGTCGATGGCCGGCAGCATCTCGTCGGCCCAGGTGTTGCGGAAACGGAAGCCGCCACTGCCCGGCGGCAGCAGGATGTTCATCAGGTTGCCGGCCCCGCGGTCGCGGCGCAGGCCCGAATTGGGGAACAGCCCGGCCTGGTGGGTGCTGTAGTAGGCCACCCCGGGATCGGCGATGAAGATGTCCTGGGTGCCGTTGCCGTGGTGGACATCGAAATCGACGATGGCGATCCGCTCCAGCCCATAGCGGTCGCGCGCATAGGCGGCGGCGATGGCGATGTTGTTGAACAGGCAGAAGCCCATCGCGGTGCTGGCGCTGGCGTGGTGGCCGGGCGGGCGCACCGCGCAGAAGGCCACCGGATCCTCGCCCAGCATCACCGCATCGACCGCCGCCACGCCGGCACCGGCCGCGTGCAGGGCCGCGCTGGCCGAGCCGGGCGAGGTCATGGTGTCCATGTCGATCAGGCGCAGCGGCTCGGTCTGGGGCTTGAGCACCAGGTCGATCAGTTCGCTGTCGTGGACCCGCGCCAGCTCACCGAGTTTGGCCGGCGGAGCCTCGCGCCAGTCCAACTGGTCCGGATAGGCCGCCTTCAGCGCATCGAGCACCCCCTGCAGACGGGCCGGGCATTCGGGATGGCCGCGGCCGGGATCGTGTTGCAGACAGGCGGGGTGGGTGAAAACCAGCATGCGGGCAGGATATCCGGTGGGGCGGCAGGGCCGCTCAGGCGTGGCGGCGCTCGTGGCGCCAGAGCACCTCGCCGTGGCCATCCGCCCGGGCCAGCACGCGCGCGAGCACGAACAGCAGGTCGGACAGGCGGTTGAGGTAGTGCAGTGCTTCCGGGCGGACCGTCTCCCGGCGCGCCAGCGTGACCGTCTCGCGCTCGGCCCGGCGCACGATGGTGCGGGCCAGGTGGCAGCGCGCGGCGGCCTCGCCCCCGGCCGGAAGAATGAACTCTTTCAGCACCGGCAGGTCGGCGTTGTAGTGGTCCAGCTGCTGCTCCAGCGCCTCGATGTCGGCGGCGTGGATGGCGGCATGGCCGGGAATGCACAGCTCGCCGCCCAGATCGAACAACTGGTGCTGGATCACCGTCAGCAGGGCGCGGACATCCTCCGGCAGCGGCACCGCCAGCAGCACGCCGAGCGCCGAGTTGGCCTCGTCGACCGTGCCGTAGGCGGCCACCCGGGCGTCGTCCTTGGCCACCCGGCTGCCATCACCCAGGCCGGTGCTGCCATCGTCACCGGTGCGTGTATAGATGCGGGACAGGCGATTGCCCACGACCGAGGCCGGCCGCGCTCAGCGCAGCACGTCGCGGCGCGCCTGCAGCAGCTTGCCGACCTGTTCGGTCGCCAGCTGCAGCGCGGCTGCCAGGCCGACGTAGACCGCCGCGGTGCGCAGGTAGGGCAGGAACCAGTCGCTGTAGTTCTTCGCCCAGCCGTCGAGGGTGGGGGCGGCCACGTTGTCGCTGGTCCAGTAGAAACCGCCCTGGGCGAACAGATGGCAGACCGCCACCGCCGCGACCAGCAGCAGCGCGCCCTTGCCCAGCGCGGCCCAGGTGGCGCCGTGGTAGCCGCGGCGGAGCAGCAGGCCGCCGCTCCACATCGCGAAATAGGCCGGCAGCAGCATCCAGTAGCCCGGCGAGACGCAGTAGTGCTGCCAGAAATCCAGGCCGCTGCGGCGGATCACGAGCCAGTCGACCAGCACCGCCAGCGCCATCAGCAGCGGGAACGCCCAGCGGGTCCACGCGCGCAGGTAGAAGCCGCCGATGAAGAACACCGCCCAGGATGCATCCGGAATCGCCGCGAAATGGTTGACCCGCGTGGCCGCCATCAACAGCACGAGCACGGACAGGACGAAGGCGCGTTGGGCAGTGGAGGTCATGGCGGTGACGGGTGGGGGCAGGCATTCATTCTAGCGCCTGCTGCGGCAGCCCGCCGCACGCCGCCGGAACGGGCGAACCCTTATCATGGGGGGCATGAGTGAACGACATGATGTAGTGATCGTAGGCGGCGGGCTGGTGGGTGCCAGCCTGGCCATCGCCCTGGACCGTGCCGGCCGCGATGTCGGCCTGGTGGAGGCCTCGCCGCTGGGCGCGCTGCCGGCAGTGTTCGACCAGCGCAACCTCAGTTTCGCCGCCGCGACCGTCAACGCGCTGACCGCGCTGGGCGTAATGCAGACGCTGGCCGGTGCGCCGGGCGCGATCACCCGCATCCACGTCAGCCGCGCCGGCGATTTCGGCCGGGTGCAGATGGAGGCCGCGCAGTACCAGCGCCCGTGGTTCGGACAGGTCGTGGTCGCCCGCGATTTCGGCCAGGCGCTGGAGGCGCGGCTGGAGACGCTCACCCGGTTGACCCGCTATCGTCCGGCGCGCTTCGTGCGCCTGGGCAGCACGGTGGACGGCTACCGTCAGGTCTTCATCGCCGATGACAGCGGCGAGCGCTGTCTGCTGGCGCGTCTGGTGGTCGGCGCCGACGGGACCCGCAGTGGCGTGCGCGAGGCACTCGGCATCGGCGTGGATGAACATGATTTCGAGCAGACGCTGTTCGTGTCGCGGGTCCGCGCCGCGCGTGCGCCGGACGGCACCGCGTACGAGCGCTTCACCGACACCGGGCCGACCGCGCTGCTGCCGCGTGGCGACCGTCATTTCGGCGCGGTGCACGGGGTTGCCCGTGACCAGGCCGAGGCCGTGATGGCGCTGGACGATGCGGCCTGGGTGAACCGCCTGCAGGGCGCCATCGGCTGGCGCGCCGGCCGCCTGCTGGAGAGTGGCCCGCGCAGCGCCTATCCCTTGATCCAGGTGCTGTCGCGCGCGCTGGTCGGCGAACGCACCGTGCTGCTCGGCAATGCCGCGCAGACCATCCACCCGCTGGGCGCACAGGGCTTCAACCTTGGCCTCCGCGATGCATTGACGCTGGCCGAACTGGTGGCCGGGGCCGACGATGCCGGCAGCGATGCGCTGCTGCAGGAACACGTGGCACGCCGGCTGGAAGACCGCGAGCAGACCATCGCGTTCTCCGGCGGGCTGGCGCGCCTGACCAGCAATCCGGCACCGCTGATGCGCCCGCTGCGTTCGCTCGGCCTGTTGGCCGCGCAGGCCACGCCGATGCAGTCGATGCTGGTCGGGGGCGCGATGGGCTTCCGCGGCCAGGTCCCGGCGCTGTGCCGCGGAGCCGGCCTGTGAGCCGGCGCCCGCAGGACGTGGTGGTGGTCGGTGGTGGCGTGGTCGGCGCGGCCTGCGCACTGGCGCTGGCCGATGCCGGGCTGTCGGTGACGCTGGTCGAAGGCCGCGAGCCGGCCGCCTGGCAACCGCAGCAGCCGGACCTGCGCGTGTACGCGTTCGCGCCGGACAACGCCCAGTTGCTGGCCACGCTCGGCGTGTGGCCGGCGGTGACGGCCGCGCGCGCCTGTGCCTACCGCCGCATGCGGGTCTGGGACGCGGCCGGCGGCGATGAACTGCGCTTCGATGCCGACAGCCTCGGCCGCGAACAACTGGGCTGGATCGTCGAGAACGATCTGCTGGTGGACCGCCTGTGGGCGGCGCTGCCGGCGGCCGGCGTGCAGCTGTGCTGCCCGGCGCGGGTCGAGGCGCTGGAGCAGGACGCCAACGGGGTGCGCCTGCGCCTGGACGACGGCCGTCGGCTCGAAGCATCGCTGGCGATCGCCGCCGACGGTGCCGAATCCACCCTGCGCCGCCTGGCCGGGCTGGAGGTGACCCGCCAGGATTACGGCCAGCGTGGCGTGGTGGCGTATGTCGACACCGAAAAGAACAACGAAGCCACCGCGTGGCAACGCTTCCTGGTGACCGGGCCGCTGGCGGTGCTGCCGATCAGCGCGCAGCGCAGTTCGATCGTGTGGACGCTGCCCGATGCCGACGCCGAGCGCGTGCTGGCACTGGATGACGCGGCATTCGGACGCGAACTCACCAACGCCTTCGCCGGCCGCCTGGGCGCGATGACGCTCGCCTCCAGGCGGGCGGCCTTCCCGCTGCGCCGGCAGCTTGCCACCGGCTACGTGGCCGGCCGCGTGCTCGCACTCGGTGATGCAGCGCACGTGGTGCACCCGCTGGCCGGGCAGGGCGTCAATCTCGGCCTGCGTGATGTCGCTGCCTTGCGGGCGATGGTGCTGGCGGCGCAGCAGCGCCGCCAGGACTGGATGTCGCCGCACCGGTTGCAGCGCTGGGCACGCGAACGCCGCAGTGAGAACACCGTCGCTGCGTACAGCTTCGATGCGATCAACACGGTGTTCTCCAATGATGAGATGCACCTGACCCTGGCGCGCGGCCGCGCGCTGGGCTGCGCCGGCAAGCTGCCGCCGCTGGTGTCGCTGTTCTGGAAGCGCGCGGCGGGGTTGTGACCCGCGCGCTCAGTCGATCAGCCAGCCGGCCAGATCGGCGCGGTCCAGCTTGCCGCGGCGCTTCACGTCCAAGGCGTTGAATTCATCGGCCAGGGTCGGGTTGGCCTGCGCCTCGGCCCGGCTGATGAAGCCGTCGCCGTCGACATCCAACGCCGCGAATGCGATGCGGTACTGGCCGACCACGCTCACCGGCTGCACCGAACGCACCGTCACCGCCGCCTCCCCGGCCGGGGCGGCCAGCGTCACCTGATGGGTGACCTCGCCCTGCGACAGCGGCTGCGCGCGCACGCTCGCCGGCACCTCGCGCAACGGTTCGCTGACCGCCGGTGACGGGTTGCGGACCTGGGCCAGGGCGAGCGTGGGCAGCAGCGTCAGTAACAGGATGAGGCGGGATCGGCGTCGCATGGAAACTCCGTTCTTGACGTAGGGGGCGCCGGGCGCCCGGCGCGTGCTTCGATCATTGCGCGCGTTGCGCGGCCAGCCGGGCATGGCCCGGCGCTACCGGTGGTGCGCGTGGGTCAGCGCAGCGGCGAGGCCAGCACCGTGATCTCTTCGCGGTCGTGGTACAGCTGCTTGGCGCGCAGATGCAGCGGCTTGCCCGCCTGCTCCTGGAACAGCTCCAGGCACATGCGGGTTTCATCCCAGCGCTTTTTCATCGGCAGCTTGAGATTGAAGATCGCGTGCCTGCACCAGCCTTCGCGGAACCAGGTGGCCATGCGTTCGGCCACGCGGCGCGGTTGTTCGACCATGTCGCAGACCATCCAGTCCAGCGGCGTCTCCGGCTGCCAGTGGAAACCATCGGCGCGCAGATGTTCGACCAGGCCGGTCTCCAGCACGTGCTCGCGCAGCGGGCCGTTGTCGACGCTGATCACCCTGACGTGCTGGCGGGTCAGCACCCAGGTCCAGCCTCCCGGGGCGGCGCCCAGATCGGCCGCGCGCATGCCCGGCTTGACCAGCAGTTCGCGCTCTTCCGGTGTCATCAGCGTGAGCAGTGCTTCATCCAGCTTCAGCGCCGAGCGCGAAGGCGCGTCGGGCAGCAGCTTCAGGCGCGGGATGCCCAGCGGCCACGGCGCGCTGTCGCGGGTATCGGCCACGCACACGAAGGCATGGCGTCCATCGACGAACACGATGTGCAGGCGCGGCAGGCCGGTGTTCGGCTTGTCGGTCAGCAGGCCGGCCTTGCGCAGCGCCGGGCGCAGCGCATTGCCGAATGCGCGGGCCAGGCCGGCCAGCGGCTTGCCTTCGTCCGAATCGGGATGCTCGACCCACATGTCGCCGAAGCGCTGCTGGCCCTGCAGGGCGGCGATGATCGGGGTGATGCGGTCGGCGGCATCGAGCTGGGGCAGCTCGGCCAGCACCTGCAGCTTCTGCCGGGCGAAGATCAGCGAACGCCAGGACAACGCCTTGGACAGCGCCGCGCCTTCCTCGGTGACGAACACCACGTAGCCGTCGTTGCGCTGGGTGCGCGCGTAGCCGGCGACGTTGGCATAGGCCGCGCGCTCGGACAGCTCGGCGGCCAGCTCCGGCTCAAACCCCTGGCGGCACAGGCACAGCAGGCCGCTCATCGCTTCGCGCCTGAAGCGCGGGAATCAGTAATGTGCACCGTTGGTTTCTCCATACTGGCGCAGGACCGCGCGCGCTGCATCGCGCTCGATGTCGCGCACGACCTCGATGCCACGCTTGTTGAGTTCGCCGATCCAGTCCGCCGGCAGCGGGCCTTCATCGAACGGGGTGAGTTCTTCCACATCCTCGGCGCTGGCACCGATCAGCAGGCGATCGATGCCGGCCCAGACGGTCGCGCCGTAGCACTGGCAGCACGGCTGCGAGGAAGTCGCCAACGTGATCGGCGACAGCACATCGTTCAGGCGCGGCGTCTGCAGGCGCTGCTGGGCCAGCATGTAGGCCATGTTTTCGGCATGCGCCAGCGAGGTCGTATGCGGGACCACGCGGTTCACGCCAGCGGCGATCACGCGATGATCCGGCCCAAACACCACGGCGCCGAACGGGCCGCCAGTCTGCGCCTCGACATTCAGGCGCGACAGCTCGATCGCCAGCGCGACCTTGTCGGCATCCTCGGGATAGACACGGCCCATATCGATCTGGTCGTGGATCCAGGCGGGCAGGGTGAGATGGACTTGCGCGTACAGCATCGGGACATGGACCTCGTGGAAGATGGAGCAGCGGCAGTGTATCGGGCCGTGCGTAGGGATGCCGTGCCCGCGCTGAACGCGGCCACGCGGGCGCCGGCGCAGGGCTGCGCCGATCGCAGGAGTGCTGGAGCGCAGGCCCTGCCGTGGCAGGGCCGCGCTGGAAATGCACGGTGGCCGGTGCCAGGCACCGGCCGGGTGCCGCTTACGCCGACCAGGTATCGCGCAGGGTCACGCTGCGGTTGAACACCGGCTTGGCCGCGGTGTGGTCGCGGCGATCGGCGACGAAGTAGCCGGTGCGCTCGAACTGGAACGACTGCTCGGGCGCGGCGCTGGCCGCGGCCGGCTCGACATAGCCGGTGACGGTGCGGCGCGAGTCCGCATTGAGGTAATCGCGGTAGGTCTTGCCGTCGGACTCGTCGTCCGGGTTCGGCACCGAGAACAGACGGTCGTACAGGCGGATCTCGGCCGGCACCGCGTGCACGGCGCTGACCCAGTGGATGGTGCCCTTGACCTTGCGGTTGGCGCCTTCCATGCCCGGGCGCGATTCCGGATCCAGCCAGCCGCGCAGCTCGGTGATGGTGCCGTCGGCGTCCTTGATCACCTCATCGCAGCGGATGATGCCGGCGCCGCGCAGGCGCACTTCGCCGCCCGGCACCAGGCGCTTCCAGCCCTTGGGCGGGACCTCGGCGAAATCCTCGCGCTCGATCCACAGCTCGCGCGCGAACGGCACCTCGCGGGTCCCGAACGCCTCATCCTTGGGATGGTTGGCGAAGGTCAGGGTTTCTGCGTGGCCCTCCGGCAGGTTGGTCAGCACCAGCTTGACCGGATCGACCACCGCCATGCGGCGTGCGGCGGCACTGTCCAGGTCTTCGCGCAGCGCGCCTTCGAGCACGCTGAAGTCGATCAGCGAGTTCTGCTTGCTGATGCCCACGCGCTCGGCGAACAGGCGCATCGCTGCCGGGGTATAGCCACGACGACGCAGGCCCTGCAGGGTAGGCATGCGCGGGTCTTCCCAGCCATCCACCAGCTGCTCGGTGACCAGCGCCATCAGCTTGCGCTTGCTCATCACCGTGTAGTTGATGTTCAAGCGCGAGAATTCGATCTGGCGCGGCTTGGCGGCTTCACGCGGCAGGCCGCGATCGACCAGCGGCTGGGTCAGCGCATCGTCGTGGGCGAAATCGACGTTGTCCACGCACCAGTCGTACAGCGGGCGGTGGTCTTCGAACTCCAGCGTGCACAGCGAGTGGGTGATGCCCTCGATGGAATCGCCCAGCGCATGCGCGAAGTCGTACATCGGGTAGATCGGCCACGCATTGCCGGTGTTCTGGTGTTCGACGTGCTTGATCCGGTACAGCGCCGGGTCGCGCAGGTTGATGTTGCCGCTGGCCATGTCGATCTTGGCGCGCACGGTGCGCGCACCATCCGGGAACTCGCCCGCGCGCATGCGGCGGAACAGATCCAGGTTCTCTTCGACGCTGCGCTCGCGGAACGGCGACGGACGGCCCGGCTCGGTCAGGGTGCCGCGGTAGGCACGCACTTCCTCGGCGGACAGGTCGCATACGTACGCCTTGCCATCGCTGATCAGCTTCTGCGCGGCCAGGTAATAGGCATCGAAATAGTCCGAGGCATGGCGCAGCTCGTTCCACTCGAAGCCCAGCCAGCGCACATCGTCCTGGATCGCGGCCACGTACTCCGGATCTTCCTTGGCCGGGTTGGTGTCGTCGAAGCGCAGGTTGCACACACCGTTGAACTCGCCGGCGATGCCGAAGTTCAGGCAGATCGACTTGGCATGGCCGATGTGCAGGTAGCCGTTGGGCTCCGGCGGGAAGCGCGTCTTGATCGCGGCATGCTTGCCGGCCGCCAGGTCCTCGCGGACGATCTGACGGATGAAATCCCGTTTTTCCTGGGCTTCCGGAAGGGCGTCGGTGGGGGCGGCGGTAGACTCGGACATGATGCGCGGTCGCAGTTAAAAGGCAGAAAGACCAACAGTTTAGCCTGTCGCAGCGCGACAGGCTAAACGGGTAGGTGCCGACCGTTGGTCGGCACGCCTTTCGCTGGCCGGCACGACCGGATCCGGTTGCGCCTGGATGATGACCGCCGTTGGTCGGCACGCCTTCAGCCCCCGGGCGTATGCTGGCCCCATGCCCTCCGGAGCCCGCCCATGCACGTGATCTACCAGGCCGACAACCTGTTCGACGCCCATCTGGTCAAACACGCCCTGGAGGACGCCGGCATCCCTGCGTTCGTCTTCGGGGAATCGCTGCTGGGCGGGATGGGCGAGCTCCCGCTGTTCGGCGTCCTGCGCGTCTGCGTTCCCGATCTTGCCCGTCCCGAAGCGGAAGACATCGTCGCCCAACTGGACTTGGGCACGGCCCCGGACGACCCCATATTCGACGGAGACGAAAGCGCCGGCCTGTTGCCGGCCTAGGAGAACGCCATGTTGGGTATTGGAAACGGTCTGTTGGGCATCGGCGCCTTCAAGCAGCGCCTGCCGCGTCCGGACGAAGCGTTGCCGGGCCGCGACCAGCCCCTGCCGCTGCTGCACAACCAGCATTACGTCAACAGCCATCCGCTCAAGGACAGCTTCACCGGCCTGGCGCGCATCCGCTTCGCCATGGGCTGTTTCTGGGGCGCCGAGCGCAAATTCTGGACCATCCCGGGCGTCTACTCGACCTCGGTCGGCTACGCCGGCGGCGTCACCCCGAACCCCACCTACGAAGAAGTCTGCTCCGGCCTCACCGGACACACCGAAATTGTCGAGGTGGTCTACGACCCCGCCATCGTCCCGCTCGAGCGCCTGCTCCAGGTCTTCTGGGAAAGCCACGACCCCACCCAGGGCATGCGCCAGGGCAACGACACCGGTACCCAGTACCGCTCCGCGATCCACGCCACCACCCAGGCCCAGCTCGACGCTGCCCTGGCCAGCCGCGACGCCTACCAGCAGCGCCTCAACGACAGCGGCTACGGCCCGATCACCACCGACATCGTCTTCCCCGCGCCCGAGTACTACTACGCCGAGGATTACCACCAGCAGTACCTCGCCAAGAACCCCAACGGCTACTGCGGCATCGGCGGCACCGGCGTCAGCTGCCCCATCGGCGTGGACGCCTGATACCCCGGAGCCGACCCACGGTCGGCTCTACCAGGCCCAACGGACAGCAAAGGGTTCGCTGCTCTACTGCCCTCCCCAACGCGCCAACCCCGACGAAAGTGAGCGGTTGCCGTCGCCGTAAGCGCCAAAAACGAAAGGCCCCGCAGAGCGGGGCCTTTCGTCGTCCAGCCAACCGCCAGCGCTTACAGCCGCTCGCGGATCGTCTGGCGCAACGCTTCCAGATCCTTGGCGAACGCATCGATGCCGCTTGCCAGCTTCTCCGTCGCCATCGGGTCGGCCGCCAGATCCGCCGCAAACCGCGCGCCATCGATCGGTGTCACCTGGACGGATTCGGCTGCACCGGCCACCAGCCTGCGCGGCAGCTCACCGTGATCGGCGTCCAGCTTCTCCAACAGCTCCGGCGAGATCGTCAGACGATCACAGCCCGCCAGTGCCTCGATCTGCGCCGTCGAACGGAACGACGCGCCCATCACCACCGTCGGCGAACCGCGACGCTTGAACTCCGCGTACACCCCGCGCACGAACACCACGCCCGGGTCTTCGTCGATGGTCGCCGGCGCCTGCCCGTTGGCCACATACCAGTCCAGGATGCGGCCGACGAACGGCGAAATCAGGAACGCCCCGGCCTCGCTGCAGGCCAACGCCTGGGTCGGGTTGAAGATCAGCGTCAGGTTGCAGTCGATCCCCTCGGCCTGCAGCTGGCGTGCCGCCTCCACGCCTGCCCAGGTCGCCGCGATCTTGATCAGCACCTTGCTGCGCGGCACGCCGGCCGCTTCGTACATCGCGATGAACTGGCGCGCCTTGGCCACCGTCGCCGCCGTATCGTGCGCTTGGTCCGCATCGACCTCGGTCGAGACCCGGCCCGGCACCAGCGTGCTGAGCAGCGTACCCACGCCCACGGTCAGGCGATCCGCCACCGCGTGCACGATGGTCTCGCGCTCGCCACCCTGCTCGCGGCCCCAGGCCAATGCGCTGTCGATCAGATCGGCGTACACCGGCAGATCCAGCGCCTTCTTCACCAGGGTGGGATTGGTCGTGCAGTCGACCGGCTTCAAGCGCTTGATCGCCTCGTAATCGCCGGTATCGGCAACCACCACGGACAGATCACGCAGCTGGGAGAGTTTGGACAGCGAAACGGTGCTCATTGCAACTCCTGGGACGAATCGGTGGAACCTGCGCGACGACGCAGCAGGCGGGATCAGGCGTGGGGCTGGTGATGGACGGCGGTCACCCGCAGGCGCAGCTTGCGCCCACCCGGGGCCACCCAATCCATGGTCTGGCCGATCGACAGGCCCAGCAGGGCGGTGCCCACCGGCGCCAGGATCGATACCTTGCCCTGTTCAACATCGGCCTCACGCGGATAGACCAGCGTCAGAACATGCTTTTCGTTCTGCAGCTCATCTTCGCACTCCACGCGCGAATGCATCATGACGGTGCCCTCGGGAACCTGGTCCGGCGCCACGACGGTCGCGCGGTTGAGTTCCTCGGCCAGGGCGATCCCGGCGGGGGTCTGGCTGACAGCGGGAGACTCGAGCATGGCGTCCAGGCGGTCCATGTCGTGGCTTGAAACGATGATCGAGGGGGGCAGTCCGCTGGAAGTGGACATGGTGTAGCTCCTTGCGTTTGTGGAAGACCCATGCAAAAAGGCGGCGCCTGCTGGCACCGCCTCGTCCTATTGTGCTGACAATCGTAGACGGATGCGACCCGTCCGGCGTATCGGCCGCGTCGGCCGGTTCAGGCAGGCTCAGCCGGCGCGTGGCAGCGGCGTGGCGGCGGCCACCGGGACATCGGTGGACTCCAGCGCGAACAGGCCCTGCGGCAGCCGTTTGAACTGCTGGGCCAGCTGCTCCAGGAAGCCGGTCATCGCCGAACTGCGGCGCCACGCCATCGCGATGCGGCGGCTGGGGCGGTCATCGCCGCTGAAATCCAGCAGGCGGATGTTGTCCGAGCGCGGCACCGGCGGCTTGACCGAGAGCGTCGGCAGCAGGGTGATGCCCACATCGGCGGCCACCATCTGCCGCAGCGTTTCCAGGCTGGTCGCGCGGAACTCCGATTTCTCGTTGGCCCCGAACAGCCGGCATACCGCCAGCGCCTGGTCGCGCAGGCAGTGCCCGTCCTCGAGCAGCAGCAGCTTCTGCGACGACAGCTCCTGCACGTCCAGGTGCTGGCGGCGCGCCAGCGGGTGCTGCTGCGAGACCGCCAGCAGGAAGGGCTCTTCGAACAGGAATTCGGCATGCAGCTGGTCATCGTCCAGCGGCAGCGCCAGCAGGGCGGCATCCAGCTTGCCCTCGCGCAGGCGGGTCAGCAGCTCGTCGCTTTTTTCCTCGACCAGCAGCAGTTCCAGCTGCGGGAAGCGCTCGCGGATGTTGGGGATCACATGCGGCAACAGGTACGGACCCAGCGTCGGGAAGATGCCGAGCCGGACCGTGCCGGCCTCGGGATCGCGACTGCGCCGCGCGGCTTCTTTCATCTGCTCCACTTCGGCCACGATCGTGCGTGCACGCGCGGCGGCTTCCACCCCGGCGGGGGTCAGCATGACCTTGCGCGGTGCACGCTCCACCAGCGGCAGACCCAGCTCATCCTCGAGCTTGCGGATCTGGGTGGACAGGGTGGGTTGGCTGACGAAGCAGGCGGCGGCCGCCTTGCCGAAATGGCGGTGGTCGGCCAGCGCCACCAGATACTTCAAATCACGTAGGTTCATTTCCTTGGACCTCTCACGGCAATGGACCGGGTGATGGCGTGGCTACCCAGCAGACAGACAAGGTTCCCGGCGAACCGGGAACCGGACGTTTCAGGCAGCTTCGGCGACAGCGCCGCTGCTCTTGGGAACGGAGGTGCGGATCAGGTGATCGAAGGCGCTCAGTGCCGCAGTGGAACCGGCGCCCATCGCGATGACGATCTGCTTGTACGGAACGGTCGTGCAATCGCCTGCGGCGAAGACACCCGGCACGCTGGTCTGGCCGCGGTCGTCGATCAGGATCTCGCCACGCGGTGACAGGGCCACCGTGTCCTTCAACCATTCGGTATTCGGCAGAAGACCGATCTGCACGAAGATGCCTTCCAGTTCCACCCGGTGCGAATCGCCCCCGACGCGGTCCTGGTAGACCAGGCCCTTCACCTTCTGGCCATCGCCCAGCACTTCCTGGGTGAGGGCGCTGGTGATGATGGTGACGTTGCCCAGACTGCGCAGCTTCTTCTGCAGCACTTCATCGGCCCGCAGTTTGTCATCAAATTCCAGAAGGGTCACATGCGTCACCAGACCCGCCAGATCGATCGCCGCTTCCACGCCGGAGTTGCCCCCGCCGATCACCGCGACACGCTTGCCCTTGAACAACGGACCGTCGCAATGCGGGCAGTACGCCACGCCCTTGTTGCGGTACTGGTCTTCGCCGGGCACGTTCATCTGGCGCCAGCGTGCGCCGGTGGACAGGATCACCGAACGCGACTTCAGCGACGCGCCGTTCTCCAGCTTGATCTCCACCAGGCCATCGTCGCCTGCCGGCACCAGTGCGGTGGCGCGCTGCAGGTTCATGATGTCCACCTCGTACTCGCGGACATGCTGTTCCAGCGCCGCGGCCAGCTTCGGACCTTCGGTTTCGGTGACGGAAATGAAGTTCTCGATCGCCATCGTATCCAGCACCTGGCCACCGAAACGTTCGGCCGCCACACCGGTGCGGATGCCCTTGCGCGCGGCATAGATCGCCGCGGCCGCGCCGGCCGGACCGCCGCCCACCACCAGCACGTCGAACGGTGCCTTGGTGCTGAGCTTTTCGGCATCGCGCTTGGACGCACCGGTGTCCAGCTTGGCCACGATCTGCTCGAGCGTCATGCGGCCCTGGTCGAACACTTCACCGTTGAGGTACACGGTCGGCACGGACATGATCTGGCGCGCTTCGACCTCGGCCGGGAACAGCCCGCCATCGATCGCCACGTGCTGGATGCGCGGGTTCAGCACCGCCGCCAGGTTCAGCGCCTGGACCACGTCCGGGCAGTTCTGGCAGGACAGCGAGAAGTAGGTTTCGAAGCGGTACTCGCCCTCCAGGTTGCGCACCTGCTCGATCAGCTCGGCCGTGGCCTTGGAGGGGTGGCCGCCGACCTGCAGCAGCGCCAGCACCAGCGAGGTGAACTCATGGCCCATCGGCAGGCCCGCGAACACCAGGTGGATGTCCTGGCCCGGCGTGGTCAGCGCGAACGAGGGCGTGCGCTCGCTGCTGTCGCGACGCACGTCCAGGCTGATCTGCGTCGACAGCGAGGTCAGCGTGTTCAGCAGCTCGAGCATCTCCTGCGACTTGGCGCCGTCATCCACGTGCGCCGTGATCTGGATCGGACGGGTGACACGTTCCAGATAGGTCTTCAGCTGGGACTGGAGGTTGGCATCCAACATCGAAAAACTCCTTGATTCAGGCAAGGGAACAGCGTCGACGAACCCCGCGGGTGCATCTGCGCGACATGGGGGTGAACCGAAACCGACGCGTGGGGCACCGGCTTGGGTTCACCCCCACCCCCGGCGGGCGGGGATGGGGATGAGAAGCGGCTTAGATCTTGCCGACCAGGTCCAGCGACGGGGTCAGGGTCTTTTCGCCTTCCTTCCACTTCGCCGGGCACACCTGGTTCGGGTTGGCGGCGGTGAACTGGGCAGCCTTCAGCTTGCGCAGGGTCTCGGAGACGTCACGGGCGATCTCGTTGGAGTGGATCTCCAGGGTCTTGATCACGCCTTCCGGGTTGATGATGAAGGTGCCGCGCAGGGCCAGGCCTTCTTCCGGAATGTGCACGCCGAAGGCGTTGGTCAGCTGGTGGGTCGGATCGCCGACCAGCGGGAACTGGGCCTTGCCGACGGCCGGCGAGGTTTCGTGCCACACCTTGTGCGAGAAGTGCGTGTCGGTGGTGACGATGTAGACCTCGGCACCGGCCTTCTGGAACTCGGCGTAATGATCGGCAGCGTCTTCGATCTCGGTCGGGCAGTTGAAGGTGAACGCGGCCGGCATGAAGATCAGCACGGACCAGTGACCCTTCAGGGTGGCGTCGGAGACCTTGATGAACTCGCCGTTCTGGTAGGCGTTGGCTTCAAACGGCTGGATCTGGGTGTTGATGAGCGACATCGTTGTTCCTCTTGGTGAAGGGGGTGGGTGAAGCGACCAACACAGGTTAGCGGCTCCATTCCCATAAGGACAATCCATTGATTGCATCTATGCGATAGTCATAGACTATCAAAAGCAGCTGATCCTGCGATGAAGGGTGGCGGCGCTATCCGTCAGAACCGTTGCAGCGCAATGACCACGCCCGAACAGGCGGCGGGCGGTGCCATAGCTTCTGCATATCCGGGGGAGCAGCAACCTGAACGGTTGCGCGGGCCGGGCGGCCGACGGCCCCGGATTTCGGACTGAAATCGATAGTGGCCACAGATCCATATATGAGTGCCGATGCGTGGATTCAATCGGTTGCCGGTCGCGGACAGCCCTGGCGCGGGGCCGGCCCCCATGGCCCCGTGGACTACACTGCGCGCCCCACCGCTGTTCCGTCCCGCCATGACCGCCGCCCCTGACATCCGCCAGCTGCTCGCCGATGCCGCCAACCGCCTGCCCGGCGTGGAAGGCCGGCATGAAGCGGAACTGCTGTTGCTGCACGTCCTGGAGCGCGAGCGCAGCTGGCTGTTCGCGCACGCCACCGATCCGGTCGAGCCGGCGCATGCCGCCGCGTTCGAGGCCCTGCTCGCCAAGCGCGTGGCCGGCGCGCCGGTGGCCTACCTGCTGGGCCGCCGCGGTTTCTGGACCCTGGATCTGGAGGTCAGCCCGGCCACCCTGATCCCACGCCCGGAGACCGAGCTGCTGGTCGAGCTGGCGCTGGCGCGGTTGCCTGAAGATGCCGCCTTGCGGATCGCCGACCTGGGCACCGGCAGCGGCGCGATCGCATTGGCGCTGGCCAGTGAACGGCCGCAGGCCAGTGTCATCGCCACCGACCTCAGCGAGGCCGCATTGGCGGTCGCGGCGCGCAACGCGCAGCGTCACGCGCTGGGCAACGTCAGCGTCCGGCAGGGCGCGTGGTATGCCCCGCTGGCCGGTGAGCGGTTCGATCTGATCGCGACCAACCCGCCGTATATCGCCAGCGACGACCCGCACCTGGTGCAGGGTGACCTGCGTTTCGAGCCGGCCACCGCGCTGGCCTCCGGCCTTGATGGGCTGGATGACATCCGGCTGATCATCGCCGGTGCGGCAGCGCACCTGCTTCCCGGCGGCTGGCTGCTGATCGAACACGGCTGGGACCAGGGCGAGGCGATCCGCGCGCTGCTGCGGAGCGCCGGTTTCCAGTCGGTCGCCACCGAGCACGATCTGGAACAGCGCGACCGGGTGAGCCTGGGCTGTCTGCCGGCCTGACCGCGTGCCGTCCCTGCGGTGACCCCGAGGCTAGAATGACCTGTCCACCGGGCCGCCGCGCAGCGTGATGCGGCGACTGTCATTCCACATGGAGTTCCTGTCATGCGTACGCTGTATCCCGCCATCACCCCTTACGACGTCGGCACCCTGAAGGTCGATGACCGCCACACGCTGTACTTCGAGCAGTGCGGCAATCCCGACGGCAAGCCGGTGGTGATGCTGCACGGTGGCCCGGGCGGCGGCTGCAGCGACAAAATGCGCCAGTTCCACGACCCGGCCAAGTACCGGATCATCCTGTTCGACCAGCGCGGCGCCGGCCGTTCCACGCCGCACGCGGACCTGGTCGACAACACCACCTGGGACCTGGTCGCCGATATCGAGAAGCTGCGCGAGCATCTCAAGGTGGATCGCTGGCAGGTCTTCGGCGGCAGCTGGGGCTCGACCCTGGCGCTGGCCTATGCCCAGACCCACCCGCAGCGCGTGACCGAACTGGTCCTGCGCGGCATCTTCATGCTGCGCCGCTGGGAGCTGGAATGGTTCTACCAGGAAGGCGCCAACCGCCTGTTCCCGGATGCGTGGGAGCATTACCTCCAGCCGATCCCGGCCGTGGAGCGCCACGACCTGATCTCCGCCTTCCACCGCCGCCTGACCAGCGACGATGAAGCCACCCGCTTGGCTGCGGCCAAGGCGTGGAGCGTGTGGGAAGGCGCGACCAGCTTCCTGCACGTGGACGATGACTTCGTGAACAGCCACCAGGATCCGCAGTTCGCACTGGCCTTCGCCCGCATCGAGAATCATTACTTCGTCAACGGCGGTTTCTTCGAGGTGGAAGAGCAACTGCTGCGTGACGCGCACCGCATCGCCGATATTCCCGGCGTGATCGTGCACGGCCGCTACGACGTGGTCTGCCCGCTGCAGAGTGCGTGGGAACTGCACAAGGCGTGGCCGAAATCGACGCTGGAGATCAGCCCGGCGTCGGGTCACTCCGCGTTCGAAGCCGAGAATGTCGACGCGCTGGTGCGTGCGACGGATCGCTTCGCGGGTTGATGGAGGCGTGCCGACCAACGGTCGGCACCTACCGGGTCACCCCCTGACGTCGCGCGGTAGATCACGACCGTTGGTCGTGATGCGGCGGGTTACCAATCACCGCCCAACAAAGCCTCCGCCAGCACCTGCAGCTTCGGTGAGGCCTGGCGCGAGGGCGGATACACCAGCGACAGCACCCGGCTGCGCCCCTCGAACGGTTGCAGCACCCGCTGCAGCCGGCCGTCGGCGAGCGCATCGGCCACCGCGAAATCCATCACCTGCACGATGCCGATCCCGGCAAGCGCGCCTTCCACCAGCGGGTCGCCGCTGTCGAACACCATCCGCGCCGGCGGGGTGAACTCGCGCAGCTGACCGTCGGTCTCGCGGAACTGCCAGTCCACCAACCGCCCGCTGCGCAGATTGCGCACCGCCAGGCAGGCGTGATCGTGCAGTGCGTCGACGCTGGCCGGTTCTCCGTGCCGCGCGATATAGGCCGGCGAGGCGACCGTGACCCAGTTCAACGGCCGCAGCGGCCGCGCCACCATGCGCACATCGCTGATCGGCCCGGTGCGCAGCGCCGCATCGAAACCTTCTTCGACCAGATCGACCAGCCGGTCGTTGAGCACCAGCTCGAACTGCAACTGCGGGTGCGTGGCCATCAACTGCCCGGCCAAGGGCACCAGCACCTTGCGCCCGAACATCGACGGCGCGGTCAGCTTCAATACGCCCGAGGGCGTAGACGGCCGATCGCCCAGGCGCCGTTCGGCATCCTCCAGCCCGCTCAGCAGCGGCGCGCAGTGTTCGACGAACTGGCGGCCATCCGGGGTCAGGCTGACGTTGCGGGTATTGCGGTGGAGCAGGCGCACACCGAGCGCGCTTTCCAGCCGCCCGATCGCCCGCGACAGCCCGGACTGGCTGATCCCCAGCTGGCCGGCGGCGACCGTGAAGCTGCGTGCTTCGGCCACCTGCACCAGCATGCGCACGGCGTTGAGGTCCATCGCTCCTCCGATTCATGCAGATATGCATGACAGATATCGAAGTATCCGGGTTTATTTATGCAGCGTCATCAATGAGACTGCCCACCTTCTTACGTCCCACCGAGTCGGCATGACCTCCCCCCTGTCTCCCGCTGGCGCCCCGGCGCTGGCGTTCCCCCGCCTGGCCCTGGCCCTGCTCGCCACCGCCCAGCTGATCATCGCGCTGGATTCCACGATCATCTTCGTCGCCCTGCACGAGATGGGCGCGCAGCTGCACATCAATGCCCAGCAGCTGCAGTGGATCGTCAGCGGCTACACGGTGGCGTTCGGCGGCTGCCTGCTGCTCGGCGGCCGCGCGGCCGATCTGCTGGGGCGCCGCCGGATCTATCGGCTGGGCATGGCGCTGTTCGCGCTGGCCTCGCTGGTCGGCGGCTTCAGCAACAGCGCCTGGCTGCTGATCGCCGCCCGCGCGGTACAGGGCATCGGTGCGGCATTGCTGTTCCCGGCCACGCTGGCGCTGATCAATACGCTCTACGCCGAAGGCGCGCCGCGCAACCGCGCGCTGGCGATCTGGTCGATGGCCAGCGCCGGCGGCCTGGCCCTGGGCACGTTGCTCGGTGGCGTGCTGACCCAGAGCTTCGGCTGGGCCTCGGTGCTGCTGGTGATCGTGCCGTTCGCCGGCGGCTGCGCGCTGCTCGGTGGCTGGTGGCTGCCGCGCGACGCCGCGCCGCTGGCCGGCCGCTCGTTCGATCTGGCCGGCTGTATGACGGTGACCGTCGGCGGCAGCCTGCTGGTGACCACGCTGGTGCAGGGCCCGGAGTGGGGCTGGCTGGCGCCACGCACGCTGGTCTGCCTGGTCGTGTCGGCCGTGATGCTGGCGGCCTTCGTGCAGATCGAACGCCGCAGCCGCGACCCGCTGATGCAGTTCGCGCTGCTGCGCCTGCGCAGCCTGCGTGCGGCGATGCTGCTGACGATGCTGTTCATGAGCAGCTACGGCGTGCAGTACTACTTCCTCGCGCTGTACTACCAGGACGGCTATGGCTGGAGCGCGCTGCAGGCGGGGCTGGCGTTCCTGCCGCCGACCCTGGTGTGCACGTTCGGCATCCGCATCGCCGAGCGCATGCTTGCCCGGCGTTCCCCGCGCCAGGTGCTGACGGTGGGCATGCTGGCCGGCGCGGTCGGCATCGCCGCTGTCGCCGTCGCGCTGCCCTATGGCGCGACCTACTGGGCGCTGCTGCCGGGCATCGTGGTGCTCAGCCTCGGCCAGGGCATCACCTGGACCTCGATGTGGATCGTAGCCGGGCAGGGCGTGCCGGCCGCGCAGCAGGGCGTGGCCTCCGGCATGGCCGCCACGGCGCAGCAGATCGGTGGCGCGCTGGGCCTGGCGCTGCTGGTGATGGTGGCCAATGCCGGTCGTGGCAGCGCGGGCGCCAGCAGTGACGCGGCCCTGCAGGGCATGATCCACGCGCAGTACGGCGCGGCGCTGTTCGCGCTGCTGGGCGTGGGCGTTGCGCTGTGGCTGCGGCCGCAGGAAGATGCCGCGACGGCGGCGCCGGTATGCGCGGGTGAAGGATAAGGCGATGACCGACCTTCTTGCCTTGGGCCAGGCGCTTGAGGCCATCGCGGGATGCAGCAACGACCGCGACGTGTGGGACCGGTATGGCTGGGTCTACGCAACCGACGGCGACGAACGTGATGCCCGGTTCTGGTTGTCCGACCATGACGCTGAGCATGACGACCCCAGCGTGGAGGCGTTCGCTGCCGAGCATGCGCTGAGCACGTATCTGGAGGCCGCCACCTTCGCCGATGTGCTGGACGTGCAGAAGCGCCAGCGTCCGTTGTCCACGCTGGACGACTACGCGCAGGCGCTGGCGTACTACAGCGAGTACGACGCGTTCCTGCAGGTGGCGGGCATCGATGAGGCACTGGGCGAGGCGACGGCCGAGGCACGACAGGCCGCGCGTGCGCTGGGCGTGGGGCGTGGGATTTTCGCCGCGTTCGACGTGGCGCTGGTGCAGTGCCCGGCATCGAAGGTGAAGGACGCTGCCCGCATCGTTGCAGCGGTGCTGGATGTTCCGGTGGGCCGGGCGTTGGCGTTGTGCCGTGACCTGCCGGTGGAACTCGGTCGCGACCTGGAGCGCCCACGTGCCGCTGCGATTGTGGCGGACTTCCAGGCGGCCGGCATCACGCTGGAAATGCGCGGATACCGTGCGTTTCCGTGGATGGAGGCGCCTGCGCTGGGGTGATGTTGGGTTGCCGGCCAGCGGCCGGCACTACCGGCGCTGGTTGACAGTACGCCTTATGCCGCTGGCACTGCGACCAGCTGCGGCTGCAGGGCGGTGAAGATGCGCGCCAATCGCTGCGCCCAGGCCTGCTGGCCGGCGGCATCGGCAATCAGGTCCTGTCGGATTTCCAGCTCCACGTGCAGCAGCCCACGGCCTTCGCCATGCACCGGCACGGCATAGTCGCTGGTGCTGTTCACCGCGTAGGGCTGGTTGTCGCCCACCACCAGGTCGCCTTCATCGCGCAGCGCATCCAGCAGGCGATGTGCGAACCGCGTGTCGCGGTGGTACAGCACGCCGGCATGCCACGGCCGCTCGGCGTCATTCATCACCGGGGTGAAGCTGTGCATCATCACCAGCAACGTCGGCCGCGCCTGCGCCTGGCGCGTGTCCAGCTCGGCATCGATGCGCGCATGGTAGGGCGCATGGATCGCCTCGACGCGCTGTTGCCGCTGCAGCGCCGACAGGCCCTGGTTGCCCGGCACCACGGTGAGATCGCTGACCGCCGGCATCAGCGTGGGCGAGGCCAACGGCCGGTTGCAGTCGATCACCAGCCGCGAGTACGTCTGGGTGACCGCCCACGCATCCAGCAGGCGCGCCAGTTCCACGGTGACCCCTGCGATACCGATGTCCCAGCCGATGTGGCGGTCCAGTTCGGCCTGCGGCAGGCCGAGCCCGCCCAGTGACGCCGGCACCTGCTGCCCGGCATGGTCGGCGATCAGCAGGAACGGTGAGCGGCCCTGCGTCTGGTGCACGGTGAACGGCGCCGGGTCGGCCGGCCCCAGCAGGGCCGTGGGGGTGTCCGGATGGGCCAACGAATCAGCCACGCGGGGTGCCGTCCAGGTGATGTTCGATCATCCACAGGCCGGCCCACAGCTTGGCATCCAGCTCGTAACCCTGGCCCATCTTCTCGACCAGCCATGCCGCGGCGCGGGCGCGCGGAATCTCGTGCACGGTGATGTCTTCGCTGGCATCGCCACCGCCCTCACCCACCTTGCGCAGGCCGGTGGCGCGCACGAAGGCGATCTTCTCGCTGCTCGCACCGGAGGAGGTCGGGCCGATCATCAGCACCTCGGCGTGCTCGGCGGTCCAGCCGGTTTCTTCCTCCAGCTCGCGCACGGCGGAAACCTCGATCGACTCGCCGGCATCGATGTCGCCGACCAGCCCGGCCGGCATCTCGATGGTCCTGGCCTGGAGCGGGATGCGGAACTGTTCGACGAACAGCACGGTGTCTGCCGGGGTGACCGCGATGATGATCGCGGCCAGGCCGCCGGCGTGGGTGCGCTCGCTGTATTCCCAGGTGCCGCGCACGACCATGCGCTGGTACTTGCCTTCAAACACAACTTTCGGTTCTTGCGTAGTAGGGCTCATGCGAACTCGCTGGCAACGGAGGAGGAATCGGACAGGCCGGCGGCGGTGAACAGGCGGCGACGGGTCAACGGCCCGAACCGCAGTGCATCGCACAGGCCCTGCAGCATCTGCGCATCGGCCACGCCGCGGCTGAAATCAACGGCGGCGCCCTCCAGCGGGGCATCCAGCGCGATGGTGGTCAGCTGGCGCCACAGCAGCGCATGCTCGCGCTGTTCGCGCAGCCGCACCGCCATCTGCGCCGCACCGCGCAGGCGCAGGAAGGGCACTTCGTCCAGGCGCTCATACAACACGTCCATGCTGCCGAAATGCGCCAACAGAACGGCAGCCGATTTGGCGCCCACGCCGGTCACGCCGGGGATGTTGTCGACCGCATCGCCGCACAGCGCCAGGTAGTCGGCGATCTGGTGCGCATGCACGCCGTGGCGGGCTTTGACACCGGCCATGCCCCAGCGCTGGTTGCGCGCGTAATCCCACTGCTCGTCATGCTCGAACAGCAGCTGCGAGAGGTCCTTGTCGGCGGAGATGATCACCCCGCGCATGCCGGCGTCGCGGCGCGCGTGCAGGGCGCTGCCGATCAGGTCGTCGGCTTCGTATTCGTGGTGGGCCAGCACCGCCAGGCCGAGCGCGGTGCACAGCGCCTTGCAGTGCGCGAACTGGCGGCGCAGCGCATCCGGCGCGGGATCGCGGTTGGCCTTGTAGGCGGCATAGATGCGGTGGCGGAAGCAGCTGTCCAGCGCCTCATCGAACGCGATGGCGATGTTCGCCGGCCGCTCGCGCTCGAGCAGGTCGAGCAGGAAGCGCGCGAAGCCGTGCACGGCATTGGTCGGCCAGCCCTGCTGGTCCTGGAACTCATCCGGCATCGAATGCCAGGCGCGGAACACGTACAGGCTGGCATCGACCAGGTACAACGGCGCACGCAGCGGCGGCGGGGCCATGCCGGGGCCGGCAGCAAGGGCGGACATCTCAGCCCTCCCAGTCCTGCAGCAGCGCGGCGGGATCCGGGCGCTCGCGCTCGGGAACCGCGGTCTTCGGCGTGCCGATGTGGATGAAGCCGGCGATCTGCTCGCCCTCGGCCAGGCCGAGGTGGGCGTGCACGGCGGGGTCGAAGGCCATCCAGGCGGTCAACCACTGGGCGCCGAAGCCCAGTGCCTGCGCGGCCTGCAGCAGGGCGAAGCAGACGCAGCCGGCGGTCATCAGCTGTTCGGCCTCGGGCACCTTGGCGTTCGGGCGCGGGCTGGCGATGACGGTGATGACCAGCGGGGCATGGGAGAAACGCTGGCGGTCCTTGTCCAGCTGGGCCGGCGACACCTGGGGGTCGCGCTGGACGGCGCGCTCGGCCAGGAACGTGCCCAGACTGTGACGCGCATCGCCGGCGATCCGCAGGAAGCGGTAGGGCACCAGCTTGCCGTGGTCGGGCACGCGCACGGCCGAGGCCAGCATCCGCAGCAGGGTCGCCGGGTCGGGGCCGGGCTCGCCGAGTTGCTTGGCGGGGACCGAACGGCGGGCGTCCAGGGCATGCAGCGCGGGGGGAACGGACATGGGCTCTCGATCTGGCTTCACGGTGCCCCGATTATAGTCGCGACGGTTTGTGACACGGTCCTGGGTATCTCGGTGCAATTTGCGACAAAGCGTGATGAACATCACCTAATCAGCGGACTTCCTTCACGTGGCTGTACTCGCTTCCGGGGCCTGCTGCGCTTACGATACAAAGCCTGCCGGGCCACCGGTAACGAGGTTTAAAGTGTCGACTGTTTCACTGTCTCTGACCGGTCGGCCGGCCTACCATCCGAACGTGGGCGCATGGGGTGCGCCGGCGATCGTTGTTTCCATGCTGTACTCAGTGCCTGCGAGGGTGGGGAGCCTTTTCGCATGATTGCCACGCCCAATGTAGGGGGGCACCCGGGCCGTGACCCGGCGTTGTTGAAGATGGCCCGCGAGGCCGTGCTGCCGGGGCTGGTCGAGTCGTTCTCGACGGTGCTGGCGCGCTTCGATGATGTGCTGTTCGACCGTGCCGGTACCGCCGGCGCGTCGCAGTTGCTGTTCCTGGACGGCATGCGCGAGCTGCGCCGCCGCCGGGAGGACATCGTGTCCGGCTTCCGCGCCCACCTGGCCCAGGCCTGGGACGCGCTGGAGCGGGGCGAGCCGCTGTCGGCCGAGGCCACCCTGGCCGGCCAGATCGAGGACGGGCTGAGCCTGGTGCCCGAACACGTGCTGGAATCCCGGCTGGCGGTGCGCAACTTCGCCACCGTGCTGCTGCGCGACTTCAAGCCGGTGCTGTCGCGGCTGGACCGCCGCTTGGGCGTGATCGCCGGCGGCCTGGAACTGCAGGCCGATACCAATCCGATCAGCCCCGAGCACCTCGGCGTCGCCATCCATGAGGCCTTCGCCGACTGTGAACTGGCCCCGGAAGTGCGGCTGGTGCTGATCAAACTGTGCGAGCGCGACCTGCAGCAGCCGATCGGCAAGCGGTACGAGTATCTGGACGAACAACTGGCCGCGGCTGGCGTGATGCCGCAGATGGCCGCGCGCCGGCCTGCGCCGCGCGCACCGTCGCCGCCACAGCGCGATGACCGCGACGCCTTCGATGGGTTCGAGACCGAGGCCGGGCTGGGCGCGGCGGGCGACGAGGGGCAGGCACCCGCCTGGGCCCGTCGTTTCGCCGACCGCTGGGCCGAGAGCCGTGGCCGCCTCCAGGGTAGCGGCGGCGCGCAGGACGGGTATGGCGAGGGCGGTGAGAGCCTTGGCGGCAACCAGGGCATGCTGCTCGATGCCCTGCATGAACTCCTGCAGCAGACCCGCCACGTGCGCGAGGACGCCACGTCGGCGGCCAGTGTCGCGGTGGGCCAGCAACGCCCGTTGAGCCAGCGCGAGATGATGTCGGTGCTCTCGCTGCTGCAGGCCACGCCGAGCGCGACCCTGCGCGCGGCGATCGGCGAGGACGGCGAATCGCTGGCGCAACGCCTGAAGAGTGAAGTGCTGTCCGGCGCGACCCGGCTCGGGGTCGATCCCGCGCAGGCGCGGCTGGACCCGCAGGACGAGGATGCGATCGACCTGGTCGGCATGCTGTTCGACGTGATGCTCGACGAGCGCGACCTGGAGGGCCGCTCGCGCGAGCTGATCGGCCGGCTGGTGGTGCCCTTCGTCAAGGTCGCCATGCTTGATCGCCGCATGTTCGTGCAGAAGACCCACCCGGCGCGCAAGCTGCTCAACTCGCTGGCCGAGGCCTGCGAAGGCAACACCGGCGAGAGCCAGGCCGAGCGCGTGCTGATGGGCAAGGTCGAGGAAATCATCGAGCGCCTGGTCGCCGAGTTCAACGAGAACCTGGCGATCTTCCTGACCCTGGAAGAAGAATTCCGCGATTTCCTGACCCAGCACCGGCGCCGGATCGAGATCGCCGAGCGGCGTGCCGCCGAAACCCAGCGCGGCCAGGAAAAGCTCGAAATGGCCCGCCAGCGCGCCAGTGCCGAACTGGACCGCCGGATCGGCGATACCACCTTGCCGCAGGCGATCGGCGAGTTCCTGCGCCAGCCCTGGCAGCACCATCTGACCCTGACCGTGCTGCGCGAAGGCGAAGACGGGGCGTCGGTCGGCGAGGCACTGAGCCTGGCCGATGGCATGCTGGAGGAAGTGGCCGAGGCGCGCCGCCATATCGTCGGCAAGCCCTGGCTGCAGGCCTGGCATCCGGCGCTGCGCAAGGTGTTTGCCAGCGTCGGCGTGCATGCCGATGCGGCGACCAGTGCGATCGATGCGCTGCACGACACCCTGCAGGGCATCGCCGAATCGCGCCCCGAGCTGGAACGCGCGCTGCCCGAACTGCCGCAGGTGGCGCTGCCGTCGCCGCCGACGCAGGAATCGGCGGCGGTGGAGCTGGGCAGCAAGGTCGATGTCAGCGATTTCGACAATGCCGATGCCGACCGCTTCCGCGGCCTGGAGATCGGCACCTGGCTGGATTTCGTCGACAAGGACGGCAAGGTCCAGGCCGGCAAGCTGTCCTGGGTGAGCCCGATTTCCCAGCGCCTGCTGTTCGTCAACCGGCGCGGGGTGCGCTTCTGCGTGGCCTCGCCGGAAGAACTGGCGGTGATGGTGCGTCTGGGTCGCCTGCGGGCGCATATCGACGATGGCGCGTTCGACAGCGCCATGCAGGGCGTGATCGATCGGCTGGATACCAGGAACGCCACCGTGCATTGAGCCGCCGGGCCACGCTGGCCCGGCGATCAGGTTACGATCAGCCCACAATCCGCTGATCGTCGGGGACAGGCATGGCTGTCGAGGTGTTGGTGGTAAAGGAACATGCGCCGGGGGAACGGCGCGTGGCGATGACGCCGGAAACGGCGCGCAAGCTGATCGCGCTCGGCGCGGGCGTGTCGTTCGAGCCCAACGCCGGGTTGGCTGCCGGCTTCCCCGATGCGTTGTATCAGGAGGTGGGGGCGCAGCCCGCCGATGACACCCGCCTGGGCCAGGCCGACATCGTGCTGTGCGTGCAGCCACCGTCCAACGACCGCCTTGCGCGGTTGAAATCCGGCGCCAGCCTGATCGGCATGCTGCACCCGCAGGCCGATGCCGAGCGGGCGGGCCTGATCCAGTCGCGCGGCCTGCAGGCGTTTCCGCTGGAACGCTTGCCGCGCACCACGCGGGCACAGTCGATGGACGTGCTCAGTTCGCAGGCCGGCATGGCCGGTTATAAAGCCACGTTGATCGCCGCCCAGCGCGCGCCGCGCTTCTTCCCGATGCTCACCACCGCCGCCGGCACGATCCGTCCCTCCAAGGTGCTGGTGGTCGGCGCCGGCGTGGCCGGCCTGCAGGCGATCGCCACGGCGCGTCGGTTGGGCGCGCAGGTGGAAGGCTTCGATGTGCGCCCGGAAACCCGCGAGCAGATCGAATCGCTGGGCGGCAAGTTCCTCGACCTGGGTGTCAGCGCGGTCGGCGAAGGTGGCTATGCGCGCCCGTTGACCGATGAAGAACGCGCCGAGCAGCAGCGTCGCCTTGGCGAGCATCTGCGTACGGTGGATGTGGTCATCTGTACCGCCGCCGTGCCGGGGCGGCCGGCGCCGAAGATCGTCAGCACCGCGATGGCGCGTGGCATGAAGCCGGGCAGCGTGATCGTCGATCTCGCCGCGGAAACCGGCGGCAATTGCGAGGCCACGCAACCGGGCGAGGTGGTGGACCTGGACGGCGTGCTCATCGATGGCCCGCTCAACCTGGCCAGCCAAGGCGCGGTGCATGCCAGCGAGATGTACGCCCGCAACCTCTACAACTTCGTCGCCCTGTTCCTGAAAGAGGGCGCCGTCACCTTCGACTGGGACGACGAACTGCTCGCGAAAACCCGCTGGGTCGCCGCCTGAAAAAACGGGGACGGAGGTAGTTAATAATCCCCTCCGTCCCCGTTAATTGCTCAGCGCTTCGGCGGCGGCGGGGCGGGGTTCGCCTTGAGCCAGGCCTTGCGTTCGTCCGGGGTCATCCGCGCCCAGCGGTCGCGCAGGTCCTGGCGCTGTTCCGGAGTCATGCCGCGCATCTGGCCGAACAGCGCACGTGCCTGTTCGCGCTGTTCCGGCGTCATGTTCTCGAAACGGTGCCGGCCCCGGTGCGCCTGCGCGCGCTGTTCCGGGGTCATGGTCAGCCAGCGCTCGCCATGCTGCAGCATGCGTTCGCGCTGCGGCGCCGGGGCGTCGTTCCAGCGGTCGCGCACGGGCGCGATCAACGCCTCGCGCTGCTGCGGGCTGAGTTTGTCCCAGTCCGGCAGCGGGGCGGTCTGGGCCCACGCGGCCGCACTCAGCGTCAGCAACACCAGCCCCAGGGACAGTCGCGGTTTCATCATCACTCCATTGCCAGGTCGGTGCCGCCCAGCCACAAATACAGATCGGGATTCTCGTCGAGGACATCGCTGCCGTCATCTGCCGCGCTCGCCACGACCGGTGCCGGCGGGGTGGTCGATTCGCCGAGGAGGAAACTGTAGCCCAACGCGAGCGCGACCACCGCCGAACAGGCCGTGGCCATCCACCAGGACGGGGCGTGCCGCTTGGCCGGCGAGGCGGCATGACGCGCGCTGCGCAGCCGCGCCAGCGTAACCGGCGAGAGGGTATCCAGCGCCTGCGCATGCAGCTGCCGCAGGGCGGCATCGTCATGCATCGAAGGGGGCAGGGGGCGGTTCACAGGGCGATCTCCAGAGACTGCTGCAGCGCGTGGCGGGCGCGCGAAAGATGGGTTTTGACCGCGCCTTCGCTGCAGCCCATGGCCTTGGCCGTGGTGGCGCCGTCCAGGTCCTGCAGCACGCGCAGGGTGAAGGCCTCGCGCTGGCGGGCGGGCAGCTCCCGCAGCGCCTGCACCAGCTGCGCGTACTGGTCGCGCTGCTCGTGGGCCTGGGCCGGGCCGGGCGCGCTGTCGGCCCAGTCGACGTCATGCTCGCCGCCGGCCTCGTCGCTGCTGCGCCAGAATTTCAGGCGGAATCCGCGGCGGCGCTGCAGGTCGACCACGCGGCGGCGCAGGATGCTCCAGAACAGTGGCGCCCACTCGGCGGCGGGTTTGTCGCGGTAGCCGAGCATCTTCAACATGCTGTCCTGCACCGCATCCAGCGCGTCGTCGCGCTGGCGCAGGCCGGCCTCGGCGAAGCGGAACGCGCGCGGGCCGATCCCGGCCAGGAACGCATCCAGCGACACCGGCAGCGCCACCTCGGGCGTGGCAGGCAGGTCGGCATCCGTCGACGGTAGGGGAGAGCTCACCAGCACAGGGTAGCGTTCCGGCAGGGGGATACCGTGAGAACGCGCCAGGACGGCTGCGGTTGACCGGCCCGCCCGATTGGTTCAGCGCATGGTTATGATGCAGGGGACGGGATGACCGCCTGGGAGAGTGACTGCAATGAGCGACGGGTTCGTGGCGTTGTACATCTTCATGCTGGCCGCCATTGCCGGCCACGTGATCATTTCACGGGTGCCGGTGATCCTGCATACCCCTTTGATGTCCGGGTCCAACTTCATCCACGGCATCGTGCTGATCGGCGCGATGGTGGTGTTGGGGCACGCGCAGACCCCGCTGGAGAAGATCATCGGCTTCATCGCGGTGGTGCTCGGCGCGGGCAACGCGGCCGGTGGTTACGTGGTGACCGAACGCATGCTCGACATGTTCAAGCCCAGCGCCAAGCGCGACGCCGGGGAGAAGACGCCTTGAACGTGACCACCGCGCAACTGCTGCAGTGGCTGGTCCAGGTGAGCTATCTGGTCGCCGCGACCCTGTTCCTGCTTGGCCTGCAGCGCATGGCCTCGCCGATGACCGCGCGCAGCGGCATCCGCTGGGCCGGCCTGGGCATGCTGATCGCCACGGTGGCGACGTTCTTCCTGCCCGAGCTGCACAACATCCCGCTGATCCTGGCTGCGGTGGCGATCGGCACCGGCGTGGCGTGGTGGTCGGCCAAGCGCGTGGCGATCACCGACATGCCGCAGATGGTGGCGCTCTACAACGGCATGGGCGGCGGTTCCGCGGCGGCGATCGGCGCGGTGGAGCTGCTGCGCTTCTCGTTCCTGGCCAACCGCGATACCACCCATTGGAGCGAGCAGGCGCTGGCCGATCTCGCCGCGCGCCAGCCGTCCGCGACGGTGCTGGCGCTGGCCGTGATCGGTTCGGCGATCGGCGCGGTCTCGCTGTCCGGCTCGATCATCGCCTGGGCCAAACTCGATGGTCGGCTCGACCGACGCGTCACCTTCCCGGGGCAGCAGGCGTTCAACCTGCTGGTCGCGCTGGCGATGGTGGTGCTGGGCATCTGGGCGGCGGTGACGCTGAGCCCGGTGGCGATCATCAGCTTCTTCGTGGTCGCGCTCGCACTCGGCGTGCTGATGACGCTGCCGATCGGTGGCGCCGACATGCCGGTGGTGATCTCGCTGTACAACGCGTTCACCGGCCTGGCCGTGGCCTTCGAGGGCTACGTGCTCGGCAACGAGGCGCTGATCATCGCCGGCATGATGGTCGGCGCGGCCGGCATCCTGCTGACCCGCCTGATGGCCAAGGCGATGAACCGGCCGATCAGCGGCGTGCTGTTCTCCAACTTCGGCGGCGGCGGGGTCGCGCAGGAGATCAGCGGCGCGCAGAAGCCGATCGAGGCCAGCGATGTCGCCGCGATGCTGGCCTTCGCCGAGCGCGTGGTGATCGTGCCCGGCTACGGCATGGCCGTGGCCCAGGCGCAGCACAAGGTGTGGGAGCTGGCGCAGCGCCTGATCGATCGCGGCATCAAGGTGAAGTTCGCGATCCACCCGGTTGCCGGGCGCATGCCGGGGCACATGAACGTGCTGCTGGCCGAAGCGGGCGTGCCCTACGACCTGATCGCCGACATGGACGACATCAACCCGGAGTTCCCGAACACCGACGTGGTGCTGGTGATCGGTGCCAACGACGTGGTCAATCCGGTCGCGCGCACGGATCCGGCCAGTCCGATCTACGGGATGCCGATCCTGGACGTGGTCAACGCCCGCAACGTGGTGGTGATCAAGCGCGGCAAGGGTACCGGCTTTGCCGGCATCGAGAATGCGCTGTTCTATGCCGACAACGCCCGGATGCTGTACGGCGATGGTGCCGGTGCGGCGAGTGCGCTGGTGAGCGAACTGAAGGCGCTCGACGGCGGGCATTGAGGCGCGGATGCAAGGGTCACGACCAACGGTCGTGACCTACGGGCGACACCGGACCTGCGGCGACACCGGACCTGGGTAGTGCCGGCCGCTGGCCGGCTCATTGCCATGCGTGAATGCCAGCGCGTTGCCGTTCTGACGCCATGAGGAGCCGGCCAGCGGCCGGCACTACCGATGGCATGCGGCGGCGGGGTGCAGGGGGCGTTACCTCGCCACCCACCAGCCCACGACCAGCGCCACACCCAGCCACAGCCACTCGACCGCGCCGTTGGCCAGCCCGCTCAGGGTCCAGGCCAGATAGGGCCCCATGCGCAACGCTGATTCCCATGGAGTGAGTCCCATCGAGCCGCCGAGGTAGGCCGAGGCGATGCCCCAGTTGGCGGCCAGCGCTACCAGCACGGTAGCCAGCAGGGTCAGTACCACCCGGGCAGCGCCTGCGCGCAGGGTCCCCAGGCGCAGCATGAACGCGATCTCCAATGCCGCAATAACCGCCATCCAGCCGGCCTGGCGGCCGGTGAGCAGGGCGATGAACAACCAGGCCAGCGTGGCCGTGACGACACCAAGCAGAAACAGCGGGGGCCAGAGCCAGTGGCGGCTCCGGACAGGCACGGACGTGGGCGACATGCAATCTTCCTGTAAGTCCGGACAGGATACCGGCTTGCGGGGTGACCGGCGCATGGGCGGCCACTGGGCTAAAATGGTCGCCTTGCGGGAATTGGCCGCGACCCCCATATCGATCCACATGTATTCCCGTAGCAGTGAACCTGTCCACTTCGAACGCGACTGCGAGGCCGTCATGGTCCCGCAGGGCGAAACGGTCACGCTGCCGGCTGGCAGCTATGGCTATATCACCCAGGCCCTGGGTGGCAGCTATACCGTCTTTGTCGAAGGCAATCTGTTCCGCATCGCCGGCAAGGATGGCGATGCCATCGGCAAGGAAGCGCCCCCGGCGCTGGAACTGCCCGCCGATGCCTCCGACGAGGAGGTCGAGAAACTGGTGTGGCAGCAGCTGCGCACCTGCTTCGACCCGGAGATCCCCTTCAATATCGTCGATCTGGGTCTGGTCTATGAAGTGGACCTCAAGCACCTGGACGACGGCCAGCGCGAGGTCGAGATCAAGATGACCCTGACCGCGCCCGGCTGCGGCATGGGCGAGATCCTGGTCGATGACGTGCGCAGCAAGCTGGAAATGATCCCGACGGTGGCCGAGGCCGACGTCGAGCTGGTGTTCGACCCGCCGTGGGGCCGCCACATGATGTCCGAGGCCGCCCGGCTCGAAACCGGCATGCTGTAACCGCCCATCGCCAGCCGGCGTCACGGCGTTCCCCGTAACCAGAACAGGAAATATCCGGTGTCCCAGTCTTCCGTGAGCTTCAACACCACCCGTTCCGCCCAGCCGCGCAGCAGCGAGGAGCGTGAGCGCATCCTGGCCGCCCCCGGTTTTGGTCTGCACTTCACCGATCACATGGTGGAAGTGCGCTGGGACAAGGACACCGGCTGGCACGATGCGGTGGTGCGCCCGTATGGCCCGCTGCAGCTGGACCCGGCCGCTGCGGTGCTGCATTACGGCCAGGAAATCTTCGAAGGCATCAAGGCCTACCGCCACGCTGACGGTTCGATCTGGACCTTCCGCCCGGAGGCCAACGGCCGCCGCCTGCAGCGTTCGGCGCAGCGCCTGGCGCTGCCGGAACTGCCGGTCGAGATCTTCGTCGAATCGCTCAAGCAGATGATTGCGGTGGACGCCAGCTGGGTGCCGTCGGCCGACGAATCCAGCCTGTATTTCCGTCCGTTCATGATCGGCGATGAAGCCTTCCTCGGCGTGCGCGGCGCGCACAAGGCCGGCTACTACGTGATCGCCAGCCCGGCCGGCCCGTACTTTGCCAAGGGCGTGGCCCCGGTGTCGATCTGGCTGTCCACCGAATATGCACGCGCGGGCAAGGGCGGCACCGGCGCGGCCAAGTGCGGTGGCAACTACGCCGCCTCGCTGCTGCCACAGCAGAAGGCGCAGGCGCAGGGCTGCTCGCAGGTGCTGTTCCTGGATCCGGTCGAAGGCAAGTACCTGGAAGAACTGGGTGGCATGAACGTGTTCCTGGTCTACAAGGACGGCACCTTGGTGACCCCGTCGCTGTCGGGCAGCATCCTGGAAGGCATCACCCGCGAAAGCATCCTGCAGCTGGCGCGCGACCGCGGCATGAAGGTCGAAGAGCGCAAGGTCACCCTCGATGAGTGGAAGGACGGCGTGACCTCCGGCGAGATCGTGGAAGCGTTCGCCTGCGGCACCGCTGCGGTGGTCACCCCGATCGGCCAGCTCAAGGGTGAAGGCTTCTCGGTGGGCGACATCAACGCCCCGGCCGGCGAAGTGACCATGTCGCTGCGCAAGGAACTGACCGACATCCAGTACGGCCGCCTGCCGGACCGTCATGGCTGGCTGGTCCGCCTGGACGCCTGAGTCCTTGGGGGTCTGAACTGAAGCATCGAAACCCGCCTGGCGACAGGCGGGTTTTTTGTTGCCGGTTCGAAATCGGTAATGCAGGCCGCTGGCCGGCTCTGCAGGATTCCGTGGAGCCGGCCAGCGGCCGGCACTACGGGATGGTCGGGCGCCGGCCAGCGGCCGGCACTACTGTCCTGCGGTGGCACTGGCGTAAGTCGTTGATGCGCAAGTGGTGTCCCGAATTTGTCGACCGCGACAGCCATTTCAGACAATCCGTGGCGCAATCGGACCACCCGAAAGGCCGTGAGTTCCTTCACTTTCACAAACCCTCGACCCGGAAAGTCTCAGATCCGACATTTCATGTCACTGAAGTGCAGCTGAAACATTGTTGATCGGCCAGCCAGCCACTAGCGTCGGGTTGGGCGGTTTGATTCAGGGGAACCGATCCACTCACCCGGCCGATCCGCGCCATCGATTTCAGCAGCCCCCGGATCGGACCTGGATTCTCAGCCGCGACGACGGCATTCACTGTCTGAAAGGGAAATCCGATGTCTCATGTCTCGCAACACCGTTTGCGTCAGCGTGCATTGGTTGTACTGGGCGCGTCCGTTCTCTCGACCCTGCTGCTGGCCACCCCGGCGTTCGCCGGCGATGTGCAGTTGAGCGGCCTGTCCTCGGCGCCGACCCATCAGCGCTTCATCGTGAAGTACAAGGACGGCAGCACCGAGGTCGCCACCCCGACCGCGCTGGCCAGCTCGCTCAAGGCTGCCGCCGCGGCGGTGCCGGCCGCACAGGGCCGCGCGCTGGGACTGCAGAAGCTGCGTCAGCTGGCGATCGGCCCAACCGTGGTCAAGGCCGACCGGCCGCTGGACCGTGCCGAAGCCGAGTTGCTGATGCGCCGCCTGGCAGCCGACCCGAGCGTGGAATACGTCGAGGTCGACCAGCTGATGCAGGCCACCCTGGTGCCCAACGACACGCGTTTCTCCGAGCAGTGGGGCTTCGGCACCAGTAATGCTTCGATCAACGTGCGCCCGGCGTGGGACAAGGCCACCGGCACCGGCGTGGTGGTCGCGGTGATCGACACCGGCATCACCAACCATCCCGACCTCAATGCCAACATCCTGCCCGGCTATGACTTCATCAGCGACGCGGCGATGGCGCGCGATGGCGGTGGCCGCGACAACAACCCCAACGACGAAGGCGACTGGTACGCCGCCAACGAATGCGGCTCGGGCATTCCGGCCTCCAACTCGAGCTGGCACGGCACCCACGTGGCCGGCACCGTCGCGGCGGTAACCAACAACAGCACCGGCGTCGCTGGCACGGCCTTCAATGCCAAGGTCGTCCCGGTGCGCGTGCTCGGCAAGTGCGGCGGCTACACCTCCGACATCGCCGACGCGATCGTCTGGGCCTCCGGCGGCACCGTCAGCGGCGTCCCGGCCAACGCCAATCCCGCCGAAGTGATCAATATGTCGCTCGGCGGTGGTGGCAGCTGCTCCACCACCTACCAGACCGCGATCAATGGCGCCGTCTCGCGCGGCACCACCGTGGTGGTCGCCGCGGGCAACAGCAACACCAACGTCTCGTCCTCGGTGCCGGCCAACTGCGCCAACGTCATCGCCGTCGCCGCGACCACGTCGGCCGGCGCCCGTGCCAGCTTCTCCAACTACGGCACCGGCATCGACATCTCGGCGCCGGGGCAGGGGATTCTCTCCACCCTCAACAGCGGCACCACGGTCCCGGGCAGCGCCTCGTACGCCTCCTACAACGGCACCTCGATGGCGGCCCCGCATGTCGCCGGCGTGGTGGCCCTGGTCCAGTCCGTCGCCCCCACCGCGTTGAGCCCGGCCTCCATCGAGAGCCTGCTCAAGAGCACTGCACGTCCCCTCCCGGGTGCCTGCTCGGGTGGCTGCGGCGCAGGCATCGTCGACGCCGATGCGGCGGTGACGGCGGCGCTCAACGGCACCGGCCCGGGACCGGGTACCGGCACCGTGCTGCAGAACAACGTCCCGGTCACCGGCCTCGGCGCCGCCAGCGGTGCCTCGCTGGCCTACACCGTGGCCGTGCCGTCGGGCAGCAGCCAGTTGAAGGTCACCATCGCCGGCGGCAGCGGCGATGCCGATCTCTACGTCCGCTCCGGCAGCGCCCCGACGGATACCGTCTACACCTGCCGCCCGTACCTCAGCGGCAACAACGAAACCTGCACGATCAGCGCCCCCGCGGCCGGCACCTGGCATGTGCGGGTGAAGGCCTACTCGACCTTCTCCGGGGTCACCCTTACCGCGCAGTACTGATCGCGTTCCCATCGCACCAACGCAGAACGCCCCGGCATGCCGGGGCGTTCGTTCGATCAACATGCTGCGCCAATGATTACGCCGCTTCGAACCGGTTGGCCGCCACGTTCTTGCGCACCTGCTCTGGATTCCAGATGCGGCCGTTCATCGCAATGTACACACCGCTCGGCAACGACTGCACCGCACCGATCGCACACCCGATGTTGAACTCCGCATCCGAGCCACGGAAGCGCGCCGGGCTCAGCGCACCGGTCATCACGATCGTCTTGTCGGTGATCGACTTCAGCACCTGGCCGGTCTGCACCATGGAGTCGGTCCCGTGCGTCACCAGCACATGCCGCGTCGGCTGCGCCGCGATCGTCGCGCGGATCAGCTCGCGGTCATCGTCGGTGATGTGCAGCGAATCCTTGCGCAGGATCGGAATCACATTGAAACGGAAGGTCACGCCCAGCTCGCGCAGGATCATCCCGATCTGCGGATCACCGATCTGATAGTCCGACTTGTCGTCGAAGTAGATCTTGTCGATCGTGCCACCGGTGGTGATGATCAGTAGTTCTTCCATTGCAAGCATCCTGGGTACCAGACAGAAGGGCACGGAACCGCCGCGCCGACCCGTAGATGATACGGCTGCCGCCCGCCGGATGCAGGCCCGCGACGCCGGGCGGTCAGCCAGCCGTTCGCTTCTGCCCGAAGCGCCGCCGCAGCCCCGGCGTGCTCGCCACCGCGATCACCGCCAGTGCAAGCCCGAGCTCGAGCCAGGCCCACAGCGCCACCTCCGGATGGCTCCAGGCGCTCATCACGCCGTGGCTGAACCAGAACAGCGCCAGCACGCCGGCCCAGAACATCGCCTTGCCGCGCCTCACCAGCACCCCCAGCGCCAGCAGCAGCGGCGGCAGGGTGAACACCAGCTGGGTGGCCAGCCAATGCTTGTCCTGCGCGAACCAGACCGCGAACAGCACCGCCAGCGCGACCAGCAGCAGGGCAAGCACGATCTCCTGCGCCCGCGTGCTCACGCCAGCCGCCGTGCGATATCAGCCACCCGCCGCCCCAGCGCCCGCGCCAGGATGCTCTCATCCTCGCTCGGCACCGGGTTGTCGTCCGCGCCGGCGACATGGCTGGCGCCATACGGCGTGCCGCCGGTGGTGGTGTGGCTCAGCGCCGGCTCGGTGAAGGGAATGCCGACGATCAGGCAGCCGTGGTGCAGCAGCGGCACCTGCATTGAGAGCAGGGTCGATTCCTGGCCCCCGTGCAGCGACGCCGTCGAGGTGAACACCCCCGCCGGCTTGCCGGCCAGCGTGCCGTTCACCCACTCCGCGCCCAGCCCGTCCAGGAAATGCTTCACCGGCGCGGCCATGTTGCCGAACCGGGTCGGGCTGCCCAGCAGCAGGCCCGTGCACTCGGCCAGGTCGGCCACGCTCACATACGGTGCGCCGTCCTCGGGCACCGGCGGCAGCGCCGTCTGGGTCACCGCCGCCACTGGCGGCACCGTGCGCAGGCGCGCACTCATGCCCGGCACCTCACCGATGCCGCGGGCAATCTGGCGGGCAAGCCGTGCCACTGAACCGCCACGGCTGTAATACAGCACCAGGATCTCCGCCATTTCGCTTCCATCTCGTTGAGTCCGATGCGGCCAGTATGGCAACGCAGCCCGCTCAGGGCGAGGTCCGTGCATGCCGCACACCCGTCATCGGGTACCCTTGCGCCGATGGAACCTCTCGATACGATCAACCTGTGGATCGAACGCGTCCGGGACCGCGCACGCGCGACCAGCTTCGGCCGCTTCCTGTGGCGCCGCTTCCTCGATGACCGCCTGTTCCAGGCGGCCGCCTCGCTGGCCTACACCACGGTGTTCGCGCTGGTGCCGCTGGCCATCGTCGTGTTCGGGGTGCTCTCGGCGTTCCCGGTGTTCGATCGCTGGAGCGATACCCTCAGCGACTACGTGTTCTCCAACTTCGTGCCCAACGCCGCGCGCGCCGCCGAAGGCTATCTGCGGCAGTTCTCGGCCAGTGCCGGGCAGCTGACCGCCGCAGGCTTCATCGCCCTGGTGGTGTCCCTGCTGATCACCCTCAACAGCGTGGAGGAAACCTTCAACCAGATCTGGCGGGTGAGCTCCACCCGGCCGAAGCTGACCCGCTTCCTGGTCTATTGGACCGTGCTCACCCTCGGCGCGATGCTGGCCGCCGCCTCGCTGGCGGTCTCCGCGCGGGTGTTCGCGCTGCCCCTGTTCGGGACCAGCGAAGGCCGCTGGCTGGCCAACGTGTCGTTGACGGTCGCCCCGATCCTGATCGAGTTCATCTGCATCATGCTGGTCTACCGCGTGGTGCCGCACCACACGGTCAAATGGCGGCATGCCATTCCCGGTGCGATCCTGGCCGCGATCATGCTTGAGCTGGTCAAGTGGGGCATGGGCGCCTACCTGGGCAGCTTCCAGTCCTATCAGAAGCTCTATGGCACGGTCGCCTTCGTGCCGATCCTGCTGCTGTGGATCTACCTGTGCTGGGTGTCGGTGCTGCTCGGCGCCTCGCTGGCCTCTTCGATCGCCGCGTTCCGGTATCAGCCGGCCGACCTGCGCCTGCCGGTGGGCTATGAGATCTACGGCCTGCTGCGCCTGATCGGCCGGTTCCACAAGGCACGCGCCGAAGGCCGCAGCCTGGATGACGACGAGATCCTGAGGCTGGAGCCGATGCTGACCGACTCGCTGCTGCAGACCCTGCTCTGCGACCTTGAAGCGATCCGCGTGGTCCGTCGCGACGAGCGGGGCGAATGGCTGCTGGCACGCGATCTGGACAAACTCACCCTGGCCGACCTGTACGAGACCACGCAGATGCGTATCCCGATCAAGGAAGCCTACCTGCCGTATCGCGACGACAGCCTCGGCACGGCCTCGGTGGCCGCGCTGGACACGCTGCGCCTGCCGCTGCGCGAACTGCTCAAGCGCCGCGTCAGCGACATCTACACGATCCCTGGAGAAAAGCCATGACCGCCAAGCCCCTGCTGCTGGCCCTGGGCCTGCTGACGCTGGCCGCCTGCAACAAACCCGCCGCCCAGAGCGAGGCCGTCGCGCCCGCCGCCCCGGCGCCGATCGAAGAACCGGCCACGCCGCCGACGGAGGCCGTTCCGGCCACCGAGCGCAAGACCGTTGAACAGCCCACGCTCAAGGCCAAGGCGCTGGATGGCACCGAGTACGACCTGGCCGCGCACCGCGGCAAATGGGTGGTGGTGAACTTCTGGGCAACCTGGTGCGCGCCGTGCCGCAAGGAAATGCCCGAGCTGTCCGCGCTGCACGCGATGCGCAGCGAGATCGAAGTGGTCGGCCTGGCTTTCGAGGACATCGAGCCGGCCGAGATGAAGGCCTTCCTGGAGAAGCGTCCGGTCACCTATCCGATCGTGATCGTGGATACCTACAACCCGCCGGAAGACTTCGCGATCCCGCGCGGCCTGCCGATGACCTATCTGATCGCGCCGGATGGCAAGGTCGCCAAGGAATTCCTCGGCCCGGTCACCGCGCATGATATCGAAGCGCGGATCAAGGAAGGCTGAGCTTCACGGGCGTGCCGGCTGATACCCGGCACGCCTGCGCCTCGCTGTGGCGATAGATCCACGCCATGCGTGGATACGGGACGCAGCGCCCGGGAGATCCACGCCAGGCGTGGATACGGGACGCATGAAGCATCCACGCATGGCGTGGATCTACGCGGCGACGAAGGGTTCAATGGGCTTCAAGACCCCGAAGTGCTCCTTGTGCAGCTTGCCCTTCAGCGGCGGCAGCGCCAGCACGGGTTCGTCCACGCGGGTATCGGGCAGGCGGTCGAGCAGGTTGCGGATCAGGCCCAGGCGCCCGCGTTTCTGGTCATTGAAGTCGACCAGGGTCCACGGCGCCGCGTCGTTGTGGGTCGCGCGCAGCATCGCTTCGCGGCTCTCGGTATAGGCGCTGTACTTGCTGCGTGACTTGAGATCCACCGGCGACAGCTTCCAGCCCTTGAGCGGATCGAGGTGACGCTCGGCGAAGCGCTTTTCCTGCTGCGCCTGGTCCACGCTCAGCCAGTACTTGAACAGCACGATGCCATCGTCGATCAGCAGCTTCTCGAACACCGGCGCCTGTGCCAGGAAGCTGCGGTACTGGGCTTCGGTGCAATAGCCCATGACATGCTCGACGCCGGCACGGTTGTACCAGCTGCGGTCCATCAGCACGATCTCGCCGGCCGCAGGCAGGTGGGAGACATAGCGCTGGAAATACCACTGCGTGCTTTCGCGGTCGGTCGGCTTGGGCAGCGCGACCACCTTGCACTGGCGCGGATTGAGATGCTCGGCGATCGCCTGGATCGCGCCTCCTTTGCCGGCCGTGTCGCGGCCTTCGAACAGCACCAGCACGCGCTGCCCGGTGTGCTGCACCCAGCGCGCCATCGCCGCCAGTTCCAGTTGCATCGGTTCCAGCAGGGCCTGGTAGTCCTTGCGCTTGAGCTTGCCCATCGGCGTGCCTCGGTGATCCACGGAGAGCCCGAGCCTAGCGCAGCCGATGCTCAGGCGATGTGTGGGCCCTGCCAGCCACGCTCACGGGCAAGCGTTTCGATCACCTCGGTGAGGTCGTGCGCGAAGCCGGCCATGTCGAACAGACCGCTGTCCTCGCGCCGGCGTGCCAGCGTGGCGCGCGCCGCCTCCAGTGCAGCCGGGTCGTTGCCGAGCCGGAGGGCGGTGGCCACGAACGCCGCGTCGTCGGCCACGTTGAAATCGTGCATGCCCAGATGATGATTCAGGCTGCCAGCCACGCGCGAGGCGAACGTCGCGCCGGGACAGGTCAGCACCGGGCAGCCGGCCCACAGCGCATCGGAGGCGGTGGTGTGGGCGTTGTAAGGGTGCGTGTCCAGGAACAGGTCGGCGTGCTGGTAACGCGCCAGATACTGCGGGTGGGGCAGGCGTGGCATGAACACCAGCCGCGCCGGGTCCAGCTGTGCCTGGCGGGCCGCGCTGCGCAGCCGCGCATCGGCATTGCCCGGGCCGGACAGCAGCCACAACACGCTGCCGGGCACGCCCTGCAGCACCGCGAACAGCCGCTGCATGCTGCGCGGGTTGAGCTTGTAGCTGTTGTTGAAACAGCACAGCACCACGCCCTGCGCGGGCAGACCGCAGTCCTCGCGCGAGGGCACCGGCTGCAGCACCCGGGTGTTGTCCGACGGCTGGAACGCGCGCGGCAGCCGCAGCACGTTCTCACTGAAGGCCGGCGCCATCGCCTCGGGGAGCACGAAGGCATCGGCCAGCACGTGATCGATCCACGGCGCGCCAGAAGTACCCGGGTAAGCCAGCCAGTTGATCTGCACCGGGGCCGGGCGCATCGCCAGCACCTGCGGGGTGCCGCCGCCGCCCCAGCCACGCAGATCGAACAGCACATCGATGCCGGCCTCGCGGATGCGCCGGGCGATGATCTGGTGCGGCTGCGTGCTGACATCGTGCAGCGTGTCGGCCGCCTGCTGCAGGCGCTGTCGGATGGGGCTGCCGTCGTCCCCGGTGAGCGCGAACAGATGCAGCTCCAGCGTGCCGAGCGCACGCAGCTGCTCGAACAACGCGACGGTAAGCAGGCCGGTCGGATGTGCGCCGAAGCCGTTGGAGAGAAAGCCGACCCGCAGCGTGCCCTGCGGGCGCACCGTGGTCGGGGGCAGGCGGGCAATGCCCTCGGCCAGGGCGGCGGCGCGCTGGCGGGCGCAGGCGAGCTGCTCGGCGGCGCTGCTGTCTTCGCTGAGGAAGGCGAACGGTTCGACCACCGCCTGGCCCTGCGCGACGGCCTGGCGGACCTGCGCCGACAGCCGCTCCAGATCGCGCCAGTCGCACAGGCGGCGCTGCCAGTTGAGCAGCTGCGCGGTGATGTAGGGCTCGCCCGGCAGCAGGCGATGCGCGTGGCGATAGGCATCGGCGGCCGCTTCGGGCTGGCCGGCATCTTCCAGTGCGTGGCCGAGCCACAGGGTGATGCCGGGGTGTTGTGGGGCGCGATCCGCCGCCTGGCGCAGCAGCGTGGCCGCCTCGCCGTGGCGACCCTGCATCCAGCGTGCGCGACCCAGCCGGGCCAGCGCTTCGGGATGGTCGCCGCGCAGCTGCAGGGCGCGCGTGGCGGCCTGTTCGCCCGCCCGCACATCGCCGGCCTCCAGCTCCGCGTCGGCCAGCATCACCCAGGCGATGAAGTCCGCCGGTTGCCGCTGCACGGCCTGGCGCAGCTGCAGGCGCTGCGGATCGGCACTCATCGCTGCCGCTCGGCGGCCGCCATGCTCAGTTGCCTTCCGCGAGCCGGGCCAGCTCGTCGGCCTGGTGTTCGTGGGTCAGGCGGCTGACCAGCGCATCCAGATCGCCGGTCAGGATGTTGGGCAGGTCGTACAGGGTCAGGCCTTCCACGCGGTGGTCGGTGATCCGACCCTGCGGAAAGCTGTAGGTGCGGATGCGCTGGCTGCGGTCGCCACTGCCGACCTGCAACCGGCGGCTTTCGGCCTGGGCCGCGGCCTGCTTGCTGCGTTCGGTATCCAACAGCTGCGCCTTGAGGCGCTTCATCGCCTTGTCGCGGTTGGCGTGCTGGCTGCGCTCGGTCTGGCACTCCACCACCACGCCGCTGGGCAGGTGGGTGATGCGGATCGCCGATTCGGTCTTGTTGACGTGCTGGCCACCGGCGCCGGAGGAGCGGTAGGTGTCCACACGCAGGTCGGCCGGGTTGATCACCACGTCCTCGACATCGTCTGCCTCGGGGATGATCGCAACGGTCGCGGCCGAGGTATGGATGCGCCCCTGCGACTCGGTCGCCGGCACGCGCTGCACGCGGTGCGTGCCCGATTCGAACTTCAGCCGCGAGAACGCGCCACGGCCCACCACGCGCGCCACGACTTCCTTGTAGCCGCCGTGTTCGCCCGGGTTGTCCGATTCGATTTCGACCTTCCAGCCCTGGCGCTCGGCATAGCGGGCGTACATGCGGAACAGGTCGCCGGCGAAGATCGCCGCCTCGTCGCCGCCCGTGCCGGCGCGCACTTCCAGGAACAGGTTGCCGTCATCGCGCGGATCGCGCGGCACCAGCAGCAGGGCCAGTTCTTCGTCCAGCTGCTGCAGGCGCTGCTGCGCGGCGGTGATTTCCTCGTCGGCCAGCTCGCGCAGGTCCGGATCGTCGCGCATCGCTTCGGCGGCGGCGAGATCGGCCTTGGCCCGGCCTTCGTCGGCCAGCGCGGTGGCGACCGGCTCCAGCTGCGAGAACTCGCGCGAGAGCGCGCGGAAACGGTCGTTGTCGCCGACCACGGCGGGGTCGGACAACAGGCGTTCGAGTTCTTCGCGGCGCTCGGCCAGCGCTTCGAGCTTACGGCGCAGGGTCGGCGTCATCTTTCCTCGCTACATCGTTACGCACGGCAGGGTGCTGGTAACCCGGCTTGGCCGGGAACAGGCGCTCGGCGGCGCGGGTGAGTTCAGTATCGCCGCTGAGCGCGGCCGCGCGCAGGGCGGCGGTCGGCGGGTGCAGCAGGCGGTTGGTCAGGCCGTGCGCGAGCAGCTCGAGCACTTCCTCCGGCGATTTGCCGTGGGCCAACTGCTGGCGGGCTTTCTCCAGCATCTCCACGCGGGTCGCTTCGCCATAGGCGCGCAGCTGCCGCAGTGGGGCCTGGTGTGCGCTGGCCTGCAGGGTTTCAACGAAGCGCGCGACCTGCAGCTCGATGATCGCTTCGGCCTCGGCCGCGGCTTCCCGACGGCTGCGGCGGTTGTCTTCGACCGCGCGCTCCAGGTCGTCGACGGTGTACAGGAAGGCGTCGGCCAGTTCGCCCACGCCCGCCTCGATGTCACGCGGCACGGCCAGATCGAACAGCAGCATGGGCTTGTGCTTGCGGGTCTTCAGCGCGGCGGCCACCTGCGCCCGGGTGATCACCGGCTCACGCGCGGCCGTAGCCGAAAACACCACGTCGGCCTCGCCCAGATGACGGTCCAGCTCGCTCAGTGGCAGGGCGACCCCGCCGTGGCGGCTGGCCAGCTCCTGCGCATGCGCGAGGGTGCGGTTGGCGATCAGCAGCCGGCGCACGCGCCCTTCGCTGAGGTGGCGCGCGGCCAGCTCGATGGTCTCGCCGGCGCCGACCAGCAGCACGGTGGAATCCTCCAGCCGCGCGAACGAGTTCTGCGCCAGGCGCACCGCGGTGGAAGCCACCGACACCGGGTTGGCGCCCACGCGGGTATCGGTGCGGGCGCGCTTGGCCACCGAGAAGGTCTGCTGGAACAACCGGTCCAGGCGCTGGCCGAGCAGGCCGTGATCGCGCGCCAGGGCCCAGGCATCCTTCACCTGCCCCAGGATCTGCGGCTCGCCCAGGACCATCGAGTCCAGCCCGGTAGCGACGCGGAACAGGTGGCGTACCGCATCGGCGTCGGCGTGCTGGTAGAGGTAGCCGTGCAGCGTGCCGGCATGCGACTCCAGCCACTGCGCCAGCGCGTCACCGGATTCGGCCACCGCGTACAGCTCGGTGCGGTTGCAGGTGGAGAGCAGGACTGCCTCGGCCACCTGCGGGGTATCGCGCAGCGACGCCAATGCCTGGGGCAGGGCGTCGCCGCCAAAGGAGGCGCGTTCGCGCAGTTCCACTGGCGCGGTCTGGTGATTCAGTCCGAGCACCCACAGGGTCATTGTTCAGTTGCTTGCGATAAGCTGCTGGCCATTCAAGTCGTCATTTTAAGGCTCAGATGCCCCCGATGCCCGCATTGATTCGCATCTCCAGCGTTCTGCTGCTGTCTTTGTTCACCGCCAACGCCCTGGCCGCCCCTCCGGCAGCCCCGGCCAAGGCCAAGGACAGCGCGGTCGAGGCGGTCCCCCTGGCCCCGGTCATGGCGGGCGAATTCGCCCTGCAGGCCGGCAAACTGGGCGATGCCGCACGCTGGTACCTGGAGGCGGCCGAGGCCAGCGACGGCGATGCCGGGCTGGCCGAGCGCGCCGCCCGGATCGCCATGCTGGCCAACGATGACAAGCGTGCCGCCCGCGCGCTGGCCCTGTGGGAGCAGCGCGCACCGCGCTCGCTGGCCATGCGCAGCAGCACGGCCGCGCTGGACATGCGCCAGAACAAGGTGAAAGCCGCCCGCACCGAGCTGCAGGCCCTGCTCAAGGATCCCGACCCGACCGCGTGGAAGTTCGCGATCGGTGCCCTGGTCAGTGGCGGCAGCGATCCGAAGGTGCCGGCCCAGGTGCTCGGCGAGCTGGTCGATGCCAATGCGATCCCCGACCGTCTGGAGGTCTGGCAGGAGTTCGGCCGCCTGGCGATGCGCATGGAGCAGCCCGAGCTGGCCCGGCGCATGGTCGATGAGGTGGTCAGACGTTTCCCCGATGAACCGCGCGTGGCCCTGCTGCATGCCAGCCAGCTCAACCAGGCCGGCAAGACCGATGAGGCCCTGGCCCTGTTGAAGGACGTGGAGCCCAAGACCACCCGGGATCCCGAGCTGCGCAACGCGGTGGCGATCTCCTACGACCTGATGGGGCAGCCTGCGGCGGCCGAGCGCGTGCTGGCGGTCGGTCCGCAGGATGTGCAGACCTACGGCATGCGCGCCTCGCTGCTGGCGAAGCAGAAGGACGATCCGGGCCTGCTGGCGCTGTACACCGATATCTCGAAGCAGGCGACCAAGCCGGATCCGGCCCAACGCCTGCTGCTGGGCAAGATCGCCGAGTACCTCAAGCGCTACGAGGAGGCGGTCAACTGGTACCACAGCGTGCCCGGTGGCCCGGAACGCGATGAGTCGCGCCTGCGCGCGGCCAATGCGCAGAACGAACTGGGCCGCACCGACAAGGCGCTGGCCGAGGTGCACGCGATCCAGTCCGATGCGACCGTCGATGACGATGCCCGCCGCGATGCCTATCTGTTGGAAGCCGAGCTGCGCCAGCGCGGCAACGACGATGCCGGCGAGCTGGATGCGCTGGCCCGTGGCCTGGCCGCGTATCCGGATGAGAACGCGCTGCTGTATGCCCGCGCGCTGGCCTGGGAGCGCCGCGATGACATCCCGCGCGCCGAGGCCGACCTGCGCAAGGTGCTGGTCACCGACCCGGAGAACATCGCCGCGCTCAACGCGCTCGGCTACACCCTGGCCGACCGCACACAGCGTTATCAGGAGGCACTGGAGCTGATCGACCGCGCGCGCGTGGCCGAGCCGGACAACGCCGCCATCGTCGACAGCTACGGCTGGGTGCTGTATCGCCTGGGCCGCAATGAAGAAGCGCTGGTGCAGCTGCGCCGCGCCTGGACCCTGTCCAAGGACCCGGAGATCGCCGCGCACGTGGGCGAGGTGCTGTGGGTATTGAACAAGAAGGACGAGGCGCGCCACTTCTTTGAAGAGGCCCGCAAGCTCGACCCGGACAACCGCGCCCTGCAGCGCGTGATCGAGAAATACGGCGTATGAATCTGGTGTCCCTGAAGGCCGCGTTCGCCGCGGCCGTGGCGTTGTCGCTCTCCGCCTGCGTGTCGCTGGATGAGCGCAAGGCCCCCTCCGCTCCGACCGTGGTCAACACCGTCTCGGCCGCTGCACAGCAGGCCGAGACCGAACGCGTCGCCGCCGTGCGCACGCAGCCGGCCTGGTCATTCCAGGGCCGGGTGGCGATCAGCAAAGGTCGCAACGGCGGCAGTGGCCGCATCGACTGGCAGCAGCAGGCGGCCGGGTATGTGGTCGAGCTCAGCGCGCCGGTCACAAGGCAGAGCTGGAAGCTGACCGGCGACAGCCATCACGAGGGCGGCCGCCTGGAAGGTCTGGAGGGCGGCACGCGCGAGGGCGAGGATGCCCAGCAGGTGCTGCTGGAGGCCACCGGCTGGGATATCCCGGTCAACCAGCTGCCCGATTGGGTGCGCGGCCTGGTCGCCGACGCGGCCCCGGCCGAGCGCATCGAACGCGATGGCGACGGGCGCCCGCGTCGCGTGCAGCAGATGGGCTGGGAGATCCAGTACCTCGACTGGTACCCGGCCGAAGCCGGTCGCCCGGTGCTGCCGCGCCGGATCGAAGCGGTCAATGGCGACGCGAAGGTGCGCCTGGTGGTCGACAGCTGGGTGCTGGCCGGCCCATGAGCATGCTGGATGCGGCCGATGGCGGGTCGACCTGGCCGGCCCCGGCCAAGCTGAACCTGTTCCTGCACATCACCGGGCGGCGCCCGGACGGGTATCACCAGCTGCAGACCGTGTTCCGGCTGCTCGACTGGGGGGATCGCATCCACCTGCGGGTGCGGGACGATGGCCGGATCCGGCGTGAAGGCGTCTCCGTCGCCGGGGTGGCCGAGGCCGATGATCTGGCGGTGCGTGCCGCCCATCTTCTGAAGAATGCGGCGAATGTCGCCCAAGGCGCCGACATCGGCGTCGAAAAGGTGGTGCCGGCGGGCGGCGGCTTCGGCGGCGGTTCGTCAGACGCCGCTACCGTCCTGGTCGCCTTGAACCGTCTCTGGAACACCGGCCTGGACGTGGATGCGCTCGCCGCGCTGGGTCTGCAGCTGGGCGCGGACGTGCCGGTCTTCGTGCGCGGGCACAACGCCTGGGCCGAAGGCGTGGGCGAACTGCTCACCCCGATGGCGTTGCCGCCGGCCTGGTTCGTGCTGGTCCATCCGGGCGTTCACGTGCCGACACCGGCACTTTTCGCATCACCGGATTTGACGCGGGATGCCCCAGTGGCGAAAATAGCGGACTTCGCTTCCGGGTCTTTGCTCGGGAATGCGTTCGAGCCGGTCCTGCGCCGCCGCGAACCTGCCGTAGAGGCAGCGCTCGCAGCGTTGAGCAGTATCGGCCGGGCACGACTCACCGGGTCGGGAAGCGGTTGCTTCGTCGAGTTCGCCACGCGCGCTGCTGCAGAGCAGGGCCTGGCGCGATTGCCGAAGGAACTGCGGGCATGGGTGGCTGCGGGCGTGGAGCGCTCGCCACTGCTTGATGTACTCGAGCGTTACTGATTTTGATGCAGGGGCGTCGCCAAGAGGCCCAAGGCACCAGGTTTTGATCCTGGCATTCGGAGGTTCGAATCCTCCCGCCCCTGCCACTAGCGGATATCTGCCGCGACTCCATGCGCATGTCTGCGCGGGCGCGGTGCATACGCCGCGGTGTTGTCACCGCAGACACCTCCGGGTGCCGGCGGCCCAGTTCTCCGCCAATCGCTCCCGCCCGAGACCGTCATGATGCAAGAACACCCCAACCTGCTGGTATTTTCCGGCAACGCCAACAAGCGCCTTGCGCAGAGCATCTGCAAGGAACTGGGGGTGCGGCCCGGCAAGGCATTGGTGTCGCGCTTCTCCGATGGTGAGGTGCAGGTCGAGATCGAGGAAAACGTCCGCAAGCAGGACGTCTTCGTCATCCAGCCGACCTGTGCGCCCAGCGCCGAGAACCTGATGGAACTGCTGGTCCTGATCGATGCGCTCAAGCGCGCCTCGGTCAACAGTGTCACCGCCGTGGTGCCGTATTTCGGCTACTCGCGCCAGGATCGCCGCATGCGCTCCTCGCGCGTGCCGATCACCGCCAAGGTGGCTGCAAAGATGTTCAGCGCTGTCGGGGCTGACCGGGTACTGACGGTGGATCTGCACGCCGACCAGATCCAGGGCTTCTTCGACATGCCGGTGGACAATGTGTACGCCTCGCCGCTGCTGCTCGCCGATATCTGGCGCGCCTACGGCACGGAGAACTTGATCGTGGTGTCCCCGGACGTGGGTGGTGTGGTGCGTGCGCGCGCCGTCGCCAAGCGCCTGGACGATGCCGATCTGGCGATCATCGACAAGCGCCGCCCGCGCGCCAACGTCTCCACCGTGATGAACATCATCGGTGACGTCGAAGGCAAGACCTGCGTGATGGTCGATGACATCGTCGATACCGCCGGCACCCTGTGTGCGGCCGCTGCAGCCCTGAAGGCGCGTGGCGCCCTCAAGGTCGCCGCGTACTGCACCCACGCCGTGCTCTCGGGCCCGGCGGTGGACAACATCAACAACTCCCAGCTCGATGAGCTGGTGGTGACCGACACCATCCCGCTGCGTGAAGAGGCGCGGGTGTGCAGCAAGATCCGCCAGCTCAGCGTGGCGGAAATGCTGGCCGAGACGATGCGCCGCATCGCCTTCGGTGAGTCGGTCAGCTCGCTGTACGTGGATTGATTTTTCCGCCCGCCGGCAACGGCGGGTGGTTTCCCGGGGACATCTGGTCGCGGATGTTCCCTCATCGCTTCGCCATCACGGCGGGGCAAACAACGAAGGTAGTAAACCAGCATGGCCAAGAATCATGAAATCAAGGTCGTCCAGCGCGAACTGCAAGGCAAGGGTGCGAGCCGCCGCCTGCGTGGCGCTGGCCAGATCCCGGCGATCATCTACGGCGGCGACGTCGAGCCGAGCGTCATCCAGCTCAACCACAACGAAATCTGGCTGGCCCAGCAGAACGAGTGGTTCTACTCGTCCATCCTGGACCTGAACCTGGACGGCAAGGTCACCAAGGTGCTGCTGCGTGACATGCAGCGCCACCCGTTCAAGCAGCTGATCCTGCATCTGGATTTCCTGCGCGTGAACGAGAACGAAGCGCTGACCGCCAACGTCCCGCTGCACTTCATCAACGAAGACACCTCGCCGGCCGGCAAGGCTGCCGACGTCGTGGTCACCCACGAACTGAAGGAAGTGAGCATCACCTGCCTGCCGAAGGACCTGCCGGAATCGATCGACGTCGACCTGGCCGACCTGAAGGCTGGTGACGTGATCTACCTGTCGGATATCAAGCTGCCGAAGGGCGTCGAGATCCCGGCCCTGGCCCAGGGCAAGGACCATGACGACGCGATCGTCACCGCCAAGCTCGGCAAGGAAGAAGCTGCCGACGAAGCGCCGGCTGCAGAGTAAGTGATTGCGGCGCCTGTCCTTCGGGGCAGGCGCCGTTTCTGTATGTACCGGCACAGGGCTGGTACCGACGAAAGAAGAGTAATGACAGGATTGCGATTGATCGTTGGTCTGGGCAACCCCGGACCCGAGCACGCCCAGACCCGGCACAATGCCGGGTTTCGTTTCATTGACGCCCTGGTCGAACAGGCCGGCGCGCGCTGGAGCGTGGACAGCAAGTTGTTCGGCGAGACCGCCAAGGTCGAGATCGCCGGCCAGCCGGTATGGCTGCTCAAGCCCGCCACCTTCATGAACCTCAGTGGCAAATCGGTCACCGCGGCGCAGCGCTTCTGGAAGATCGAACCGGAAGAGACGCTGCTGGCGCACGACGAGCTGGACCTGCCGCCCGGCGTGGCACGGCTCAAGTTCGACGGTGGCCACGGCGGCCAGAATGGCCTGCGCGACACCATCCGCTTGCTTGGCCATGGCCGGTTCCACCGCCTGCGCATCGGCATCGGCCATCCCGGCCACAAGGACCGCGTGGTCCCGTGGGTGCTGGGGCGTGCCAGCAAGGATGATGATGTGCTTATCGGCCATGCGGTCAACGATGCCATCGACGTCCTGCCGCTGGCAGTACGCGGCGATTTCAGTGAAGCGATGAAGCGGCTGCACACCCCGAAGTAGCGTGGCCGGTAGCTGACGTGACCGGTAGGTACCGACCGTTGGTCGGTACGGAGAATGATTGGAAAAGCAGCGCCGAACGTCGCTGCTTCCCCAATCACTTTCACCCCAGAGGTTGTCAAAGATGGGTATCAAATGCGGCATCGTCGGTCTGCCCAACGTCGGCAAATCGACCCTGTTCAATGCGCTGACCAAGGCGGGCATCGCGGCGGCCAACTTCCCGTTCTGCACGATCGAACCGAACGTCGGCATCGTGCCGGTGCCGGATCCGCGCCTGAACGAGCTGGCCGCGATCATCAACCCGCAGAAGGTCATCCCGACCGCGGTGGAGTTCGTCGACATCGCCGGCCTCGTCGCCGGCGCTGCCAGTGGTGAAGGCCTGGGCAACAAGTTCCTGGCCCACATCCGCGAAGTGGATGCGATCACCCACGTGGTGCGCTGCTTCGAGAACGCCGACGTCATCCACGTCAACAACAAGGTCGACCCGCTCTCGGACATCGACACCATCGATACCGAACTGGCCCTGGCCGATCTGGACAGCGTCGAGAAGGCCCTGAACCGCGCCGAGCGCGCTGCCAAGGGTGGCGACAAGGAAGCGGCCGCCCGCAAGCCGGTGCTGGCCAAGCTGCAGGCCGCGCTGGCCGACGGCAAGGCCGGTCGTACCGCCGGCCTGGATGAGGAAGAGAAGGCGCTGGTCCGTGACCTGTTCCTGCTGACGCTCAAGCCGGTGATGTACATCGCCAACGTGCTGGAAGACGGCTTCGAGAACAACCCGCACCTGGATGCCGTGCGTGCCCGTGCCGCCGAAGAGGGCGCGCAGGTCGTGCCGGTCTCGGCTGCGATCGAAGAAGAGCTGTCCCAGCTCGACGACGAAGACCGCGATACGTTCCTGGCCGACCTGGGCCTGTCCGAGCCGGGCTTGAACCGCGTGATCTACGCGGCCTACCAGCTGCTGGGCCTGCAGACCTACTTCACCGCGGGCGTGAAGGAAGTCCGCGCGTGGACCGTACGCAAGGGCGCCACCGCCCCGCAGGCCGCCGCCGTCATCCACACCGACTTCGAGAAGGGCTTCATCCGCGCCGAAACCATCGCGTATGACGACTTCATCAAGTACAAGGGCGAAGCCGGTGCCAAGGAAGCGGGTCGTCTGCGTCTGGAAGGCAAGGAATACCGCGTCCAGGAAGGCGACATCCTGCACTTCCGCTTCAACGTCTGAGTTCCTCGCCCGTTGATGCCCGAACGCCCCGCCTCGCGCGGGGCGTTTGCGTTTGTGCCGAGCACATTCCGCACCAGAGTGGGCTGGATAAAAAATGACCAGGCATCGAAACCCTTGCCTGGTATGTCTCCGCCTCACTTGTCCACAGCAAACCCCCACGCCTCTCCACGCACCGTGTGGAAAACCCCTGCGCGGTAGTGTCGGCCGCTGGCCGGCACCCCGGCGCACCCGCCCGCACGCGACGTGGTCAATTTATGACCACCACTGAAAACCGTTGCAGTGCATCGCTCACCCGGGGTTGTCCACAGCAAACCCCCATCGCTTTCCACGGTGTGTGTGGAAAACCGCGATCTGCGGCTGGACAAAATATCGCCACGCCCTGAAAGCGTTGCGCTGCATGGCTTGCATGCACTTGTCCACATCAAACCCCCATGGGTTTCCACGGGGGGTGTGGAAAAGACGCCGGTGCATGCAGTGTTTCCCGCGGCATGCATCGTCAAGGGCAGAAGCGCCGCACGGTCTCGGGTGCTAGGCCGACTCGTCCACGTCGCGCACCTGCTTCAGGATACCGACAAGGCTGATTGCTCTTTATCAAGTAGTTGTATGGCCGCGTGGCCGGCCCGGCTGGATAATTCCGCGGCGCCAGCCCACACGATGGATTCATTCGCTGGCAGCCACCTTCATCCGGAGCACCCGTGAGCGAGCCTCTCTCAATTGCCGCGCAGATCCATGTCCCCGCCGCGCTGTTCGAGCAGTGGCTCAAACAGCCGTTGCCGGACGAGCGGCAGGTGCTCGATGCCCTTGCAGACCTGCTCGACACTGCGGACTGCAACCCGGAAGAGCTGTTCCTTTGCCAGTACCTGCCCGAACAGCAGGTGCTGCTGTTCTTTCTGAGCGATGGCAGAAATCTGCAGGACGCGGCTCCCCGACTGGATCTGTTCCGGTGTCTGGCTTCACTGGCAGGGGAGGAGGCCAAAGGCTACGTGGCTGTGGGTCGGTATCCCTATGGTGGGATGGGCGAGGAGGGCGTGTGGCGCGTCGGCAAGGGCAGGCTGCACAAGGTACGGGGCCTGTCATCAGATGCGATGGCGGAGTTGGATCCTCTGCTTGCCAAGCTGATTGCGTGGATGCCCGAGCAGCAGCGCCATCAGAAGGCGCTCTACTTCCGAAAGCTGATGCTGCGCTTCAACAAGCGTGGCAACGCCTTCGTGCGCAGGGCCACGCCAGGCCGCCCCCTGTGGTTTGGCGACGAGTACATCACCGACGGGAAGCACGTGTACTACGGGTCCTCCCGCCTCGCATCCGCTCGGCGAGTCGAAGAAGCGGATCCTTTTCACTTCCGTCGGGTGGCTGGCCTGATCTGGCGGGACGGCAACTACCTGTATTTCAAGGATCGACCCATCGCCGGATTGCAGGAGCGTTTCCGCGTGGTTGGAAACGCGGTAGTGGTGGGCAATCACGCATACCTTGCGGACCGCGATGGCCGTGACTTCGCCTGCGATGAGGTTGACCCGGCGCGCTTCAAACGCTTGTGCAGGGACAGCGACTACTACGGCGACGGCGCCAGGATCTGGTACGGCATGGAACGTCTTCCCGAATCCCCGGATACGTTCGAGATTCTGGAGGCAGGTATCGCGCGTGGGCGTAACGCTGTGTATCGACATGGGGTGGTCTGCGCGGGCATTGATGCTGCATCGCTGGTGCGCCTGGGGAATGGTTTCTTCCAGGACCGTGAGCAGCTGTGGTTCCACGACTCGACCGGATCCATGTTCATTGCACTGGGACGCTGCGCGCCAGGGGCGCCCAAGGTGCAGGGTCCCTGGTGCAGGGACGACACCCGCGTCTGGTTCCATGAGCATCAGCTTGCTGACGCGGATCCCTGCTCCTTTCAACCCGTGAGCTACCCCTACGCAGCTGATGCCCGCCATGTGTGGTGCCAACAACGCCGTGAGGTTGACCCCGAGGTGATTGCTGCGGTACGCGCCGCGTGGACCAGGTTGGCATCCGCAGGGGACTGACGCTGGCCACAGCAGCCCTGTCCGGGTCGTGGCCAAGCGCAGGCCACGAAAAGCACAAAGCCCGCCATGCGGCGGGCCCTGTGCAGGTCCAGAAACCGCGCTTACAGCGCCGAACCGCCAAACTTGTGCGTGTACTGCAGGTTGATCGTGCGTCCCACCGTATCGAACCAGGACACGTCGTAGTACGGATACGGCGTATACGTCGCATCCTTCGGCGGCAGCTTGTTGGCGATGTTGACCACCGACAGCGACAGGCGCGAATGATCGTCGAAGCGGTACTGCAGCGACACGTTGTAACGGTACGTCGCGCCGATCCACGGGCTGTCGCCGCTGTCCGGATCGAAGCTCTGGTCGTAGCTGTCGTAGGTCGGCAGCCTGCCCAGGCGCGAGCCGTACAGCGTGGCCGACCACGCCGCGTTCTCCCAGGTCACGCTCGCACTGGTTTTGGTGCGCGGGATATCGAAACCGCTGTTGACCGCGAACTGGTCCTCGACCACATCGCCCTCGAACTGCTGGAAATCGTGCGTCTTCACCCAGGTGTGGTTGCCACTGAAGATGAAGTCGCCGATCCCGGTGCCCAGGCGGTAGCGCAGGCCCACGTCGATGCCGCGCGTGGTCTCGCGCGCGATGTTGATCGGGCTCACATGCACGCCATAGAGGCGGCCATCGCTGGTGCGGGTGACCCGGCTGATCGCATCCACGCAGGTCGGCGAGGCCGCATCGGCGCCGCCCAGGCGGCAGGCCGCCTCATCGCGCAGGATCGTGCTCACGTCCATGTCCTGCACCTGGTCGCGCATGTCGATGTCGAACCAGTCCACCGACAGGTCCAGCCCCACCGCTGGCGACCACACGAAGCCGGCACTCCACGAGGTGCTCGTTTCCGGATCCAGCTTGCGATTGCCTTCGCGCGTGCGGATGAGGTTCTCTTCGTAATCCGAGCAGTCATCACCGCCGTCCACCGCACAGGCGTAATAGTCGTTGGCGCTGGTTTCGTCATTGCCCGGGCCGGCATACACGTAGTGCAGGTCCGGCGCGCGGAAGGCGGTGCCGTAGGAGCCGCGCACCAGCAGGGTCTCGATCGGGCGCCATTCCAGGCCGCCGCTCCAGGTCGCCTTGCCGATGGTGTTGCCCGAGTAGCGATACTGGTCGAAGCGGCCGGCCACGCTGAGGTTGAACGTGTCGTGCAGCGGCAGGCGCAGCTCGGCCGCGGTCGCCCAGCGATTGCGGCTGCCGTGGCCGTCCGAGTCCTTCCAGCTGTAGTAGTAGTACTGCGTCGCCAGCGGGTCCGGATTCAGTGCATAGGACTGGTTGCCGAACTCGGCTGTCGCCGCGAAACCGGCCTTGCCGCCCGGCAGCTCGAACAGCTCGCCGTTGGTCAGGGTCAGCGCGGCGGTATCGGTGCGCGACTTCGGCGTATAGGTGGTGCGTGCGGCGATCGAGTCGTACTCGCTGCGGCTCAGCGGCCGGTACAGGCGCGCCGGGTCGGCGTTGAAGACCGGGAACACGTTGTCGTCGTCATCGGTGTACTCGCCCAGCTGCTCGCCCAGGAACAGCGCATTGGCCTTGGCAGCGATGATCTGCGGCCAGCGGATGCGGGACTGGTACTGCGAGTGGCTCAACGACGCCTCGTACTCCCAGTCCGCACCGAGTGCGCCCTTGAAGCCGGTGGTCACGCTGAAGGTCTTCTGCGTGCTGCGCACCATGCCGTTGTTCAACCCGCCCATCTCTTCCGGAGAGAACTGGCGCTGCCAGAACTCCACCTGGTCGGTGGCCTGGTTGTAGAAGTAGCCGTCTTCATTGCCGTCGGCGGCCATGCGGCCCCATTGGGTCACATCGCGCATCAGCGCCAGGTCGTGGTAACCCATCTGCACATCGGCGAACCATTCCGCGCCGTTGTCGAAGGCGTAGCGCAGCGCGGCATAGCCGTTGGCGCCGCGGCGCTTGCTCAGGATCGTGCCGTAGCCGATCGACCGGTCGCTGCCGCAGTAGAAGCCGTAGCGCGCACGCTCGGCGTACTGGGTGCTGCCGTTGTTCTGGCCGGCCAGCGCATCGCAGGTGGCCTGGCCCGGATCGAGGTAGTCATCGTTGTAGTCGGTGCGCAGGTAGGCGCGCCGCGCGGCACGCGCGCTCTCGGTCGGCGCGTCCAGCGTGGAATCCTGCTGGCCACGCTCATACGCCCACAGCGGCGTCTGCGACTGCAGTTCCAGGCTGTAGACCGCGCTGAAGCGGCCGGCGTCGAAGCCACTGGCGATGCTCATGTCGAAGGACTCACCGCCGCCTTCGCTGGTGGTGCCCATGCGCATGTCGACCGTGGTGCCATCCACCTGCTTCTTCAGGATGAAGTTCACCACGCCGGCGATGGCGTCCGAGCCGTAGATCGCCGAGGCACTGCCGGTCAGCACTTCGATGCGCTCGATCATCCCGATCGGGATGTTGGAGACGTCGGTGAAGTTGCTGCGGCCCTGGAAGGGCATCGGGAAATCGGCGATGCGGCGGCCGTTGACCAGCACCAGGGTGTGGTTGGGGCCGAGGCCGCGCAGGTCGACCTGCTGCGCACCGGGGGAGAAGTCCGCGCCGCTGGAGGACTGCTGGCTCTGGGTCTCACCCCCGTTCTGGGTCATCGAGCGCAGCACGTCCGGTACGCTGGTGAAGCCGCTGGCCTGGATCTGCTCGGCGGTGATGACGGTGACGGGGGCCGGCCCCTCCACCTGCGCGCGCGGGATGCGCGAGCCGGTGACCTGCACCGTATCCAGTTGTTGCACCCCGGGGGCGGACGTCTGGGCAGCCGCGGTTGCGGCCACACCCATCAACGCCAGCTGGATCGACCACGCCATCGCCTGTTTACGCATGAGAATTCTCGAGAAGAAAGTGTCGGCCTCGAGGGAGGCCTGTCCCCCATTCACATTTCGCGAATGGACGGCGCGCATTTAACGCCTTTTTTACGGGGTTGACCACTGCCAATTTCTCTGGCAAAGAGTGAAAGCGCTTTCAGGCCCGTTTTATTCAGGGAGGTCAACGTGCACAAGGGTTTCCGGCCGATCCATTCCCTCCTGTGGCTGTTGCTCGCCGCGCTCTCGCTCCCCCTCCACGCCCAGGATTCGCGCAGTCTGCAGGACCCGGGCTATCGCTATTACGAGGTGGGCGCCCTGGACGCCCCGCGCGCCACCCATACCGAGCCGGCGATGATGCTGATGGGCGGTGGCGAGTGGGTGCCGGCCGCGTTCCAGTGGTGGCTGGCGCGTGCCGGTCACGGCCGGGTGGTGATCCTGCGCGCCTCCGGCGCCGATGAGCTGCAGAGCCGGCTCTACCGGGAGATCGGCGGGGCGGCCTCGGTACAGACCCTGGTGTTCAACAGCCGGCGCGCGGCGGACGACCCGGCGGTGCTGGGGGTGATCGCCGCTGCCGATGCGATCTTCATCGCCGGTGGCGACCAGTCGCGCTATATCCGTTTCTGGAAGGGCACGCCGGTGAACGAGGCGCTCAATGCGCACGTCCGCGCCGGGCGGCCGATCGCCGGGACCAGTGCCGGGTTGGCCATCCTGGGGGGCTACAGCTACGGCGCCCTGGATGGCGGCAGCGTGACGTCGCGGCGCGCGCTGCGCGATCCGATGGGCCGGGCGGTGACGCTGGACAGCGATTTCCTGACCATGCCGTACCTGGCCAACGTGGTCACCGATACCCATTTCGGCAAGCGCGACCGGCTCGGCCGCCTGATCGTATTCGTGGCCCGTGCCGCCCAGCGCAGCGGGCAGCAGGCCATGGTCGGCCTCGGCGTGGATGAAGACACCGCGCTGTGCGTGGAAGCCGACGGCACCGGCCAGGTGTACAGCCGCGATGGCGGCTATGCGTGGCTGGTGATGCCGCAGCACACCGCCGATCGCCTGCGCGGCGGTAAACCGCTGGATTTTCTCGCCATCCCGGTGACCGGGGTAGGCGAGGGCAGTCGCCTGCACCTGGATGGCTTCCGGGTGGACGACGCGGCGTTCGAGATCACGGCTGACATCCGTGCAGGGCGCCTGCAGCTGCGCCGGTAGATCCACGCCATGCGTGACAAAACAGCCACGCGCGTGGGTGGCCCGCCGCGCGTGCCATGATGGGGCCTCGTCCCTTGAGAGTGCCTGCCCATGTCGCGTTCTGCTGTGGTGGTGTTGTCGCTGTGCCTGTCGCTCCCGCTGGCGGCCACCGCCGCCGAGCCGGTGCTGGTCATCCATGGCGGAGCGGGAGTGGAGCGCAAGGATCTCTCGCCCACCGAGGAAAAAGCCGCGCGCGCGGCCCTGCAGCAGGCGCTGTTGAAAGGCCATGCCGCGCTGGCGGCGGGCAAGCCGGCGCTGGAAGCCGTCACCGCGGCGATCACCGTGCTCGAGGACGATCCCACCTTCAATGCCGGCAAAGGGGCGGTATTCACCCACGACGGTCGCAATGAACTGGATGCCTCGCTGATGGACGGCGCCACGCTCAAGGCGGGCGCGGTGGCCGGCGTGCAGCGCGTGCGCAATCCGATCCTGCTCGCCGAAGCGGTGATGCAGCATTCTCCGCACGTGATGATGGTCGGGCAGGGCGCCGAGGCGTTCGCCAGCAGCCAGGGCATTGCCCTCGTGGATCCGTCCTACTTCCGCACCGACAAGCGCTGGCAGCAGCTGCAGAAGGCGCTGAAAGAAGAGGCCGGTGGCCAGGCCCATGCGGATCTGGAAACGGCGCGCCATTTCGGCACGGTTGGCGCGGTCGCACTGGACAAGGACGGCAAGCTCGCCGCGGGCACCTCCACCGGCGGCATGACCAACAAGCGCTATGGCCGTGTCGGCGACTCACCGATCATCGGCGCCGGCACCTATGCCGATGCAGGGTGTGCGGTGTCCGGCACGGGCTGGGGCGAGTACTACATCCGCACCGCGGCCGCGCACGATATCTGCGCGCGCATGCAGTACCTCAAGCAGGGGCCGGTGGAAGCCGGGCGTGCGGTGATCAACGAGCGCATTCCCGCCCTCGGTGGTGATGGTGGCGCGATCGTGCTCTCCGCCGATGGCCGCGCCGCGACGCCGTTCAACACCCAGGGCATGTATCGCGGCTGGATCGGTGCCGATGGCGTGCCGCATGTGGCCATCTTCGCCAGCGAAACCCTGGCCTTGCCGGGCCAATAGCCCGTCCCGGCAGGGCAATTCGAAATTCATGTGAAAAAATTCAAAAAGGTTGTTGACAGAACCCCCGTTTATCCCCAAAATTCACGGCTCTTCCACCCCACACCGAAAACGCTTCGGCGCCACGGGACAGGGTGGTAAGGAGGGATACCCAAGCGGCCAACGGGGGCAGACTGTAAATCTGCTGGCTTACGCCTTCGGTGGTTCGAATCCACCTCCCTCCACCAGTTTCATGTTGTGGCAAGAGCTTCCGATGCGGGAGTAGTTCAATGGTAGAACCTCAGCCTTCCAAGCTGATGGTGCGGGTTCGATCCCCGTCTCCCGCTCCATTGAATGAGTTTGAATATATTCAAATTCGTGCCATAATACAAAACTCGCTCACGTAGCTCAGTCGGTAGAGCACCTCCTTGGTAAGGAGGAGGTCGAAGGTTCGATTCCTTTCGTGAGCACCATCTAAGTGCCACCAATTCAGACGATTTCGAGATAAGCAGCCATGGCCAAGGGTAAGTTCGAGCGCACCAAGCCGCACGTCAATGTCGGCACCATCGGTCACGTTGACCACGGCAAGACCACGCTGACCGCCGCACTGACCAAGATCGGTGCCGAGCGCTTTGGCGGTGAGTTCAAGGACTACTCGTCGATCGACGCCGCGCCGGAAGAAAAGGCACGTGGCATCACGATCTCGACCGCAC